>JBBQVZ010000028.1:0-29534 GCA_038211015.1 Actinomycetota bacterium | reverse complement strand
GCAGATGGCGGAGAACGGTGAGGTCACGGTCGTCGGTGTCGGCGCGCGTCTGGATGGGAACGTCGTCTCCGCCGGCAGCCTGCGGATCGACGGGCAGGTGAAGGGCCAGATCAACGCCGACGGCGACGTCACGCTCTCGCCGCAGAGCCAGGTCGAGGCCGACATCCGCGCGCAGAACGTCTCGGTAGCCGGTCGCTTCAAGGGCAACATCGCCGTGAAGGGCAAAGCGCACCTCGCCCGCGGCGGCCGCGTCGACGGAAACATCACGTCGAAGACGCTCGTCGTCGAAGAGGGTGGCATCTTCCACGGGCAGAGCATCATGGACGGGGCCGCAACTGGCTCGTCGTCGTCCGGTCAGGCCGGATCGCAGGCGAAAGCCGCGAACCCGGCCGGCACACCCACGACCGAGAAGACGGAGCAAGTGAAGGTGCCGTAGATGCTCGACATCAAAGCGATCCGAGAAGACCCAGAACCGTTCCGCAAAGGCCTCGCGCGCAGGAACCTCGCCGACGCCGTCGACGCGCTGCTCGTCGTAGACGAGCGTCGCCGGACGCTGATCGGAAGCGTCGAAGCTCTTCGCACCTCGCAGAACCAAGCGTCGAAGGCGATCGGCGGCGCCCAAGGCGACGAGAAGCAACGGCTGATCGCCGAGGTCAGCAAGGTGTCCGCCGAGCTCAAGGCGATGGAGCCCGAGCTGGAGGCCGCGGAGGCTGCGCTCACCGACCTGCTCGCGAAGACCCCGAACATCCCGCACGAGAGCGCGCCCGACGGCTTCACGGATGAGGACGCCGTGGAGGTGCGCCACCACGGTGAGCCCACCGCGTTCGACTTCGAGCCGCGCGATCACGTGGCGCTTGGAGAGTTGCTCGGCGTGCTGGACATCGAACGCGCCGTCCGGACGTCCGGCTCCCGCTTCGTCTACTTGTTGGGCGACATCGTGCTGCTGCAGTTCGCGCTCGTCAGGCACGCTCTCGACATCTTGATGGCCAGGGGATTCACGCCGGTCATCCCTCCGGTGCTGGTCCGTGAGGAAGCCTTGTACGGGACGGGGTTCCTGCCAACCGAGGCGGTCAACATCTACAAGACCGAGCAGGACGACCTCTACCTGGTGGGAACGTCCGAAGTGCCGCTCGCGGCGCTGCACATGGACGAGATCCTGGATGAAGAGATCCTGCCGAGGCGGTATGCCGGCTACTCCACCTGTTTCCGACGCGAGGCAGGGACCTACGGCAAGGATCTCGGTGGCATGTTCCGTGTTCATCAATTTGACAAGGTGGAGATGTTCTCGTTCAGCACTCCTGAGTCGAGCTGGGATGAGCTCGAGCTGCTCGTGTCCGTTGAAGAGGAGATCCTCGGCAGCCTCGAGTTCCCTTACAGGGTCGTCAACATCGCCGCGGGTGACCTCGGCGGCTCAGCGGCGAAGAAATACGACATCGAGGCGTGGCTCCCGGGACAAGGGCGGTACCGAGAGCTGACCTCGTGCTCGAACTACACGGACTACGGAGCACGTCGAGCCAGGACGCGCATGCGCAGGACCGGCGGGGGGGTCGAGGTGCTCCACACGCTCAACGGGACGGCGACGGCGATCGGACGCACCCTGATCGCGATCATGGAGAATCACCAGCAGGCGGATGGATCGGTCGCACTCCCCGCGAAGCTGCATCCGTACCTGCCGGAGTCGGTTCATATGCTCGCGCCGAAGGACTGATGTCTCGGTCGTTCAGCGTTCGCGTCGTTCGGTAGACCCGCCGCTCGCGGAGTCCTCTCGTTCCCGTTCCGCCGTGATGTCGAGCCAGATCCCGTGGAGCACCGGCCGGCCTTGGTCGTCGCGACCGGGGTTGCCCCTGCTTCGGAGCCAGAGGACCCTGCCGTCCCGCGCGACGATCCGGAACTCGGCCGTCCACGGTTCGCCCCGACGGATCCGGCGCGCCGCCAATGCAAGGATCCCCGCGAGGTCGTCCGGATACACGAGTCGTTGGAAGAACCGAGGCTCCGCCATGAGCTCCTCCGCCGTGTACCCGAGGAGTTGCCCCACCTGCGGCGCGATGTAGATCGGCCGCCAATCGGCTGGGTCGTCCACCGCGTACGTCCACGGGACGCCCGGCATCTGTTCGACGAGCGATCGGAGTTGTGACGCCTCCTCGCTCGCGCGCTCCTCGTTCTCCTTGCGAGTGGTGACGTCCATCATGATGCCCTGCAGCCGGCGGGGACGTCCCTCGTCGTCGCGTTCCATGGTTCGACCCTCGAGGTGTATCCACCTCACCCGTCCGTCGTCGGCGATCATCCGGTAGTCGAGATCCCATGGATGCCCGTCCATGATGCGCTGGCTGAGCGCCTCTGCCGATGCGATGTCGTCGGGGTGCACGATGTCGAGCATGCTCCACGGGTCCGCGTAGAAGCGAGCGGCCGGATACCCGAGGATGTCCTGGATCTGCGGGCTCAGGTAGCGGAGCCTGAAGCGCTGTTCGAGATCGGCGGCGTATTCCAAGACCATGAAGACGACGGGCCCGTCTTCGGCGATCTCGCGGTAGCGCTGTGCGGCCCGTGCGGCGTGCTCCTCCGCCCGATGCCGGTCCGTCATGTCCATCAGCACGCCCTGGAACAGGAACGGCTGGCCCCGCTGGTCGCGCGAGAGAAGCGTGGCGTGGTCGAACACGACGACGAGCCGGCCGTCCTTGGCGAACACCCGGTATTCCTCGCTGAACGGCTCGCCCGTCGTCTCGCTGCGTGCGGAGGCGGCCAGAACGCGTTCACGGTCGTGTGGATGGAGCCGTTCGATCCAGACGTCGCTGGTGTTCCATTCCTCGGCCGAATAGCCGAGCAGCTTTTCGATGCGCGGGCTCGTATAGTGCTGGCCGGTATTCTCCGGGTCGTGGACCTGCCACAGGTACACGACGGCCGGGAGATCCTCCACGAGTCGTCGGTACCGCTCGTGCGCCCCCAGGAGCTCGGTCTCGATGCGTTTCCGCTCGCCGATCTCGAGCGTCATCATCTCGTTCGCCTCCTCGAGCTCAGCCGTGCGTTCCAGCACGCGGAACTCGAGGTCGTCGTTCGACTGACGGAGCCGTTCTTCCATGTCCTTCTGTCCGGTGATGTCGAGCATGATGCCCTGCCAGGTGGAGGCGTTCCCTTCCTCGTCGCGGACCAGCCGAGCCTGGTCACGCACCCACACGACCCTGCCGTCGTTCGCGATCAGCCGATACTCCTGGCTCCACGGCTCGCCGGTCTCGTTGTGGAGGTCGTGCGCGGCGAGCTCGATCTCGCGGTCGTCGGGGTGCAACAGCTCGATCCAGATGTCGGGTTGGTCCAGCCATTCCTCTCGCGAATAGCCGAAGAGCGCCTCCACCTGCGGGTTCACGAAGAGCGTCCGGCGCTCGTCGTCGGGCCCCATCTCGTAGACGACGGCGGGAACCTGTTCGACGAGCATGCGGTACCGCGCCTCGGATGCGCGGAGGCCGTCCTCCGCGCGCTTGCGATCGGTGAGGTCCTGGATGAGTCCCTGCCAATAGGCGGGGTTGCCGTCGCCATCGCGGATCAGCACGGCCGCCTCCCGGACGGATACGAGCTCGCCGTCGCGGCGGATCAGCCGGAAGTCGCATAGGAACGAATCGCCGTGCCGAACCGCGTCGACCCACGCGTTACCGACGCGGTCGACATCTTCCGGATGCATGATCCGGAAGAACAGGGCAGGGTCGTCCTGGAACTCCTCGGGGGTATACCCGAGCATCTCCGTCGATTGCGGGCTGACGTAGTAACAGGTGGGCGATTCTTCGTGCGAGTCGATGAACACGACCGCGGGCACCTGTTCCACGAGCTTGCGATGCCGCAGCTCGGACTCCTCGACCATCACTTCGGCCCGCTTCGCCTCCGTGACGTCTTGGATCAGCCCCTGCCAGAAGAGGGGCTTGCCCTCCTCGGAGTGCACCAAACGTGCGGTGTCGTGGAACCATGACACGCGGCCGTCGCGGTGGACCGACCGGTACTCGATGGAGAACGGCGCCCGTCTTCCTACGGCCGACAGCCATTCCTCGCGCACGCGATCGCGATCGTCCGGGTGGGTGGCCTTCAGCCAGAGAGCCCTGTCGGCCATCCATTCCTCGACGCTGTACCCCGTGAGCTCGAGCACCTGAGGACTCACGTACATGGGTGCTGGATCCGTCTCGTTGGTGTCGATGTAGACGATGCCCGGCACCTGTTCCACCAACGCGCGATAGCGGGCCTCGGATCTGAGACGCTCGTCCTCGGCTAGACGCTGCTCCGTCGCATCGGGCACCCCGGTACCCTCGGCGCTCATCCCAAGAGGGTAGACCTCAGCGGTACGGCTCCACCACTACACTCGCTCCGGGAGGATGGCCGAGCGGACGAAGCCGACGGTGCGCGGTTCCTGCTCGTGCACGGGTCGAGCGATCTCACGCGTGCTCCGGTCTCGCGGGGGCCGGTCTGTTCGGGCCCTTCGTGCCGCTCATCTGCAGTAGCACTTGGTCCCGATCCAGAGGCCGGACTCTGGATCAAACTATCCTCAAGAGCGGTGAGGTAGGAGTCATCCCCGCCCGCTCAAGCGGGCGAGCGGTCGAGCAGGTAGTCGACGACGTCGGCGGCCGCGTACGCGCTCGCGCCGTCGGGGATCAGGCGGGCCAGGTCCCTCAGGTCGTCGCCGGCGGTGACGATCGGGGGCTCGAGCTCGCCGTGACGACGCTGACCCAGGCCCACGGTGGCCGTGAGGCCGTTGCAGATGCACTTGCGGCCCGTCGTACCGCCGGCGGTCCCACCCTTGTGCTCGAAGTCGTCGGTGGGTTCGCCGGAGCATCGGTACCCCAGGGAGCCGTCGTGGCGGCGGTAGATCTCGCGGAGATACATGAGGTCGCACCGGCGCTCGCGTCGTTCGTACACGTCCTCCTCGGACAGGGTCCCTTCGAGCTGAACAACCTTGAAAGGGAAACCCGTCGGCGAGGCGAGCGGATCGGTGAACACGACCACCTCGCCCGTCCGGGCTTCCTCGATCACCTGTTCCCGCAGGGCAGGATCCATCCCCGACTCCTCGCAGAACGCGAAGGCCGTGCCGACCTGGATGCCCGCGGCGCCCTCCGCCCGGGCGGTGCGGAGCCGCTCGGGCGTCGCCTGGCCGCCGGCGAGCCAGAAGGGTAGCCCCAGCTCACGGATCTTCGCGAGGTCGACCTCGTCGCGCGGCCCATACACGGGCTGGCCGGCCTCGAGTGTGAGCGGGCCCCGAGGGGGAGCGTTGTGACCACCCGCCGTCGGCCCCTCGATCACGAAGCCGTCGACCCCGGGGGTCTTGCGCGCCAGGCTGATCGCGAGGGTCGGCGAGGCGATGATCGCGAGGAACCAGGGTCGGGACAAGGGACCCTCCGGCGACGCCACGACGGTGCGGGGGTCGAACCGTAGCGCGTAGGACTCGCCCGGGGCGGCGTCGGTCACGTGCAGGGGCAGCGTCACCGGCTCGTGCCGCGTCAGGCCGTCGATCAGGCCCGGGATGTCCCGCGGGATCCCCGCGCCGACGAGCACGTAGTCCACGCCGGCGAGCATCGCGCCGTAGAGCGTGGCCGGCGTGGGCAGTTGGATCTTCTCCAGGAAGTTGATGCCGACGAGCCCGAGGTGTCCCTCCTTGGCGAGGGACACCTCGACGAAACCGCCCAGGGCGGCGAGCTCGTGGTTGCTGCGATGAGGCTCGGCCGTGTACATCGGCGTGCTCTTGAACGCCCGACCCTGAGGCAGGCCGTCGGGCAGGAAGTACCGGCGGAGGATGCGCTCGGCCACCTCCACATCCGGGAAGCGGGCGATCGCCCGCCGTAGGGCGCCGTCGGGGTCGCCCAGCTGCAGCCGCCGGGCGAGCACCAGATCGAGCGCCGTGCCCGAGACCACGCCGAGCTGACCCGAGCACGAGACCGCGCGCGCGAGTCGCCAGCTCGAGACGGCGACCCCCATCCCGCCCTGGATGATCTCGGGCTGAACGTGGGTGTTGAGCGCGAACACGATCCTCCTCTTCGGCCTCGACCGCTCCTGCCGCGAACGATAGCGCAACGTCGTGGTGGGGCGAACGCTACCGGACGAGGCGTGACAGCCGGCGGTCGCCAGAGCTTTGCCGCCCTCTGACACGCCGGACAGTAGGTCAGCCCTCGGCTTGCTCGCGCAACACGCGCTGGATCTCCGACCCCTCGTCGGGCACGACGATCCGCCCGTCCACGTCGAACCCGGCCTGGCGAAGGATCACCTCCGAGGCCTCGCCCGACTCGTCCTCGCGGGTGCCGTGAGTCACGCCATCCGATACCGTGATCACGGCGGCGCGGCGCGACCTCTCGACCATGGCGCCAATCCTCCCATCTCCGCCGTCCGTGCGCCGCCGAAGGCGTCGATGGGACCGATCCGTGCCGGTAGTCTGGCGCCGTGAGCCTGCGATCGCTGCTCCTCGTGCTGCATGTGCTGGGCGCCGTGGTCGCGCTCGGGTTCTCGCTTTCGTACGGACCCTGGATCCGCCGGGGTGAGGCCCATGGAGCCGGCGAGCGTGCGTTCGCCCTGCGGACCGTCTCGTGGATCGATCGGCGGATCACGACGCCGGCGTACGTCGCTCAGGTCGTGACAGGTGTGATGCTCGTGGCGACGCTGGACTGGGATCTGCTCCGCGCGGCCTGGCTCGAGCTCTCGCTCGGTCTCTATGTCGCGTTGACCGTCCTTGCGATCGCGGTCTATGCGCCCTCGTTCCGGCGACAGCGGGCGCTGGCCGAGCGTGCCGCGGCCGGCGAGGAATGCGAGTCGGAGTACGCGACGGCCGCGTCGACCGCGCGGGTATGTGGCGTGGTCGTGACGGCGATGACCCTCACCATCCTCGTGCTGATGGTGTGGAAGCCGACCCTGTGGGATTAGGAGGAGAGCACGACGCATATCGCGATCGTGATGCCACGGGGCCGTCACGATCCATATCCCTCCCTTAGCAGGGGGCGGGCCTGCGACGTTCCCGTGCGCCGGCCACCAAGGACCGGACAACCGTTGGCCAGGCCTCGATGACGCTTGGCTGGCGCCGATCCCAAACGTGAGTAGGTGGCCCTTGTCCCTTCTCCTGTCCCACCCCGCCGCCCCCGGAGCGGATCTTCGCGATGACGCACTTCAAGGAACTCCAGACTCTGATCGAGGACAACTTCGCCAAGATCAAAGCTGGCGGCCACGATCCGTGGTCCTACCAGCAGGAATACCGGGCACGATCCCGTTGCATCGTTTGGACGATTGCGGCGTTCAGGCGGCACCGGTGGAATGGGGTCTCGTCCTCGGTGACATCTTCCATAATCTCCGTTCCGCACTCGACCATGCTGCCTGGGAGCTTGTGAACGCCGGGCAATGGCCCGCCGCTACGCTGAGTAAGAGACAGCAGGACTCGATCGCGTTCCCGATCTGTACAACACGAAAGGCCTTCAACGAAGCCATCCGCTCCCCTGCCAATCCTAAAGACACGAGCAGAAAGTTGCCGGGCCTTCGCCGCGAGCAACTCGCGGTCATTCGAAAGGTTCAGCCCTACCTGTTGGGTGAGCGAAGGACCGACCGCCATCCCCTCCTTGCTCTTCACTACCTTTCGAATCGAGACAAGCACCGCACGATCCAGACCACCGCTATGCGGCCGTTCGACCTTGATCTCACCATCGGCGCTGTAATTGATTTCGTGCCGAGCAGGAAGTGGGCCCCCCACAAACCGATCCGGGCCGAAGAGGGCGCAGAGGTACTTCGTTTCTACGGTCGGAGGGATGGGCCTAGTCCCCGCATGGATGTGAAGATCCGCTCTTCCATCGAGCCAGAGATCGAGAATCGATACTGGCTTTCCGATGCCTATCAATTCGCGCGGACCCAAATCACCGCGCTCCTTGACCGTTTGGAGCCGACCCTTGGTTGAGGACGGCCTCCCTAGTTACCGCCCTGGAAAGGATAGTTACTCAAGGTAGAGAAGGATGCTTACCTGCTGGAGCGACTGACGGGAAATGCCGGCCACATCGTATTTCGTATTCCAAGAGCGGTTGTCATTTATGGAGTTGGTAGGCGCGGAGCGTCATATAGGCCGCCAGGAGTACCCATCCGTCAAGCGCCGCGTGACCGATCGTTTGAGCTGAGGGGAAGTGGTCCCTTACTTCCTCCAGCCGATAGCCGCCCGGCTCGGGTCGAGATGCTCGGCCGCGCAGTTCCCTCGCCCCTGATCAGGCCATCGGGACCCGTCAACGGTCTTGTGCGTGATGCACAAAGCCGATCGGTCCCCTACGCTTCTTCTTGGGAGGATGGCCGAGCGGACGAAGGCGACGGTCTTGAAAACGGTCTTCGGGTTACCGTGGCGCCCGACGATCACCCCGTTATGAGGGCTCCAGGAAGGTCGGCGTTCGGCCGGCATCGGGGTGCGGCGCTGCGCCAATCGCGCCGCTATGACGGGGTATGGAAGTCGGAGCCCCGACGTGACGAGCAGGCCCTGCTACGGGCCCTGCTGCACGAAGTGGGTTTCGTCCGGGTCGGTGCCCTCGGGCCAGCCGGGGTAGGTGTCGCCGGGGTACTCCCACGGTGAGCCGTAGCAGGAGGCGATCTTGGGAGCCGGGCGGGCGTCCCTGCGCGGGTTCCGATCGAAGTCGAAGACGTGCTCGAAGTTGTGGCTCGCCTCGATCCGGTCGGTGAGGTAGGGCAGGCCCCAGTTGTCCTCGATGAATCTCAGCGGCGCGCACAGGTCGGCCCGCTCGTGGTCGACCATGCCCTTCTTCGCGTACGGCGAGAGGACCAGGTTCGGCACCCGGTAGCCGTAGCCGATGTCGTCCACCATCGGTGGCGGGACGTGGTCGTACAGCCCACCCCACATGTCCCACGAGATGAACAGAGCCGTGTGCTCCCAGCCGTCGCTTTCCATCACCGCGTTCACGATGCCGGCGAGCCAGTCCTGCGCGAAGCACGTGCTCTCGGGTGGGTGGCCTGAGAGCTCGAACCGCGGCGTGACCCACGTGACCGCGGGCAGCGTCCCGCCGCGGATGTCCTCCACGATCCGGTCGACGGGCCGGATGTGCTCGGGGCGCCACAGGTCCGTGTGGTAGACGCCGGCGATCGCGTTGAGCGCGTTCCAGAAGTACCCGCTCTGGTAGGGGCTCGCGGAGTAGAACGCCCAGCTCACGCCGATCTCCTCGAGCTGCTGCGGCACCGTGCGGAAGTTGAAGCACGTGTCGTGCTTGGTGAGGTTGCCCTTGTCGTCCTTCACGAAGACGAAGACGTTCTCGCCGACGGCGTCGCAGCCCCAGCTCTTGAAGGTGCCGTTCTCGTCTTGGCGGGTCTCGATGTTCTCGGGGTTGTCGAGCACGCCGCCGGACTGGCCGGCGACGAAGAACAGGTGGTTCGGGTACGAGGGACCCCCGACCGAGCAGAAGTAGTTATCGCACACAACGTAGTCGCGGGCCCACTGCCAGTAGACCGGAACCATGGCCTCCTCGTGCATCGTGTAGGCCCATGGGTCACCGAACTGGCCGATCCCGAAGCCGTCGTACATGCCACCGTTGACGCTGGTCAGGAACGCGGCTCGGTCGTGCGGCAGGTCGCCGGGGAGCCAGTGCGGCGAGGGTGCGAGCGGCACCTCGGTGCCGAACTTCACTCCGGTGGTGGCGCCGTTCGCGCCGGGGAACGTGCCGAAGATGTTGTCGAAGCTCCGGTTCTCGGGCATGACGTACACGACGCGCTTGATCGGCCAGCGGGTGTCCGTCGCCGTGACCGACCTCGTCGCCGTCGGGACGACGACGGGCTCCTTGCGGCCGCCGCCGGTGCACGCGTACAGGGTGGCCCCGGCGAGCGCGAGGCCGGAGGTCGTTAGGAAGCGCCGCCTGGAGAAGAACGGGGAAAGACCTTGGCCGGGGCGCTCGTCGCCGGCTCCGAGGTCGACCTCGTGACCCCCATCGGGATCGTGCGGACCCTGCACGTCCCCGACCCTACCAAGCGCCGATCGGCGCCCGGGGCCGCCCGAGGTCCTGCGGTGACTCAGGCAAGGCGGGAGCCGACAAGTTCACCGCGAGCGCGTTCGGGTCCGACCGGCTCATCTTCAGGCGAGCATCGCGAGGAAGCCCAGAGACAGCAGGAACGGGGCGAGAGCGGCGGCCGGGATACCGGGCGCCGCCCGGAAGGTCCCCGCCGGTGTGATGGCTCGCGAGAGCCCACGCTCCGCTCCGCGCGGTCTGGGTACCTACTCGAACTGCGCGATCCGACGCTGGTCGCGATGTCGACGGTCTAATCGGGGTGCACCAGGCCCTGCGCTCCCCTACGCTTCTTCCCGGGAGGATGGCCGAGCGGACGAAGGCGACGGTCTTGAAAACCGTTGATGGGGCAACTCATCCGTGGGTTCGAATCCCACTCCTCCCGCAACGTCAGATGGGGGTTCACCAGGACCGGGACCCGCGAATCGGACCGGGTCGCGGCATCTATACGTTCAAGCGGCCGCCGACACGATCAGACTAGAAGTTCGTCGGGCCCGGCTAGCAGCCAGACGTTCGAAGGGCCTGCGCCAACTTCGTCGTGAACTCAGGGCTGAAGCTGCCCGTCTGCATCGCACAAGGATCACGGTGAGGAGGCTGTCCGACGTGCCCACGTTCCTTCAGCCGAGTTATGGCTCGTCGTCGTCGAGGACCAGGGTCATGACGTCGGTTTCGGTCATGATGGTGAGTTCGTAGCCGAACTCGGAGGGGTCGCGCGTCGCGAGGAGCTCGTCGCTCGAGGGCGTCTGGTTCGTCAGTACCAGCTCGATCTCGGCACCTCGGTCCTTGGCAGTCTCGACGATCCATATGAGCGTCGGCAGGTCCGGATTGCCGTCCTTCCCATTCGCCGAAGCCACGTAGATGTCCGCGGTCACGGTCTCGAGGAAGGATCTCGTCACGTTCCGGTCGCTGCCATGGTGGGGAAGCTTCAGCAGCTCCACGTGACACGTTCCGGTATCGGTGAGGAGGCCGGCCTGACCGAGCCCCTGGATGAGGTGATCGCCCCGGCCGTCGCCGGTGAGGAGCATGCGCTTCCCGGCAGCCTCCGCCATCACCATGATGCTGCTGAGGTTCGCACGCTTCGGTCGGCCATGGCGGCCACCTGAGGGCTCCCGGCCCCGATGGTGGCCTCGTGCGTCTCGAGCCAGGTGAGCCATTGAGCCCTGAGCTCCTCCAGGTTCGTCCGAGTCGGGCCCACCACTCGGAGCACCAGGTCTCCGATCTCAACCGGAGCCGGGAGATCGTCGACGCAGACGACCTCCCCTGCGAAGCCGGGGTTGAGGGGAACGCCCAGGTCGATAGCCGCCAGCCGAAGGGAGTTGCCCTCGCCGATCCCCTCGACCGCCATGGACGATGCGGGCATGGTCGCGGGGCTTCCCGCCGCGACCAGGGCCTCCGCGCGGGACTGGATGTCGGTCCCGGCGCCGATCGTCCCGTCGAAGGAGTTCAGCCAGAGGGCGTCGATCGGTATCGTCTCGGCCTCTTGGTCCGTGCGTTGCTGTCGGAGCTCGGCGAACAGGTCCAACAGCCCGATGAGGTGGTCGTTGTCGACGTGACTCAGCATCGCGATATCGAGCTTCCCGCCTCTTCCTGCGATCGACTCGAGCGGAGCCTTAGATGGCTCGCGTACGTGCTGTTCGGGCCACCGTCCACGAGGACGAACTTGGCATCATCTTCAGGGCCGCATTCGACGATGAGGCACTCGCCGAACTCCGCCTGGACCATGTGCAGTTTCAGCATCGAGCCTCCTATGTCAGCTTATGGAGGTGAGGCCTGATCCCAGGCTGCCCGCAACCACGAGCGCCATGTCCTGGGGTCCTCGGAGGATGTTCGTGGCCGAGACCTGGATCAGGTACGTCCCGGGAGCGGGTTGCTCCAGCCGGACGAGCTCGACGTTGTTCTCTGGATCGGGGATGTGGAGGCTCATCGGAAGGTCGGCGTTCCCCATGTGCTTCGCCCCTGACGGGTCTTGCACGAACAGGTCGAGGTTGTTCTGCAAGGCTCCCGCGGGGAGGTCGGTCCACGCGAGGCAGATACGCAACCAATCGCCGCCGGTGACGTCCACCTGGAAACGAAGTCGCTGACCGGACTGCTGGAACTGCGCACCGACGTCCTGCCAGGTGTCCACGACCTCGAGTCCGAACCATGGCACCAACGGGTTGGGGATGGCCCACGGCAGATAGATCCTCCCGAATCCCTGGTGGAAGTTCGGCATGAGCTGGAAGTCGGCGGTCGCATCGGCCCCGCTAAGCCATCGCGTGCAGTTGATGAGGCTCGCCTTCAGGAGGGCGGCGCTCGGGTCGATCTGCCGGTCCTTCACGTAGTACTCACGGACGAGCGTGGCCGCACCGGCGACGATCGGAGCCGCCATACTCGTCCCTCCCAAGAAGGCGTACTGCCCGTTGCCCGGATACGCCGCCCAGAAGTTCCGAAGCGGAGCCCGTGAGGACTTCGTGGAGACGATGTCCGTGCCTGGCGCAACCACGTCAGGTTTGATGCGCTTGTCGTCACATGGTCCGCGGCTGCTGAATGCGGCCAAGCTCTCCGCGTCGCCGGATATGTTCTCGTCGGCGATCGGTGGGTCCGGGAACTCCTGAGGCCAGCCTTGGCCCCAAGTGAGGCCCGCCAGGCCGCCCGAGGTGCGACTGCTGCGGCTGGCGCCGACCGCGAGCGAGTTCTTGCTGGAGGCGGGAGACCCGACTGATAGCCAGTCGACGAAGCCCGCCTGGCTGTTGAGCCGATCGGTAGCTTTTCCTTCGTTCCCCGCCGAGAACACGATGAGCATGTCCCGGTGTGAAGCGACGAACTCATCGACATCGCTGGCATCGCCGGTGTACATGGATCGCACGGCGGATCCCCAGCTGTTGTTGTGGATCCGAACGCCTTGCTGGTAGGCCTCGTCGAACAGGTCGCCCAGGTTGACGGGAAGGCCGCCCAGTCCTCCCTGAGCATCGAGCAGTGACTGGAAGAACAAGCGAGCCTTGGGGGCGACGCCGCGGACCGTGCCACCGGAAGCGGTGCCGTCGCCGAGGATACTTCCCGACACATGGGTCCCGTGTCCGTGTGGGTCGGTCGCATCGTTCGCCCGACCGAGAGCGACGACACCGACGATGCGACCGTTGAGATCCGGATGATCCTCGTCCAGCCCGGTATCGGCGACGCCAACGATCTGTCCATCGCCTTCTTGCTGGATCACGAGAGGTGGGTTGTTGTTGGGATCGTCGATCCCGAGCAACCGCCGAGCGAAGTCGTTGTGGAGTTTCGGCGGGATGTACTCCTCAACGGTCGCGACGTCCGGGAGCGCCGCGATCCGGGCCTCGACGCCGAGGTCTTCAAGGATGTAAACGCGGACCTTCTTGCCGCCGATGCCTGCGACGGCGATCTCGTTGCTCCGCAGCCAATCGCGGAGCGGTCCGACATCCTCCAGGCGGTGCACGCGAACGTCGAACTGCCGCATGGTGCGAGCTCGGGGGGGAGCTCCGGGAGCCGGAGCCGGCGGTTCGGCGAACGCGGCGCGAGTTATGAGAGGGCCGGTATCCGATCGGCGGTAGAGTCGAACCGCCCTGACGAACGGCAGCGCTCGGAGCGAGTCTGCAACGCTCGGAAGACAGCGAGCCGTATAGCTCGTGGGCGGGATACGGTCCAGTAGCTCTACTCCCGCCCTCTCCAGCGCGACCCTCCACCCATCGATCAGCGGGCCGTTGAGCGCGACCACGTAGTACGCGGGGATCGACGGGTCAACGGCTGGCTCTTCCGGGGCGAGCGCGGTCTCGACTTGAGGCACGATGGTGCGGATCCCCGTGTGAGCTCGGTCTCCGAAGCCGGAGTCTCCTCGGTTGACTCGTCGTCGATAACCTGGACGATGAGCCCCTGACGCTCCAGATCCGGGATCCTGCCCTCGTCGATCGTGCCAAGGACGTAGCTTTCGGTTACCTCCGCGCCGGACAGCATGTTTCGCGCGGCATCTCGCTCCACCTCGTGCATGAAGTAGGCGATGACGGTCTTGTCAGCCACGCGAGTCCTCCATAATTCGCCGGATATCCGTGTCGGTCGTGACCCAGCCTGCGGGTTGAAGATGAGGATGTTAGGCGTGGCGAACGGTGTTTGTCCAGAGTGAAACCACGTGTTGCATCTGGCGACGTTCCAGCGGATCCAGCATCCGTTTGCGCCAATTGCCGACTTAACCCGATGACGCCCCGTTGCCACTCCCGGCGTGTCGTCGGAGTTGGATAGGGTCGCGGGACCACCCGAAGGATGAGGAGATCGGAGTGATGATGATGGTCCCTGCTCGCTTGGGTCTCGTGACCCTTGGCGTCGCTGATCTGGAACGCTCCATCGCCTTCTACCGGGCGTTTGGCTGGGAGGACTGCTCCTCGTCCATCGACGGCGTGATCCACTGGTTCAGGACCGCCGACACCAACCTCGGTCTGTTCCCGTACTCGGATCTGGCCGAGGACGCCACGATCCCGGCTCCCACGCGAGGCTCATTCGGTGGCATCACGCTCGCGATCAACGTGGAGCGAGCGGAGGACGTCGACGCCGGGCTCCGGGAGGCGGTCGAGGCGGGCGGGACGATCCTCAAGCCGGGGACGGACGCGGTGTTCGGGCGCTCGGGATACTTCGCCGACCCCGACGGCTACCCGTG
This sequence comes from Actinomycetota bacterium, assembly GCA_038211015.1. GTDB lineage: Bacteria > Actinomycetota > UBA4738 > UBA4738 > HRBIN12 > JBBQVZ01. The sequence continues at coordinate 14,909 of JBBQVZ010000028.1, read as the reverse complement.
GGAGATCGCCTACAACCCCGCGTTCCCCATCGGGGAGGACGGTCGTCTGACGTTCCCCTAGCCGACGGGGGCGCGGTTCGAACCGGCGGTCCTCCGTATCCTGTCGGGGTGAACGCCTCTCCGCCCTCCTATCGGTTCCTGCGAGCCTGCCACCGGGAGCCGGTCGATCGCACGCCCGTCTGGTTCATGCGTCAGGCCGGCCGCTACCTTCCCGAGTATCGCGAGGTTCGCGGGGAAGGGGACATCCTCGACACGTGTTTGCGCCCGGACCTGGTCACGGAGATCACGCTCCAGCCGCTCCGCCGGATGGCGGTCGACGCCGCGATCCTGTTCAGCGACATCATGGTGCCGCTCGCCGCGGTGGGTGTCCCGGTCAGGATCGAGACCGGGGTTGGGCCGGTCGTGGACGATCCCATCCGCAGCGCCGACGACGTGACGCGGCTGCGACCGCTCGAGCCCGAGGCCGACGTCCCCCACGTGCTCGAGGCGATCCGACTGCTGCGCAAGGAGCTCGACGTCCCGTTGCTCGGGTTCGCCGGCGCACCGTTCACGCTGGCGAGCTACCTGGTCGAAGGAGGTCCGTCGCGAACGCACGAGCGGACGAAGGCGTTGATGCTCGGCGAGCCCAACGTGTGGGACGCACTGATGGGCGCGCTCGTCGCGATCGTGCTGCCGCACCTCCGCGCCCAGGCCGAGGCCGGCGCACAGGCGTTGCAGGTGTTCGACTCGTGGGTCGGGGCGCTCGGCCCCGACGCGTACGAGCGGTCGGTGTTCCCGCACATGCGGCGCCTGTTCGATGGTCTGGCCGACGTCGGGGTCCCCACGATCCACTTCGGCGTCGGCACGGGAGAGCTGCTCGCGTTGATGCGCGGGGCGGGCGGTGACGTGATCGGCGTGGACTGGCGAACCCCGCTCGACGTCGCGTGGGACCGCATGGGTTCCGATGTGGCCGTGCAGGGCAACCTCGATCCGGCCGTGCTGTCGGCGCCGTGGGATGTGGTCCAGGCGGAGACCGATCGCGTGCTGGCTCGCGCGGCATCGCGTGACGGCCATATCTTCAACCTGGGACACGGCGTGCCGCCGGACACGGACCCCGACACCCTCCGACGACTCGTGGATCTGGTCCACGAGCGCACCGAACGCCAGGGGGCGCCGTGATGAGCGACGCGCCCGTCGGTGTGCTGGTGATGGCCTACGGGACCGCGAGCGGACCCGACGACATCGAGCGCTACTACACCGACATCCGCGGAGGCCGGACGCCGTCGCCGGATCATCTCGCGGAGCTGAAGGATCGGTACGCGGCGATCGGCAACGTGTTTCCGCTGTCGGAGACCACTCGCGAGCAGGCCGACGGGATCGTTGAGCGTCTCAACGCCGGGCCGGGCGCCTTCCGGGCCTATCTGGGGATGAAGCATTCGGAGCCGTTCATCGCCAACGCGATCGCGTCGATGTGCGCCGACGGCGTGGAGCGCGCGATCGGCATCGTGATGGCGCCGCATTGGTCAGGGATGTCGGTCGAGACCTACATCGAGCGCGTGATCCAGACGACGAAGGACGACGGTGGCGGCCCGGCGTTCACGTTCGTCCGCTCGTATCACGACCATCCGGCGTTCATCGCGTTCCTCACGGCACGCGTCGCGGAAGCGCTGGGCAGGCTGACCGACGACGAGCGCGCGAACGCGGCGGTGATCTTCTCGGCGCATTCGTTGCCGGTACGGTCGGTCGACGACGGTACGCAGAGATGCAAGACGTGCGACTGCGACGATTCGTGCCGATACCGCGACGGGCTGCAGGAGACGGCGGACCTTGTGGCGAAGCGGCTCGGCCTGGACGACTACCTCATCGCCTGGCAGAGCGCCGGTCGAACGAACGACCCATGGTGGGGACCGCCGATCCAAGCGGTGATCGAAGAGCTCGCAACCGCCGGGCGCGACGCCGTGGTCGTGTGCTCCGCCGGGTTCGTGGCCGACCACCTGGAGATCCTGTACGACCTGGACATCGAGGCTCGCGGGATCGCCGAGCGTGCAGGGACGCGGTTCGAGCGGACCCGGATGCCCAACGCGGACCCGACGTTCCTCGATGTCCTCGCGACGGTGGTTCGCGAGCACCTAGCGGGGGTGCCTGCCGGGTGACCCGCCGCCCCGGTCGTGTCGACGTCATCGGGGCTGGGATCTCCGGCCTGACCACCGCGTACCGGCTGGCCGCCGCCGGTGTCGACGTCACCGTCCGCGAGGCCTCCGATCGCCCGGGCGGCAAGCTCGCGACCACGCAGGTCGGCGATCTGCGACTCGAGACGGGCGCCGATTCGTTCGTCGCGCGCAAGCCGTGGGCCGTGGATCTCTGTCGGGAGCTGGGCCTGGCTGCGGAGCTGGTCACCCCCGGCGAGAAGGGCGCGTACCTGTGGACCGATCGCGGCCTGGTCGCATTCCCGAAGGACGCGCCGTTCGGGATCCCCGGCGACATCGGCGACGTGTTCCGCTGGCCCGGCCTGTCGAAGACCGGCCGGCGCCGGGCCGCGCAGGACCTGTTGCGCGGAAAGCGGAAAGACGGTGTCGAGGAGACCCTCGGCGGGTTGTTGCGCCGGCGACTGGGGGACGAGGCGACCGACATGGCGGTCGCGCCACTCCTGGCCGGACTGTACGCGGGCGACATCGACCGGTTGTCGGCGCGCGCCACCTTCCCGGAGCTGCTTGTGTGGGAGTCCACGCAGGGAAGCCTGATCCGCGGATCCCAGGCGGCCATGCGCTCGGCGCGCCGCGGCCCGCCCACGCCGATGTTCGTGAAGCCGAAAGGCGGCGTGGGGCGCCTGACCGACGCGCTCGCCGCGTCGCTCGGCGACCGCGTGGTCGCCGGCGCGCCCGTGGGCTCGCTGGCGGAGCTCTCGGAGAGCGGAGATGCCCGCACGACCGTGTTGGCGGTACCGGCGTTCGAGGCGTCGCGGCTGCTCGGAACGGCCGCCCCGGCCGTCGCAACCGAGCTGCGCGACATCCCCTACGCGTCGACCTGCGTGGTGTTCCTGGTCTACGGCGACGAAACACAGGCGGCGTTGCCGGACGGGACCGGGTTCGTCGTCCCACGTGGCAAGGCGCCGATGACCGCCTGCACGTGGATCAGCAGCAAATGGCCGGACCCGTCGTTCGGTTCGCGCGCGGTCGTCCGCTGCTACGTGGGGGGCGTCGGCGACGAGGACGTGCTGGAGGCGGCGGATGAGGAATTGGTCGACGCGTGTGCGCGACACCTCTCTGCGGTGCTCGACCTGCCGCTCCAGCCGCGAGCGTCTTCGGTCGTTCGGTGGATCCGCGCGATGCCGCAGTACGAGGTCGGTCACGTGGAGCGGGTCCGTACGATCCGTCAGAACCTGCCCGAAGGTATCTTCGTCGTGGGCTCCGCCTTCGACGGCGTGGGCATCCCCGACTGCGTGAGGGCGGCGGGTGAGACGGCCGAGCAGGTCCTCGCGCACCTCGACCGCACGACGATCGAAAAGGAGACCGCCCGATGACCGGAACCACCCAGACGAACGACACACCCCGCTCGATCTACGCGCTCTATCCCGCGTTCCGCGCTCGAGACGGGTTCCGCGATCTCTCCGCCGACGCGTTGGCCGACGTCGTGCAGGAGGTCGAGAACCTGTACAAGGCGTTCGAGGGGCGTGTCGAGGTGCGTGGCACGTACTCGACCGTCGGGTTCCGCCACGACACGGACCTGATGCTGTGGCTCGTGGGGAGCTCGGCCGAGGACGTGCAAGCGTTCCTCGCGGAGTTCCGCCGGACGCAAGCCGGCCGGCTCACCGACATCGCGTGGACGTTCATGGGCGTGGTCAAGCCGGCCGAGTTCACGCCGGACCACCAGCCCGCGTTCGTCAAAGGGTTGCCGCCGAAGACGTTCCTCTGCGTCTACCCGTTCGTGCGGACGCCGGAGTGGTACCTCCTTCCGCGCGAGGAGCGCGGCGCGTTGCTCGCCGACCACGGCGGCGCCGGCCGCGAGTTCCCCGATGTGCTCGCGAACACCACCAGCGCGTTCGGGCTCGGCGACTGGGAATGGATCCTGGCGTTCGAGGCCGATCGGGTCGAGTCGATCGTCGATTGCATCCGTCGGCTCCGCGAGACGAAGGCTCGCCTCTACACCAAGGTCGAGATCCCGTTCGTCACGGGCATCCGCAAGAGCGTCGCCGCCGCGCTCGCCGATCTGGCATGACCGTGAACGGCTCCGCGCATCTGGACGCGATCCGTCTGGAGAGTGAGCGCTTCTCACGCGCCGCTCGTGGGCCGATCGACGCGCGCGTGCCTTCGTGTCCGGACTGGGCGCTCGGCGATCTGATCTGGCATCTGGGGGAGGTCCAATGGTGCACCGCTGGGACGCGCAGCGTTCGGTCGGCGAGCCGGAGGCGATCGATCCCGCGCTGGCCGCCGACGGCATCGATGAGTTCTTTGAGTGGATGTTCGATCCCGAGGAGGCGCGAGGCTTCGAGGGATCGGTGGGTGTGGAGCTCGCTCCGACCGACACCGACGCGACGTTGGTCCTCAGCGTGTGCGATGGCCGGCTCGATCTGGCCGGCGACGCGGTTGCGGTCGACGTCACCGTGCGCGCGTCCATGTCCGACCTACTCTTGTTGTTGTGGCGCCGGGTCGTCCCGGACGACGTGCAGATCGAGGGCGACCAGTCGGCGCTCGAGCGGTTCCTCTCGATCGTCGACCTCTCTTGAGGTCGATCAGGAGTGGGGCTGTGACTAGTCTGAGCGGGACTAGCTGTGTTTCTTCTGGTGTTCCGCCAGGATCTCGCCCGCGTGGTCGGGAACGTAGGTGTAGAGGTCGCGCGGCGGGCGGATGTAGCCGTCGTCTCGCTGGCGGGACGGGAGGTCGATCGTGGGGTCGGGCAGATCCTGGTACGGGCTCTTCGACAGCAGCTGCGCGATGCAGTTCAGACGAGCGCGACGTTTGTCGTCGGCGTCGACGACGTACCACGGAGCCTCCGGGATATCGGTGTGCACGAACATCTCGTCCTTCGCGCGTGAGTAGTCGACCCACTTCGTCCGCGAATAGAGATCGGTCTCCGAGAGCTTCCATCGACGCATGGGATCGCCGATCCGCGCCTCGAACCGGCGCTCCTGCTCCTCGTCGCTCACCGAGAACCAGTACTTGATCAAGATGATGCCGTCCTCCACCAGCAGCCGCTCGAAGATCGGGCTCTGTCGCAGGAAGCGGTAGTACTCGGCCGGAGTGCAGAATCCCAACACGTGCTCGATCCCGGCCCGGTTGTACCAACTGCGGTCGAACAGCACGATCTCACCGGCTGCCGGCAGTTGCTCGACGTACCGCTGGAAATACCACTGCGTGGTCTGTCGCTCGGTCGGCTTCGGCAGTGCGACGTGCCGGGTGATCCGTGGGTTCATGTGCTCGGTCATCCGCTTGATCGCGCCGCCCTTCCCGGCGGCGTCGCGTCCCTCGAAGATCACGACGAGCCGCATCCCTGCGGATGCACCCCACTCCTCCATCTTCACGAGCTCGACCTGGAGCCGATCGAGCTCCTTCTCGTAGAGCTTGCGGGGGAACTTCTCGGGCCGGTCCTCGGCTGTGTTGCCCACGACCCGACGTTACAGGAGCCACACGAGGTCGGTCACGACGTCGTGGCCGTCCAGGTCCGCCGGTACGTCCTCGTTGGCCCGCAGGATCAGCCGCGCTTCGAGACCGATCGCCGCGGCTCCGTCGCAGTAGGGGGGCTGATCGTCGACGAACACGGCGCGCTCGGGAGGCACGCCGCCGAGCTGATCGAGCGCCGCGTGATAGATCGCCGGATCCGGCTTCATCGCGCGGACCTCGTACGACAGGACGACCCGGTCGAACGCCGACTCGAGACCCAGTCGTTCCACGACCGGCCTGGTGGAGTGCGAGCAGTTGCTGACGAGCGCGGTCTTCACTCCGTGCTGCCGGAGCGCTGCGAGGCCCGACGGGACATCGTCGTACAGATGCACGCCGTTCGCCAGGTGTATGCGTTCGAGCTCGACCAGTTCGTCGACAAGCGTCGCGTCGTGGGTGACGCCGGCCGCCTCCAGGACCGCGGCCATGTCCCCCTCCACGCTGCCGAACTCGCCGACGCCGCGCGCCGGACGGGTCTGTTCGAACGCCTTCTGGAGCCGGTCGGCCTCCATGTCGTCGCCGATCCGTGTGGCGATGGCGTCACGAAGCCGGAACCACTCGCTCCACACGATGGTGTCGTAGAGGTCGAGCAGTACGGCGTCGTAGGGTGGCGGCACGCGGCGTAGCGTACCGGTCAGTCCGCCCAGAGCCCCGCCAGGAACGCGTCGACGTCGGCGGTTCCGTCGATCGCGTCGAAGTCGGGCAGCGGGATCACGTCGGGCGCGACCTCGTCGAAGTGCACGCGAACCTGATCCGGCAGGAACCGGGTGAGCTGCGCGTAGCTGTGTGGGTCCTCCAGACCACGCGGCCGCCGGTAGTAGCGCTGGGGGAACGAGACGATCAACGCGTCGCGCGCCCGGGTCATGGCGACGTAGAGCAGCCGGCGCTCCTCCTCGATCTCGTCGTCGTCACCGGTCGCCATGTCGGACGGGATCATGCCGTCGGCGGCGTGGATCACGTGGACGACGTCCCACTCCAAGCCCTTGGCGGAATGGATCGTCGACAGCACGAGCCAGTCCTCGTCCAGGAGTGGGGGGCCGGCCAGGTCGCCGGTGGACGACGGAGGATCGAGCGTCAGCTCGGAGACGAACCGTCCTCGCGTCTCGTAGCCGATCGCGAGCAGCTCGAGCTGTTCCAGGTCGCGCGTGCGCGCGGCCGCGGCGTCGTAGCGCCGCGCGAACACCGGCTCCAGGAAGGTGCGGATGCGGTCGAGCTGCGCGGCGGGGGGCATGAGGGTCTCGTCCGCCAGGCAGTCGCCTAGGGCCGTGCGGAGCTCCTGCACGCCGCTCACGGCAGCCTTCGGCACCGCCACCGTCTCCTCCAGGAATCGCAGCAGCGGCGAGGGCTGATCGTCGTCGACCCGTCTCACGCCCAGCTCGTCCATCAACCGGCGCGCGGTGGCTGGTCCCACGCCCTCGGGCAACTGCAGCACGCGGAACCAGCTGACCTCATCGAACGGGTTCTCCAGCACCCGAAGCAGCGACAGCGCGTCCTTCACGTGCGCCGCCTCCAGGAACTTCAACCCCCCGTACTTCACGAACGGGATGTTGCGTCGCGCCAACTCGACCTCGAGCAGGTCCGAATGATGCGCCGCGCGGAACAGCACGGCCTGGTGCTTCAACGGCACACCCTCCTCGCGATGCTGCAGCACGCTTCGGCACACGACGTCACACTGCTCGGCCTCGTCCAGGCACGTGCGGAGGACCGGCCGTCGCGTGCCGCCCCTCGAGGACCAGAGGGTCTTCTCGTGGCGCTGCGGCGAGAGCTCGATGGCCGCGTTCGACGCGGCGAGGATCGGGGGGATCGACCGGTAGTTCTGCTCCAAGCGGATGATGGTGGTTCCGTCGAACCGCGTGGGGAACTCGAGGATGTTGCGCACGGTCGCAGCGCGGAACCCGTAGATCGACTGCGCGTCGTCTCCGACCACCGTGAGGTTGCGGGGCGAGTCGGGCGGTCGCATGCCTTCCAAGATGTCGGCCTGTAAGGCGTTCGTGTCCTGGTACTCGTCGACGAGCACGTGATCGAACATCGAGGCCAACGCCTCTCGCGTCTGCGGCGCGGTCGCGAGCGCCTTCCAGAACAGCAGGAGGTCGTCGTAGTCCAGGACGTTTTGGTCGCGCTTGCGACCGGTGTACGACTGGAACACCTGCCGGATGCCGTCGGCTTCGTCGATGCACCATGGGTAATGTCGCTTCAGCACGTCGCCGAGCTTCTCGCCGGCGTTCACCGTCCGCGAGTAGATCGAGGCGAGCGTGTCCTTGCGGGGGAACCGGCGCTCGCGCGTGGCGAAGCCCAACTCCTCGCGAAGCAGGTTCATCACGTCGGCGCCGTCGGATTGATCGAGCACGGTGAAGTCGGGACGCAGGCCGAGCGGGCGTCCGTGGAGCCGGAGCAACCGATTGGCGACCGCGTGGAACGTGCCGCCCCAGACGCGCTCGGTCTCGCGATGTCCGGTCGAGCGTTGCGCGCGCGAGAGCATCTCGCGGGCGGCGCGCCGGCTGAACGTCAGCAGCAGGATCCGCTCGGGCCGCACGCCGCGTTCGACCAGGTGCCCGACCCGGCAGGCGAGCGTGGTCGTCTTGCCGGTCCCGGCGCCCGCGACGATCAGCAGCGGGCCGTCGCCGAACAGTACGGCGGAGCGCTGCTCCGGGTTGAGGTCGTCGAACATGTGTTCGGAAGCCTACAACGCGCGAGCGACCGGTTCGAGGACGTGGCGTTCCCAGCCTCCGCGATAGGCTCGCCACCGTGTCCGACCATGGCTACCGCGTCCGGATCTCGGAGGACGGTCCGTACGAGCTGGTCGGATCGCCGCCGCTCGTGCGCACCGCGCAGGTCGAGACGGAGTTCGGCGAGCCCATCGGTTGGGAGAAGCCGACGCCCATCGACCCCCGCGGGGCGTCGGACCTGTGTCGTTGCGGCGCCTCGAGCCGCAAGCCGTTCTGCGACGCGTCGCACGAGACGGCCGGGTTCGACGGAACGGAGGTGGCCGACCGCCGGCCGCGCGCCGAGCGGGCCCGGGTCCTCAGGGGAGACGGCGTCGTGATGACTGACGACCTATCCCTCTGCACGCACGCCGGCCATTGCGCCGACCGGTTCACCGACGTCTGGGAGATGATCCGAAAGACGTCCGACCCCACCGTGCGCGCGCGGCTGCAACTGATGGTCGAGCTGTGTCCGTCGGGTCGTCTCGCCCACGCTCCCGAAGCCGACGCGGAGCCGGTCGAACCGGAGTTCGAACCGTCGGTGGCCGTGGTCAAAGACGGACCGCTCTGGGTTCGGGGCGGCATCCCGGTCGAGTCGTCAGACGGCACCACCTATGAGATTCGGAACCGCGTCACGCTCTGCCGCTGCGGTCACTCGAGCAACAAGCCGTTCTGCGACGGCACCCACAAGGTGATCGGGTTCCGCGACGATTGAGCGCGCGCTACAGCGTGCGTCCAGGGTCCGATTGCTCGTTCGAACGAAAGCTCCTAGGGTGGCCGCAGGAGACCCTTCCCGGAACGGACATCGTTGATCATGGTCGCCATCGGAGATCGGACAGCGGACGGCGCCGCTGGTCGCGGCGAGCGACCGGATCGATGGGGACAGGCGGCGGCGCTCACGGCCGTCGTCGAGGACCTGGCCGGCGAGCTCTCCCTTCGCCCGCTCCTGGAACGGATCCTCAAACGTTCGACGGAGCTGTTGGTTTGCGACGCGGGCTCCATCTGCCTGGTGGATGAGGCGGCGGGGGTCTATCGCAAGGAGGCTGACATCGGGATCGCTTGCCAGTCGGGCAAGGTGTTCCCGCTCACGGAGGGAACGACCGGGGCGCTCGTGGCGGCTCGGGGTCCGGTGATCTTCGAGAACTACGCCGATGTCCCCGGTGGGCACGTCCGCCCCGAGGATCGGGAGGCGCTCAAAGGCGTGATCGGGGTCCCGATCTGGTGGCGGGGGGCCATCGTCGGTTCCCTGGTGGTGTTCACCCGCGACCCGAGCCGTGCGTTCGCCGATGAGGATGCCGAGCTGCTCGAGCTGTTCGCCAAGCACGCAGCGATCGCTATCACCAACGCCCGGCTTCACGAGGCAGCGGAATCGGATGCCAGGGCCGAGGCGGCCGAGGCGGAGCGCAACCGGATGGCACGCGAGGTCCACGACGCGTTCGCCCAGGGGCTCGTGTCCGTGTTGCTTCAGCTTCGCGAGGCGCAGGAAGCGATCGCGGATGGCAGGCCCGACGAGGCGACCGACGCGCTCGCCGAGGCGCGGACGGCGGCCGAAGCCGTCTTCGAGGAGACCAGACGCAGCGTGCTCGGGCTCGCGCCCTCACCGCTCGAGGGTCGCTCCCTCGAAGAGGCCCTCGAGCTCGAGCTGGCGTGGGCGAACCGGACGGGTGTGGTCCAGGCGAGACTGGTGACCGCGGGTAACCCGGTGGTTCCCTCTCCGGAAGTCGCCCACACGTTGTTCCGGATCGCCCAAGAGGCGCTCACCAACGCGATCCGCCACGCGCAGGCCACGTCGGTACGAGTCGGGCTGGTGTACGCACCTACGGGAGTCACGCTGCTCGTGCAGGACGACGGTGAGGGGTTCGACCAGGCACTGGTGGAGGGCGACGGCGCGGCGCACGGCCTGGGCCTCGGTGGGATGGCCGAGCGTGCCCGTCTCCTCGGTGGGACGTTGGAGCTCGATTCGACACCCGGATGGGGCACCCGGATCCGCGCGTGGATCCCGTCGCCGACCGAGGCTCCGGACGTGCTTGGGCGTGCCGCGGACCCCGTGCGCATCTTGGTCGTCGACGATCACGCCGTGACCCGGGCCGGCATCGCGCGCCTCCTGGCGAACTCCGACCCGGGGCTGCATGTCGTGGGCGAGGCGGCATCGGGCGCCGAGGCGATCACCTGCTGGCGCGCGCTGCGTCCCGACGTCGTGCTCATGGATCTCCAGATGCTCGACGGCGACGGCATCGACGCCATCACGCGGATCCGCGCCGAGGACGCCGAGGCGAGCGTGATCGCCGTGTCGGCGTTCGCGAGCGATGAGCTGGTGGCGGGCGCGTTCCGGGCCGGCGCCCGCGGCTACATCGGCAAGGAAGCGTCAGGGATGGATCTGGCCAGGGCGATCCGCGCGGCGGCCCGTGGCGAGGTCGTGGTGTCCGGGACGGCCGTCGAACGGCTCTACTCCCACCTGAACGGCTTGGCGGACGCGGTCGCGTTCACCGATCGCGAACGCGAGGTGCTCGGCCTGCTGGAGCTCGGTTCGACCGATCGGGAGATCGCCGCAGCCCTCACGATCTCGGTCAAGACCGTGGAGAAGCACGTCGGGTCGATCCTCCGAAAGCTCGGCGCCCAGAACCGCACCCAAGCGGTGGCCCTCGCTAGGGAACGTGTCGCCGGGTAGGGACATCCGGGGGCCGCAGACGGGGGATATCCCCGATGTACCAGGCCCCGAACGGCTCCTACCCTGAGCGTCCGGCCGGCCTCGGAGGGTGCCATATGCCCGTCGTTCCACTCAGCGATGTCCTCGACCGCGCGTTCAAGGAGCGGTACGGGGTCGCGGCGTTCAACATCGTCAACGACCTCACGCTCGAAGCGGTGCTCGCCGCTGCCGTCGAGCTCGATGCGCCGGTGATCGTGCAGACCTCCGTGAAGACCGTGAAGTCGATCGGTCGGGACGTGCTGTACGGGATGTGGCGCACGATGACGGCGGGCATCGAGGTTCCCGTGACGTTGCACCTCGACCACTGTCCCGAGCGCGAGGTGATCACGTCGTGCCTGGAAGCCGGATGGAACTCCGTGCTGTTCGACGCGTCGTCGCTCCCCGTCGAGGAGAACCAACGCCAGACGAAAGAGGTCGTGGCCGAAGCGCACCGTCAGGGCGCGCACGTCGAAGGGGAGATCGAAGGCATCAAGGGTGTCGAGGATGGCGTCGGCTCCGATGAGGGATCCACGCGCCAGTCGCTCGACGTCGCGCTGACGTTCATCCGTGAGACGGGCATCGACTGCTTCGCGCCGGCGATCGGGAACGCGCACGGGATGTACGCATCCGAGCCGACGCTGGACTCGCAGCGCGTCACCGACATCGTCGAGGCCGAGCCGATCCCGATCGCCTTGCACGGCGGGAGCGGCATGACCGACGCGCAGTTCGCCGATCTGATCGCGCGCGGATGCGCCAAGGTCAACATCTCCACGGCCCTCAAGCGGACGTTCATGCAGTCGAACCTCGCGTTCCTGCGCGAGACCGAGGCGGCCGAAAAGTGGGACCCGCCGTCGCTATTCACGCGCGTGCGGACCGACATCGTGGAGATGGCCAAAGCCCACATCCGCCGGTTCGGGAGCGAGGGCAAGGCCTGGTGACCGCGCTCATCTTCGATTGCGACGGAGTGCTCGCCGACACCGAGCGTGACGGTCATCTGCCCGCCTTCAACCAGATGTTCGAGGGGTTCGGCGTGCCCGTGCACTGGTCCGAGGAGGAGTACGGCGAAAGGCTCAAGATCGCCGGTGGCAAGGAGCGGATGGCCAGCCTGCTGACCGACGACTTCGTACTCGAGAACGGGCTGCCGAGCGATGCCGATAGCCAGCGCGAGCTGCTGGCTGAGTGGCATCGCCGCAAGACCGAGATCTACACGGAGATGGTTGCGGCCGGCCGCCTGCCGGCACGTCCGGGCGTGGCGCGGGTCATCGCTTCGGCGCTCGACGCCGGGTGGGCGCTCGCGGTCGCGTCGACGTCATCCGAGCCGTCCGTGCGAGCCGTGCTCGAGCACGTGGCCGGCGCTGATCACGCCGCGCGCTTCCAAGTGCTGGCGGGAGACGTCGTCCCGAAGAAGAAGCCGGCCCCGGACATCTATGAGCTGGCCGTCTCGCGACTCGACGTGCAGCCGGGCGAGGCGCTCGTGGTCGAGGATTCCCGCAACGGCATGCTCGCGGCCGTCGGCGCACAGCTGTCGTGCGTCGTCACGGTCAGCAGCTACACCCGGGAGGAGGACTTCTCGGAAGCGGCGTTGGTCGTGTCCTCCCTCGGAGACCCGGACGGGGAACGGACCATGGTGCTCACCGCCCATGACGTTCCCGAGCCCGACGGCTACGTCGACCTCGCGGATCTGCAGGCATGTCTGACGGTTCGAAGTGCCCATGGGAGCTGACCGAGCAGGAGGTGTGGATGGGAGAACCAAGCGCTGATCGCGTCGAGTTGGTCGTGCGAACGATGGCACAGACCGCGGTCGACAACGAGAAGTACTTCGGCGACCTGGACGCGGTCGTGGGCGATGGCGACTTCGGCTACTCGATGGCTCGAGGCTTCGAGATCGTCCTGTCGGACTGGGATTCGTTCGACCGCTCCGACATCGGGACGTTCCTCAAGAAGATTGCGATCGTGATCACCAGCCGGGTCGGTGGCACGTCGGGCCCGCTCTGGGGGACGGCGTTCCTGCGCGCCGGCGCCGTGGCCGCGGACAAGACCGAGGTCACGTCGGAGGACGCGATCGCCATGCTTCGTGCCGCTATCGAGGGCATCAAGAAGCGCGGGAACTCCGACCTGGGCGACAAGACGCTGCTGGATGCGCTGGAGCCGGCCGTCGACGAATTGGAGAAGGCGCTCGGTGATGGCGACGACGCGAGCGCCGCGATCCGTAAGGCGGCGGTGACGGCTCGGGAGCGGGCCGAGGCGACGAAGGAGATGCTCGCCAAGCGCGGTCGTGCCTCGTACACGGGCGAGCGCAGCATCGGGACGCTGGACGCGGGGGCGGTCGCCGTCGCGGTCATGTTCGAGCAGGTCGCCGACGCGTGGGCGACCGACGAGTGAGGAAGGGGAAGCAGCGATGAAGAAGTTCGTCAACGATCCGAAGGAGTTCGTGCCGGAGATGCTCAAAGGCATCGCGCTCGCGAACCCCGACACGCTCAAGTACGTGTCGGAATACAACCTGATCATGCGGACCGACGCGCCGAGCGACGACAAGGTGTCGATCGTGCAGGGCTCCGGCTCCGGACACGAGCCCGCGCACGTGATGATCGTCGGCAAGGGGATGCTCGACGCTGCGTGCCCGGGCGACGTGTTCGCAGCCCCGCCGATGGATTACGTCCTGGAGACGACGAAGCTGCTCAACTCGAAGAAGGGCGTGCTCCACCTGATCAACAACTACACGGGCGACCGCATGGCGTTCGACATGGGCAAGGAGATGGCCGAAGCCGAAGGGATCACGATCGGAACCGTGATCGTCGACGACGACGTCGCGGTGAAGGACTCGACGTGGACGGTCGGACGGCGCGGCGTGGCCGGCAACTTCTTCGTGATCAAGGCGATCGGTGCGGCGTCGGAAAAGGGCGCCGGGCTGGACGATCTGGTCGCATTGGGGGAGCGAGTCAACTCGGTCACCCGGACCATGGGCATGGCGCTAACGTCGTGCACCCCGCCTGCGAAGGGTTCGCCGCTGTTCGAGCTGGGCGAGGACGAGATGGAGATGGGCGTCGGGATCCACGGTGAGCCGGGTCGTCGTCGCGAGAAGCTCGCGGACGCGAACGCGATCGTCGACGAGTTGGTGGAAGCGACCGCGTCGGACCTCCCGTTCAGCAAGGGCGACAACGTCGCGCTGATGATCAACGGGCTGGGCGGGACGCCGATCAGCGAGCTCTACCTGCTGTACGGCCGGGCACACGATCAGCTCTCGTCGCGCGGGATCAACGTGGGACGCAGCTACGTGGGCGAGTACTGCACGTCGCTCGACATGGCGGGCTGCTCCGTCACGCTCGTGAAACTCGACGACGAGCTCGTCTCGCTGCTGGAGGCTCCGGCGGAGGTCGCCGTCCGCACGTTCTGAGCGCACAGGAGATGCGCTGAGTGCCGCGTCCTCGAGGAGGTTGACCTCGATGGCGCGGCACTCGTGCGTGCAGGGTTGACCGATTGCGGATCTGGACGGGTTCTTGACCTACTACCACTAGTCGCAGCCAGCACCCCCTCTAGCTACGAGTTGGCACCAACCCCTGTTCCTCGAGCACCTTCATCGGCAGCACGTGGCAGTACGGCGTGTGGCCGTTCTTCTCGTAGTAGGCCTGGTGGTAGTCCTCGGCCGGGTAGAACTCCGGCGTCGCCCTGATCTCGGTCGCGATCGGACGATCGAACCGCTCCTGCGCGGGCTCCTTCGAGGTCTTCGCCGCGACCAGCTGCTCATCCGTCGACGTGAAGATCACGCTCCGGTACTGGTCGCCCACGTCGGGACCCTGTCGGTTCACCTGCGTGGGGTCGTGCATCGCCCAGAAGACCTCGAGCAGCTGATCGAACGAGACCAGCTCGTCGTCGAACATCACCCGCAGG
>JBBQVZ010000027.1:0-30180 GCA_038211015.1 Actinomycetota bacterium | reverse complement strand
GAAGATGGCCGCGGCCGCCTTCGTCCGCCGGTGCGCGCCGACCAGTCGCTTCAGGTCGCCGCCGGTGACCGGATCGAAGTCGCCGCCGACCACCAACACGTCCTGCGCGCGACCGACGGCCCGCTCCGCCGCGAGCACCGCATGTCCGGTGCCGAGCTGCTCCGCCTGCTCGACGAAGACCGGCGCAGGCTTCAGTCCCCAGGAGGAGACGGCCGCGCGGACGTCATCGGAGCCGTGTCCCACGATGACGACGATCTTGTTCGGACGAGTGGCGAGAACGCCCTGAAGGGCGTGCCACAGCGCGGACCGGCCGCAGATGGGATGCAGGACCTTGGGCGTGGAGGACTTCAGCCGTTTGCCCTTGCCCGCGGCGAGCACCACCGCTGCAAGCGTTCGGGCGTTCTTCGTGGTCTCGGCCAACCGCAAGTCCAAAGGTCGATGAACCTCCATGTTCGGGGATGGATACGACGGTGGCAAACCCGGCGGCGCTCAGTCGGCAAGTAGCTCGGTCACGTCGGGTCTCGCGATGAACGTCGGAAGGAGGTCCTGGGGCGTGGCGGCCACCTGTGCCTCGAGTTCCGACCTGGCCACCCCCCGGTAGCGCTCAGCCTCCTCGTTGCGCCCGAGCGCGGCGGACGCGAGCCACGCGACGCGTCCCGCGCGCCATGCGGTCCGGCGTATGCGGACCCGACCCGAGACCTGGAGCGCCTGCCCGGCCAGGCGGAGGGCCACCTCGTGCTCGCGGCGAAGCAGGGCAGCGATCGCCCGCGCGGTGGTCCCCCACACGCCCAACGTCGGACCGGCGGTGAGCAGCGCGCCTTCGACCCTGGACCCGGCCCGCTCCAAGCCCTCGGCGTCGCCCGCCTCCTCCCACGCCTGGACCTGCACACGACCGGACCACCCGATCTCGAGCAGCGCGTCGCCACCGAGCCGGTCTGCCTCGGCGAAGCGCTCGAGGGCCCGTCCGCGGTCGCCCGCTCGCAGATCGAGCCACCCGGTCAGCGAGAGCGCGAGTGGCCGGAACATCACGCTGTCCAGCTCGTCGCCGATCCGGAGCGCTTCGCCGGCGGACGACGCCAGAGCATCGAACGCCCAGGTCTCCGCGAAGACGGACGATCGGGCGTTCATCCCGATCATCTCCCCTCGCGGTGCACCGACCTCGCGTGCCAGCGAGACAGATCGATCGGCGTCGTCGAGGGCGATCGCGACGTCGCCCGCCGCGATCAGGATCTCTGCCCGCGCGATCAACGCGAACGCTTCGTCGCGCCGGTTGCCGATCTCGAGTGACCCGTCGATGGAGGCGTCCACTGCGTCCTTCGCGGCATCCCAGTCCCCGAGGAACCAACGGAACCAGCCGATCATGTAGGCGTTGTGGGAGACCATCGGTCGCTGACCGAGCTCCCGGAGGATGCGGTCGGCCCGCAGCGCGTGATCGAGTCCGGTCGTGAAGGGTCCGACAAAGAAGTAGGCCTCGCAGAGGCCGTGGTGGGCCAGCGCCATCCCCTCGCGGTCCCCGGCGGCCTCCGCCACGCGGAGAGATCCCTCCTGCAGGGGCAGGGACTCGCGGAACGTGCCGCGCCCGAACGCGATCGTACCGGCCGTGTACAGGAGCCGCGCCTCGAGGTCTCCGGCACCGACGGCGCGAGCCGCATCCAGCGCCTCGGGAAGGAGACGGTCTCCCTCCTCGTACCGATCCATGATCCACAGGACGTGCGCGAGCGAGGCGAGCGCGCGAGCCTCGAGGTTCGCTTCAGCGGCGACACGGGCGCGGTCCACCGCGCGCTCGTAGCCCGCGTGGGCCTCCTCAGTGCGACCGATCTGCTCGAGAGCCATGCCGCGCGCGAGCGCCGCCTCGCCCTCGAGCGCAGCGTCGTCGGTCGCCGCCGCGATCGCGCGGTCATACCAGCGGATCGCCTCTTCCGCGTTCCAGACGCGCCGATGACGATCGCCCGCGAGCGTCGCGTACCGCGCGGTTCGCCCGAGATCCCCGGCCAGCTCGGAGTGATAAGCGAGGATCTCGGCGAACTCCTCACTGCGCCCGGCCGTCCGTTCTTCGATCCACGAGCCGATGACGGCATGCACCTCGCCTCGGCGGCTCCTGGGGAGGCTCGCGTACGCCACGTCGCGAGTGAGGATGTGATGGAAGATCAGCTCCCGTTCGCCGGCGATCGACGAGGCGCCCCGTTCGTGCAGCAGGCCCTTCTCGATCAGCCCCTCGATCGCCTCGCCGGTCGACGCGCCCGAGAGCGTCGCGATAGCCCCCTGCCAGCACACCCGGCCGATCGCGGCGGCATCCTGGATCGCACGTTTCTCCATGGGTGCCAGCAGATCGAGCCGTGAGGCGATCACGCCCTGCACGGTGTCCGGGAGCTCCGAGGGCACGGGTCGCGTGAGGGTCCAGTTCTCGCCGCGCTCGAGCGTGCCGTCGTCGATCATCATGCGCACGAGCTCGCCGGCGAAGAACGGGTTGCCTTCGGCCCGCGCCAGCACAGGTTCCACGAGCCCCTGCGGCGGACCACCGTCGAGGAGGCTGCGCACGAGTGCCGCACCGTCCTCGTCGGAAAGGGGCGAAAGCGACACGCTGGTTGCGTGCGCGCCGCCGCCCCATCCTGCCCGTCGCTCGAACAACTCGGTCCGGGTCATGCAAAGGAAGAGGACCGGCGCGGCGACGCGATCGACCAACGACTCGAGGAGCGTCAGCAGGCTCGGATCGGCCCAGTGGATGTCCTCGATGAGCGCGAGGACGGGTCCGTCGGCCGCCATCGACTCCGCATAGCGCTGCCACGCCCGCGCGATGATGCGAGCCGCCGCACCCGGCTCAACGCCCGTGAGCGGATCCGAGGGAACCGCAACCCCGATCGACGACAGCAACACGCTCGTCGTCCCGAGCGCCGCCCCCTCCTCGCCGAACGTGATGGTCTTCCGCGCCTTCTCGAGCATCACGTCGGGCGGGTCGGAGTCGAGGATGCCCGCGTCGCCCTTCAGGATCTCGGCGAGCGGCCAGTAGGTCAGACCCTCGCCGTACGGCAGGCACCGGCCGCGAACGACGCGCACACCGGACGCCTCGGCCGCTCGCGAGAACTCGTGGGCCAGGCGACTCTTGCCCATCCCTGGTGGACCGGAGATCGTCACGAGGTTCGCACGGCCATCTCCGGCGGCGCGGGCCGCCAGCAGATGGAGCAGCTCCATCTCCTGAGCGCGCCCGACGAACGTCGAAGGAGCGACGACGGTCGAAGGCACCTCGTTCTCCGACCGGACCCGCCACGCGGGCATCGGCTGGTCGACCCCTCTCACGTTCACGGCCCCGAGAGGCTGGAACGAGAACACGGCCCTGGTATCTCGCCACGTCCGTTCGCCGACGATCACCTCGCCGGGACCGGCGAGCGATTGGAAGCGCGCGGCGACGTTCATGGTGTCGCCGGTGACCAAGCCTTCGGTTCCACCCGAGCCGTGGGCGAAGACCTCGCCGGTATCCACACCGATCCGCATAGACAGGTCCCCGCCCGCCTGACCCGCGAGCTCCACGTTCAAGGCGCCAAGCCGGCGCTGCATCGCGAGCGCGGCCCGGACGGCACGAGCCGGATCGTCCTCGTGCGCGGTTGGGACCCCGAACACCGCCACCACGGCGTCGCCGATGAATTTCTCGACCGTGCCGCCATAGCGATGGATCTCCTCGGTCATCGCGTCGAAGAACGGGGCCAGCACGCCGCGCAGGTCCTCGGGATCCAGGCGAGACGCCATCTCCGTTGACGCCGCGAGGTCGGCGAAGAGCGCAGTGACTATCTTCCGTTCCTGTGGGCTCGCATCCGAACCGTCAGCGGACGGAGCCAGGGTCGCGCCGCACGAGCCGCAGAATCGGAAGCCCGGTGGATTCACCGTGCCGCAGACCGGGCAGGGTGCCTCGAGCGAAGCTCCACACGAACCGCAGAAACGGAACCCCAGCGGGTTCGCCGTCCCGCAGGACGGACACGCTCCTTCGTTCGGCACGAGTCCCTACCTTTCCGCCGATGTCCGGGGGAGGAGGCCCTAAGCGACCGACACACGCAGACCTGCATGTCAAGGTGCCCGTTCAGAACTTGACAAGAACCCAGATCGTATGTCGGGAGCTTAGGTGGGTTCCAGCGGCTTACTGCCGCTTACCGGTCCCCCGGGCCGCCCGGAACTCCTCCGCTCGACGTACGGCGGCGATCTACGAAAGCTGGTCGGAAGATACGAACCCAAGGGGATTCGATACAACCTCCCCCGGCAATCCCAGCCGGACGGCTGAGAGGCGCAGCGCGAAGAGCGCGCCCGATGATGGAAGCATTCAGAAATGACGTCACGGAAGTCACGTTACGACGGCGCCGTGGGCGCTGGGCCACCGGCCCGGCGCCCACACGGCACCCACACTCCCGACCCTTACTGGCGCGATCACGCGCAAGGCGGCGGATCGTCCTCGATCCGGAAGACGGCCGGGTTGGCGTCCGGCGCAACGAACGTCGCGATGACCGTCGCCCCAGCGGCGCTCGAGGCCTGGCCCGGGTCGTCTCCGCCCTCGACGAACACGGCACCGTTGGGATTGTTCGGATCAAGCGAGTACGTCTTCGAGCTGCAGTCTGAATGCGTGAAGGTCACCGCACCCGACTGCACAGCCACGATCACGATGCCTGGGTGGTGATGCCATCCGCTGAAGGCGCCCGGACCGATGACGAACTTCTGGACGCGGACGTCGGTCGGATCTTTCGTCTGGAACTTGACCCGGTCGCTGTTCACATTGACCGTGTTGTCCAAGTTCGCCGTGACGAGAGGGGTCTCCCCCACGAATCCGGACGACGGCGGGGATCCGAAAGCCACGGCCGCGAGCGTTCCGACCATCGCAACAGCGAGGGCCGCGGCAAGGACGGAGGTACGCTTGAGCTTCATCTCAGTACTCCTTATCGAAGTGTGCAGGGAGACCGGGCGTTACCCTTTCCCCATTTGCTCTGTCCGACTAGCCGCTCCGATCCATATCGGGGTCCCTCTTTGTCAGAGAACGCCGATGAGCAGTCCGTAACGCTGCGCGATGCACCTCGAGCGTCCGGGTCGTGGGGCCGGGGGGATCTCACGCGCAGTCCCACGACCAGACCGGAGGTACGGTCGGAGCTCGTGATGCCGGCGGAGTTGATGGTCGGGGTCGATCGAACCACCGGATGGGTACTCGATGGCCGCGTCATGCGAAGTCCATGCGGAACACTCCCGTGGGCAGGTCGCGCTGATGGGCGCTCCTGTTGCGCGCAATCCTAGGCCAGGGCATCGGAGCGGGTCAAGAGGGCGCTCCGGTATCAAGAGACCCGCGCTGACCAGGGGAATCTGGCCAGCTTGTTGAGTTCCGGGGGGAGGAATCGGACCTCCATTTCAGGCTCCAAAGGCCCGCGTCTTGCCGTTAGACGACCCCGGACTGCCCGGCGATTATCCCGCCGGCGGCCCCGACACGACGAACGAGCCGGGAACCGCCTCGGCCAGCCGGTCGGCCTGTCCCATGTGACGCGCCAGGGCGACCACCGTGGGGCCGCTGCCGCTCATGACGGCGCCGAGCGCGCCCGCGTCCAGGAACGCCTGCTTCACGGCCGCGATCTCGGGATGCCGTCCAGAGACCGGCCCCTCCAGATCGTTGAAGAGGGCGTGTCCCAGCAGATCCACGTTCCCGGTCTCGGCCGCGGCGACCAGGACGCCGGGATCCGGACCGACCGTTCCGCCGTCCTCGTCCCACCAGCGGTAGGCGTCGGGCGAACGCGTCGGGAAGCCGAACGGCTTGACGACCCACCACGTCGTCAACACGTGGACGGGAGCGATCCGCTCGCCGCGGCCGCGCATCATCACCGCGCCTCCGGCGAGCATCGCCGGGACGTCCGAGCCGATCTGCTCAGCGATCGTCAGTAGCGCGTCGCGATCCAGGCGGCATCCCCACAGCTCGTTCAACGCGAGCAACGTGGCCGCGGCGTCCGCGCTGCCACCGCCGAGCCCGGCCGCGATGGGGATGCGTTTGGCGATCCGGATCTCGGCGCCGCGGATCCGGCCGCCGCACTCCTCGGCCAGCGCGAGCGCGGCCACGAGCGACAGGTTCATCCCGCCGGCGTCCAACCCGTCGGACAGCTCGATCTCCGCGTCGACGATCACGTCGAGCTTCTTCGCCTCGGTGACGGTGACCTCGTCCGCGAGCGAGAGCGGCAGCACCAGGCTCTCCAGGTCGTGATACCCGTCGTCGCGCGCCCCGAGCACCCGGAGGAAGACGTTCAGCTTCGCGGGGGCGACGCGGGTGACCGATCGGGCGGTCGCGGTCACGGCAGCGCCTCGGCGATCCGGGCGAACTCCTGGAGGGAGAGCCGCTCGGCGCGGGCGCGCGGGTCGATGCCTGCTCCACGGAGGAGGTCGTCCGCGCGCCCGGCGTCCACGCCCAGCCGGACGACCCCGCTCCGCATGGTCTTGCGTCGTTCGGCGAACCCGGCGTCGACGACGCGCCAGAGCCGTTCGGGCTCGACCGTGACGGGCGGCTCGGCGAGCCGCTCCAGCCGCACGACGACCGACGCCACCTTCGGCCGGGGCCAGAACACGGACGGCGGCACGCGTCGGGTCAGCTCGCCGGTCGCCCGGTACGCCACCCGGACGCTGACCGGCCCGTAGTGCTCGTCGCCCGGACCGGCCACCAATCGCTCGCCGACCTCGCGCTGCACCAGGATCACCAGACGTTGGACGGTCGGCGCATCGTCGAGCACCGCCATCACGACCGGCACCGCGACGTTATACGGAAGGTTCGCGCAGAGGATCCACGGTTCGTCCTTCAGCTCGCTCGCCCAGTCGATGCGCGTCGCGTCGGCGGCTACGACGTCGACGTTCTCCACGCCGGCCGTCACCTCATGGAGGGCGGGCAGCAGCGCCCGGTCGAACTCGATGGCGCGGACGAGCGCTCCGGTCGCCGCGAGCGCCAGGGTCAATGAGCCGAGCCCGGCTCCGACCTCGACGACGTGATCCTCCGGCCGCGCGCCCGCCTCCGCGGCGATCGCTCTTGCGAGGTTCGGATCGATCAGGAAGTGCTGCCCGAGCGCCTTCGACGGTTCGATGCCGTGTCGCGCGGCCAGCTCCCGGACGGCGCCGGCGCCGAGCCCGCGCGATCCCCCGGCGGCCGCGTCGCTACCAGCTGATGCGGACGTCGAGGACGCCCCGGCCGAGCGCCGAGAGGACGGAGAACGCCTCTGGCGAGAGGTCGATGATGCGGCCGGGCGAGAAGGGTCCACGGTCATCGATCACGACGATAACCGTCCGTCCGGTCACGAGGTCCGTGACCGTCACGTGGGTGCCGAACGGGATCCAGGGACTGGCGGCCGTGAAGCCCGACCACGGCGGGTCGTACCACGTCGCCTGCCCGCCGGCCTCGTGTCCCCCCGGGACACCCTGCGGCATCGACGGGCTGGCCGGGCCCGAGCGCCGCACCAGGTCGACCGACGGCCGGATCACACGCTCTCCGGTGACCGTCGTCGACTCGACGCGACCGTTCACCACGACGACCCGCTCCGTGAAGAAGGCGAGTCCCGCCCTGCCGACCGAGACGACGTCGACCCGTCCGATCGGAACCTCCGTCGTCCACAGGGTCCGGGTGGCGAACGGGATGGACCGACGGAGCTCGCGCGTCAGGATCTGGACGCGATCGAAGACGACCGTCGAACCGACGTGAAGGGGGGTGCTGGACGATGGCAGGACGCGGTCATGAACACCGGGAGTGATCCCCATGGCCGAGAGGAGTTCCCCGGTGGTACGAGCGTTGGTGAGCACGTCGTGGACCTTCCCAGCCACGACGGCTCGGACGCTCACCACCGGAGAAGTTCCGATGTCGACCGCGGAGGCCGAAGCCTCGGCGAGCTCCGCCGCGATCCTCGCGGCGGGTCCGCTGCTCGCACCTTCCATCGTCCAGACCCCCACACCTGTGGGCGCCTGGTTGACCGTGATGTCCTCCAGCCCGAACATCGAGCTGGATCCGGAGGGTAAGTCCGGCGCGCCTGGCGAGGGACTCACCACCACGGTCATGCCGTCGGCGAGCACGGTCGCCAACGGCGGCACCACCCGGTCGCTCGAGTCGAGGGTGACGCCCTCGACCTGAAGGAGCTCCCGGACGTTCTCCGAGTTCGTGCTGATCGATTCGGCGCGACCGCCGATGACCAACGTGACATGCGTGCGCGAGGCGACGAACCACATCGCGCCGATGAGCGTGATGCTCACGGCGAACGTCGTCGCCTGGATCGCTCGGTGGATCCGCAACCTGCGGACCCGGGTGGGTCGTACGGCCAACCTTCCTCCACTCGGTAGAGGAAGGCTTCGGGGGGAAGCGGCGTGGCCGGACCGAAGCCATCATCACGTGCACGGGTGGTGACCCTAGCAAACCCTCAACCCTCACTGCAATCTTGAGACCGAACGCATGTTCGGTGGATAACTCGCGCGCTCGCGCGCATCTCTGAGCGATCTCGGACGTTCCGCGCGTTCGTTACGGCAAGCCGACGAACGCCGCGCGCGCATTCTTCGCCGTCGCTTCGACGATGTCGTCGACGCGCGCGTCGCGCACGCGTGCGATCTCCGCGATCGTCGTCATCACGTTCGCGGGTTCGTTGTCTCGACCGCGCATCGCCTGCGGCGCGAGGAACGGACTGTCGGTCTCGACCAAGATGCGATCGATGTCGAGCGCCTTCGCCGCCTGACGGAAGTGCTCGTTCTTCGGATACGTGATGTTGCCGGCGAAGCTGACCCAGTAGCCACGTGCCGCGCACTCTCGCGCGATGACGGCATCGCCACTGAAGCAGTGGATGACCACACGCTCCGCCGATCCCTCATCCAACACTCGAAGGACTTCGGGCCACGCGTCGCGGACGTGGACCACGAGCGGCTTGCCGGTGTCGTTCGAGAGCGCGATCTGCGCCCCGAACGCCCGCTCCTGATCCTCCTTCGGCGAATGCATACGGAAGAAGTCGAGACCGCACTCCCCCACGGCCAACACCCGGGGGTCGTGCAGGAGCTCCTCGATGCGGGCACCGGCGTCCCGGTCGAAGGCACTCGCGTCGTGCGGGTGCATCCCCGCCGTGGCGAACACACCCTCGATCGAATCGGCCAGCTCGAGCGACCGGCGGCTCGTTTCGGGGTCCACGCCGACGCAGATCAGCCGATCGACGCCGGCGGCCTTCGCGGCCTCGACCACACCTGAAGGTTCGCTGTCCATGAGGAACAGGTGGCAGTGGGTGTCCACCGCTCCGCTCTGACCCGCCACTTCAGGGTTCTTGTCGCTCATCGAGGGCCCACGATACCGAGTCTCACCTTGGGGTGAATCGGGGGAGCTTCACGTGAAACATCAGGCGTTTGAACTTTCACCGCTCGGTGCGGGTTCGATGGCCCGACGGGCGGTCGGGATCGTCCCTCGGGGCTCCGCTTCCGGTGCTCGCCGCTTCGCGGCTCCGCTCTTCAGAGTCGCCCGCTTCGGGACGACCCCCGCCTGAACTTCTCTACTCCGTCTCCAGCCTTGGGAAGAGGCTTTCGCCTTTCGTCGTCCTCGTTCCGCTGACGAGCTTTCCCCATTCTGTGGCTTGGGGGAGGCGTTGATCTTCGAGTGGATCCTTGATGCCTAGTTGGGACCAGAGGACGTTGGCGGCTCTTGGCATGATGGGGAAGATGAGGACCGCGAGGATGCGCAACGTCTCGGCAGAGGCGTAGAGGATGCTTGCAAGTTCGTCGCGCTTCTCGGGGTCCTTGATCTTCCAGGGCTCTTTCTCGACGAGGTAGTGGTTGGCTCGTGCCACGATGTCCCACACCGCTGCGAGCGCCGGGGAGAGCTCGACGTTGGTCATGAGGGACTGGTAGCGGGCCGACGCTTCGGCGGTGATCTCGGGCAGGTCGGACTCTGCTCCCGCGACCGTGAAGGCGGGCACCGTTCCGTCGAACTGACTTGCGAGCATGGCGAGGACGCGGCTGGCCAGGTTGCCGAGACCGTTCGCGAGATCGGCGTTGTGACGCTCGACCATGGCTTCATACGAGAAATTGCCGTCCTGGCCGAACTGGATCTCGCGCATGAAGTAGTAGCGGTACGAGTCCACGCCGAAGACGTCCAGGAGCTGGAACGGGTGGATCCCCGTGAGGTTCGTCTTCGACATCTTCTTGCCGCCGACCGTCAGATAGCCGTGGGCCCACACCTGCGTCGGCGGCTCGACCTCTCCGGCCATGAGCATCGCCGGCCAGTAGATCGCGTGGAACCGCAGGATGTCCTTGCCGATCGAGTGGATGTTCGCCGGCCACATCCGCGCGAACCGCTGGGGGTCCTCGGCGTAGCCGGCCGCCGTGATGTAGTTCGTCAGCGCGTCGAACCAGACGTAGCAGATGTGCTTTGGGTCCCAGGGAAGGGGGATCCCCCAGTCGAACGTGGTCCGGCTGATCGAGAAGTCCTGGAGGCCGCCGCGGATCGTGGACAGGACCTCGTTCCGGCGGGTCTCGGGCTGGACGGCCAACGGGTGCTTCTCATAGTGCTCGAGCAGTCGCTCCGCGTAGGCGGAGAGGCGGAAGAAGTAGTTCTCCTCGACCATGCGCTCCACGGGCCGCTCGTGGATCGGGCAGAGGCCGCCGATGAGGTCTTCCTCGGTGTAGTAGGCCTCGCACGACACGCAGTAGAGGCCCTCGTACGTCCCCAGGTAGATGTCGTCCCGGCCGTTGTCGTGGACCGCGTTGAGGAGCTTCTCCACCGCTGCCGTGTGGCGCGCCTCGGTGGTCCGGATGTAGTCGTCGTAGGAGATGTCCAGCCGGGCCCAGACCTCCTTCCACCGCGGCTCCATCTCGTCGACCCACGCCTGAGCGGTCATGCCCTGCTCCTCCGCCGCCCGCTGGAGCTTGAGGCCGTGCTCGTCGGTGCCGGTGAGGTGGAAGACTTCCTCGCCGCGCAGCCGGTGGAACCGGGCGATGTAGTCGGTGGCCACGGCGTTGTAGGCGTGCCCGATGTGGGGCACGTCGTTCGGGTAGTAGATCGGGGTGGTGATGTAGAAGACGTTGCGGCCCATGGTCGCGTCATGGTACCGGCCACGGACGCGGTGGGTCCCCTCCGTCCTCTCCGAGAGCTAGTCTGTACCAGACTAGTCCTGGCCGGCGACCAAGCGACGGTAGATGTCATTGGCGGACGCGCCGTGGCGCTTGGCGACCGACTTGGCCGCTTCACGGGCTCGCGTCCCGCCGGCGACGAGGACGCGAGCGTCTTCGACGAGCTCGTCGACGTCCGGCCCTTCCGACGGATCCGCTCCCCCGATGACGACGACGATTTCGCCCTTCAGCGTCGCGGCGTCGAGCAGCCCCGGCAGCTCGGACAGTCGTCCGCGCAGCACCTCCTCGTGGAGCTTGGTCAGCTCCCGCGCAACCGCGGCAGGGCGGTCGCCGAGCACGTCGAGCGCCTCGGTCAGCGTCGCCCGCACGCGCTTCGGCGACTCGAAACACACGATCGTTCGCGGTTCGGAGGCGAGCGCCTCCAGACGCTTGCGTCGCTCCCCCGCCTTGCGAGGCAGGAACCCCTCGAAGACGAACCGGTCGGTCGGCAGCCCGCTGATCGCGAGCGCGGCGATCGCCGCCGACGGTCCCGGCACCACGCGGACGTCGATCCCCTCCGCCGCGCACGCCCGCACCAGCCGGAAACCGGGATCGGAGACCGTCGGCATGCCGCCGTCCGTCACCAGCGCCACGGTCGCCCCGTCGCGGAGACGCCGGAGCACCTCCTCGGTCCGCTCGCGTTCGTTCCCTTCGAAGAACGAGAGGAGCGGCCGATCCACGAGCTCCAGGTGCGCAAGGAGCCGGCCGGTCCGACGCGTGTCCTCGGCGGCGATCAGGTCGACGGCCGCGAACGTCTCGACCGCGCGGGGTGCCAGATCGCCCAGGTTGCCGATCGGCGTCCCCACCAGGAAGAGCGTGCCCGTCACGACCCGATGGTGGCAGGATATGCGGTCGCCGGCCACGCGCGTGGAGGAGCTCCATTGGCGAACGACCACAAGGACTACTCGAGGACGCCGCTCGCCAAGAAGCTCGGGATCAGGGACGGCTCGCGCGTGTTCCTGGTGAACCCGCCCGACCGCTTCGATCGCCTCTTGGTCCCGATGCCCGACGGCGTGAAGCTCCTGACCAAGGTCGCGAAGCCGCTCGACGTCGGCGTGCTCTTCGCGACCGAGCAGGCCGAGCTGATCCGATGGTTCGACCGGATGGCCGCGGCTCTCGACACAGCCGGACGCCTCTGGGTCGCGTGGCCCAAGAAGGCCTCCAAGGCTGCCACCGACATCGACTTCGGGTTCGCGCAGGGCATCGGGCTCGACGCCGGCCTCGTCGACAACAAAAGCGCGTCGATCACCGACGTGTTCCAAGGCCTGCAGTTCGTCTATCGCCTCAACGACCGCCTCAAGTCCTGAGCCGGACGGTCACGTCGTGGGTTTCCGCGCGATCACCCAATGGAACGTGGCCTCGCCTTCGCCCTCCTCGAACTGAATCCGTGTCTGGGAGAGCTCGAGCTCGAAACCCCGTCCCGCAATGCTCGCTCGTTCTCGTTGGGCTCGAAGCCGGCGAAGAACATCGGAACTCCGAGGAAGTCCTCAACCTGCGGGACGTGGTTGAACACGTAGAGCGCCACGACCGCGTCGAACGTCCCGTCGGGGAACGAGATCCGCGTGAGATCGCCGTGCAGGAACGTCTCCCCCGGCAGGCGTTCGCGGGCGAGGGCGAGCTGTCCTGCCGAGATATCCACCCCCGTGTAGGTGCGCCCGTCCGCAAGGACTGCCGCGGCCGTGCCCGAGCCGCACCCGAGCTCGATCACTGCCGCGCCGCCGGGCAACCGCTGGAGGATCTCGCCCAAGAACCAACCGAGGACCTCATCCGAACCGGAGTCCCACTCCTCGAAGCGCGGGCGAGCCGGTCGTATCCGTCCTCGATGATCCGTTTCGGATCCATCGCTTCCTCCTCCGGGCGACGCCTCCACCGGTACCCTGACGCGGTGCCCACGCTCGCGCAACGGTGGAACCGCCCGGTGATCGCCATCTTCGCCGTGACGGCGATCGCGGGAGTCCTCCGGTTCACGCATCTCTCGCGTCCGCCAGAGCTCTTCTTCGACGAGAACTACTACGCGAAGGCCGGCTGCATCCTGATCGGTGACTCCGACCGGGTGTGCAAGGTCGACAGCAACGACGAGCATTACTGGCGCGACACCAAATGGGACGTCGGCTCGTGGGTCCATCCGCCCCTCGGCAAATGGATGATCGGGATGGGCGAGAAGGTCTTCGGCGTCACGCCGTTCGGATGGCGGTTCTCGTCGGCGCTCGCCGGCACCCTGACCGTGACGTTCGTCGCGATCATCGCGCAGCTGCTGTTCGGCAGCGCGACCTGGACGTTCGTGGCCGGGCTCCTGCTCGCCGTCGAGAACCTAAACGTCGTGCTATCGCGCTCGGCGCTGCTCGACATCCACCTGGAGTTCTGGGTGGTCGTGGGCTTCCTGTTCGTCTTGCTGGACCGGCGATGGATCGACCGCCGAACACCGTCGGAACCCGAACCCGACGACCCGGAGACACTGAACGACCTCCAGAGGGTCGTTGCCGCCCGTGCCGGAGCAGCGGTCGCGTTCCCCCTCTGGCGTCCGTGGCGATTCGCGGCCGGCATCGCGCTCGGCGCCGCGTTCTCGGTGAAGTGGTCGGGCGCCATGGCGATCGTCGGCGCGCTGATCCTGTCGATTGCGTGGGAGACGACGCGGCGGCACCGGGGCGACGTCTCGCTCGGACGGGCGTTCACGCGCACGGTGCGCCAGGAGAGCCTCGGTCTGCTCATCGCGTTCGCGGTGTTGCCGCTCGCCGTCTACATGATCGTGTACCTGCCATGGTTCAACCATTTCGGATGGAGCCTCAAGGACTGGTGGGAGAACCAGACCGCGATGCTCGCCTACCACCGAAGCCTGAAGACCACGGCGCTCGACGTCGCGACGAACACATACACGCCGACCCACCCGTACTACTCGCGCGCGTGGACGTGGTTGCTCATGTTGCGACCGGTCAACTTCGCCTCGCGCGACGTGGGAGCGGACATCGCACAGGTCCTCGCCGTCGGGAACCCGGCGATCTTCTGGGCCACACTCTGGGCCGTCCCGTTCGTCACCTTGATGTGGCGGCGGCGCGGCGACTGGCGCGCGGGGTTCGTCGTGATGCCGTTGCTCGCGCAATACCTCCCGTGGTTCCTGGTCACGCGTCCGCAGTTCTTCTTCTACGTGGCGCCGATCACACCGTTCATGGTGCTCGCGATCGCCTACGTCTTACGCGACCTGGCCGGCGCCACGATCGTGCTCCGCGAGCCCGATGGAGCGAGCGTCGAATCGTCACGCCATCCGTACCTGCCGTTCGTCTGGGGGTACGTGTTGCTGGCTGTCGGCCTGCTCCTGTGGTTCTGGCCGGTCCTCACCGCCAGCCCGATCTCGCGGACCGCGTGGCAGGCTCGGGTGTGGTTCCGGGGATGGGTCTGATGTGACCGTGGGTCCCTCCGCACCCTTCGGTTGTCGGTAGCCTTGCCGCTCGACATGCCAATGAAACGACACGAGTTCATCGCCATGCGCGACGGCGTCCGGTTGGCCGCCTCGCTCTTCGTCCCCGACGGCGACGGGCCCTGGCCCGCGGTCCTGGAGGCCCTCCCCTACCGCAAGGACGACGACACCGCGGCCTACCGGCGGGAGTACCAGCGCCTGGCGGCGGCGGGGTACGTGGTGTGTCGCGTCGACCTGCGAGGCACCGGGTCGTCCGAGGGCATCGCGGAGGACGAGTACCCGGCCGTCGAACGCACCGACATGCTGACCGTGATCGACTGGCTCGCGACGCAGGAGTGGTCGACGGGCAACGTCGGCATGTACGGGACCAGCTACTCGGGCTTCAACTCGATCCAGCTCGCCATGGAGCGTCCGCCGGCGCTGAAGGCGATCATCCCGATCTTCGCGACCGACGACCGGTACGCCGACGACGTGCACTACTTCGGCGGCGCCGTGAAGCAGCTCGACCTGGTCGACTACCCGACGTACATGATCGCGATGAACGCGTTGCCGCCGGTGCCGTCGATCTACGGCGACGGCTGGCGCGAGGAGTGGGAGCGACGCGTCCACGGCACCCAGCCGTGGGTGCTGACGTGGCTGGCGCACCAACGCTTCGACGACTACTGGCGTTTCGGATCGCTCCGTCCCGACTACGACCGGATCGAGGCGGCCACCATGATCGTCGCCGGGTGGGCCGACGGCTATCGAAATAACACGCTGCGGACGTTCGAACAGCTGCGCTGCCCCACTCGTCTGCTGATCGGCCCGTGGGCGCACGCGTCGACCGATACCTCGCTCCCGGGGCCGAACATCGACCTGGTGCCGGAGATGATCCGCTGGTGGGACCGGTGGCTGAAGGACGAGGACAACGGCATCGACCGCGAGCCTCCGATCGCGCTGTTCGCGCAGCGCTCAACACGACCGGGTGCGACCCGTCCGGTCATGCAGGGCGAGTGGCGTTACGAGCCGACGTGGCCGGCGGAGCGCTTGCGGCCGGCCACGCTCGCGCTGAGCGATGCCGACGCGGTCGCGCCGGTCGGCGATGTCGGGGACGTGCTGGCCGTGCGCGGAGACGTCGGCTGGACCGCGTGGATCAGCTGCGCGGGACACTTGCCGTGGGGTCAACCCGACGACCAGCGCCCGGACGAGGCGTACTCGCTCAGCTACACGTGGTCGGCGCTCGAGCGGGACCTGGAGATCTTGGGGCACGCGCGCCTCACGGTGACCCTCACGTCGTCGGCGCCGATCGCCTATCTGTCCGCGAAGCTCTGCGACGTGTTCCCCGACGGGGCGTCGTCGCTCGTGAGCCGGAACATGCTGAACCTGGCGCACCGGGATTCGCGCGAAGAGCCGTCGCCGCTCGAGCCCGGCGAACGGTACGAGATCGTGATCGACCTGGAGGCGGCGTCGTGGACGTTCGAGGCGGGGCATCGGATCCGGCTGGACCTGGCCGGAACCGACTGGCCCAACGCGTGGACCCCACCGGAGCCGGTGACGCTCACGATCGATCGGGCCGTGACGTCACTCACGCTGCCGGTGCTCGACGGGCCGTCGCCGGCCGAAGGCACGCCGACGTTCGCGCCGCCGCGTCGCGGCGGAGAGGGCGGGGACGCCGTGCCGAATCGCGGACACAGCGGATACGACTGGCGGATCGAGCACGACGTGCCGTCGGCGGACACGCGCGCCGTCGTCGGCAACCACGGCGACTACCCTGCGAAGGACGACACACCGTCGTTCGCGGAGCGATACGCCGGTGTCGTGACGGTCAGGCCGGACGACCCCGGCCATGCCTCGGCGCACGGTGAGGCCTCGTTCGAGATGCGGTGGCCGGAGGCGACGTGCGGCGCCAACGTGACGCTCGACGTCGAGAGCGACCGCGACACGTACCGGGTCCGGGTGGACCTCCACGTGACGGAGGACGGCGACGAACGCTGGCACCGGACGTGGGATCGGACCATCCCCCGGGACCTGCAGTAGCGGCGATCGACCCCGGACACACGAAACCCCGGCGCACTGGCCGGGGTAACGGTCTTGATGGGATATCCCGCTGATGAGTCTACCAGGGACGCTGAGGACGATGGAAGACGGCTTCCCGGAGCCGCCTTCGGTCGTTCATCCGCATGACATCTACGAGAAGCCCGGCAGGTGCTGTCGGAACACGATGAACCCGATCCCCGCGCCGGCGTCCAGGAGGAAGTGCGCGATGACGAACGGCCAGGTCCGGCGCAGGCGGAGGAACGCGATGCCGAACAGGATGCCCATCGCCATGTTGCCCGCGAAGCCGCCCCACCCCTGATACAGGTGGTACGAGCCGCGGAGCAGGGCGCTCGCCGCCACCGCCGCGAACGGGCTCCACGCCAGCTGTCGCAACCGTGTCACCAGGTACCCGAGGACGATCACCTCCTCGAGGAGCGCGGCGGAGGCGGCGTTCAGCAGCAGCACCGGGACGGTCCACCAGTGGCCGAGCGGCGGCACGGGCACGACGAACCGGTTCACGCCGAGAGCGACCGCCCCCAGGTAGAACGCGAGGCCCCCGAGCCCCACGACCACGAAGAACGCCGAGCCGACCTTCAGGTCGTTCCCCGGTCGATCCCACGCAAGGCCAATCGCCTCTGTGCTCTCACCGCTGCGTCGCAGCAGATGCACGACCAGCCACACCGGCGCCAGGCTGAACGCGATCCCGACGAGCTGTCGCGCGAGCTCGTTGCTCTGGTTCACCGAAGCGACGCTGACGCCTTTGAGTGGAGCCGACAGCAGGCTGAGCACCGCGTAGGCGGCGCTCGCGAGGAGCGACAACGCGAGCACCACCAGGATCTCCTCGCGCAGCGTGCGCCGATCGAGGCTCGGAGGTGGCGCCGGGCGTTGCATGTGCGTCACTGTACGTTCGACCCGTCGCCAGTCGCTGCCATACAGTGGGTTCGTCATGGACGGAGGTACGGACCGCACGCGACCGAAGATCGACATCGACGCGCTCGAGGTGCACGGGCGCTACCGCGTCGACTGGAGGAACGAGTGGCTCCGCCGATCGTTCCGCTTCACGGGCACGCTGCTGTCGATCGAGGTGACGCCCGCGACGTCTCCTGAGGGCGAGCCGGAGCGCTGGCTGACGTTCGAGGTGAAGCCCCGGTTCGGGCGGGCCACGGTCCAACGCGTCGACCTCGCGACGCTCCGATCGATCGAACCGGCCTAGCCAACCCGCTCTGCGACCCGGCACTAGACTCACGCCCCACATCGGCGGAGGAGTAGATGGCGAAGACGGAGACCGCGGACCTGGTGGTGGTGGGCGCGGGGATGGTCGGCGGGTGGGCGTCGTGGTTCGCCGCCGGGAGCGGAGCCAGCCGCGTCGTCGTCCTGGAGAAGGACCTGACCGGTCAGGGGGCGTCCAGCCGCGCCGCCGGCGTCGTCCGCGCGCAGGGCGGCACGCCGACCACGGTCGCGCTCGGCCGGTTCTCGATCGACTTCTACCGCTCGCAGCAAGAGCTCCTGGGGACGGATTCGGGGTTCCGCGAGCTCGGGTACCTGATCCTCGCCGTGACCCAGCGGGACGTCCGCGAGGGAGCCAAGCGCGTCGAGATGCAACGGGCGTCCGGGCTCGACGTGCGATGGGTCGACCCGGAGGAAGCGTGCCGGCTCAACCCGACGCTCGCCCCCGACGGACATCGCGGGGGGAGCTTCTGCGACACGGACGGGGCGATCGATCCTCCTCGGAACGTGCGCGCATACTCGCTCGCCATGCAGCAGGCCGGCGTCCAGCTGCGCGAGCGGACGCCGTTCCTCGGATTGCGGACGGCGGCCGCGCGCGGCGGCCGCCTGTGCGTCACCGGCGTGCAGACACCCGACGGCGTCATCGCGACGGAGCGCGTGATCCTGACGGGCGGGCCCAGCCTGCGAGCGGTGGGTGCGCTCGTCGGTGCGCGGATCTTCGCCGGCGGTGCTCGTCACCAGGTGGTCGTGACCGAGCCGCATCCGGCGTTCGAGATCGAACGACTGCCGATGGTCTTCGACGTGGGCGCCGGGATCTATTGGCGGCTGGAGGAGGG
Source organism: Actinomycetota bacterium (assembly GCA_038211015.1). Lineage (GTDB taxonomy): Bacteria > Actinomycetota > UBA4738 > UBA4738 > HRBIN12 > JBBQVZ01. The sequence continues at coordinate 11,577 of JBBQVZ010000027.1, read as the reverse complement.
CGGACTGCTCTGGGGGATGTCGAACCCGAAGGAGACTCCCGGCCCGGCGCGTGAGGTCGACTGGCCCTACCTACGACGCATGCAACGGCGCCTGAACAAGCTGGTTCCCGCGACGCAAGGGCTCGGCATGCGCAAGGCCTGGTGCGGGACGATCGACTACACGCCCGATCACCTGCCGATCCTGGGGCCGGTCATCACCACGGACGGCACGACGATCGACGGAGCGACGGTCGCCTCGCCGGGCGGGCACGGGATGATGTGGGGCCCGGCCGTCGCGCGGGTGGCCGCCGACCTCGCGCTCGACGGCCGGACCGGCTTGATCGACGTCACGGACCTGGGGATGGACCGGTTCGACGAGCACGGCCGGAGCCCGTTCTACGACCCCATCGCGCTGCCGTTCCCGCCCAGCGCCGACGACGACTGATGGCGGCCGGTCTTTCTCAGCGAACGAGCGCAGCCAGATAGCGGAACGGCATCTCGTCCGCGCGCGATCGGCCGTTGCAGGAATAGCCTGCGCCCGTCCAACAGCGGAAGCTCGTGCTGGCGTTCGCGTAGACGAGAACGACCTTGCTCACCTGCCCGGACGAGAACGGCACGTGAACGTCGGCGTCCCCCTCGACGTCGAGCGTCACCGGCACCAGGCGCAGGTATCCCGACCGCAGGAAGATCAAGATACGCGCGGCCGATCCGGGAGGGGCGTCGAGGATCAGGCGCAGCGACGCGCCCCCTTGCGATCCGACCTCGGGCTCGAACGAGACCGCGCCGGTCGTCAGGTGGTTGAGCCGCAACGTCGACCAGCCGGCGACCGGGTGGGCGACGCTCACGCGGTGATGCCCGAAGACGGGCGCGCGAGGGTACGCGGCGCCCTCTTCGTAGAACGCAGAGGGAGCCAGGTTCCAGGCGCCGAACGTCGCCAGCGCGCCGGCGAGCGATCGGTCGCGGGCATCGAGCGCCCGCTCAAGAGCGCGGGCCGAGAACAGGTTGGGATCGCCGGGCCCCTGGGCGGCGAGCTGCCACACGCTTCGGATCAGCGTCGGGTCGGGACCGTGCGTGCCTTCGCTCTCCGTCAGGAAACGCCAGAAGATCCACGCGCCGTATTCGTTCAGTCCCCGGCTGCTGTCGACCGGCACCCACGGGTGCACGAGCGGACTCGAGCGCAACCACCTGCGGTTCGCGTCGACGTCGTCCGCGACCCGGTCCTCCATCCAGGCGGCCGTCCCCTCAGTCAGCCACGCGTCCTCGCCCGAGTCGTAGGCGTACTGCACGGCATGGAAGAACTCGTGCGCCGCCGTCGCGCGCAGGCCCCCGAGCCCACCGCTCGCTCCCAGCTGCGCGCTCGAGAAGTCGTCGTCGACGACGACGTACGCGGAGTAGTCGCGGTACAGATAGGTGTCGTCGTCCGCGTGCGGATCGTCGGTGGCCACGTACCCACCCAGGCCGGACGCACCCACGTCGGCCAGGTACACGTCCAACTTGTCGTTGGGGCCGTGGTCGGCCGAGCTCGCGTCCGACTTCGGAGCGCGGAAGCCCATCTGGACGACCTCGACCCGCCACGCCGTCTCGAACGCGTTGAGCGTCGCATCCGCCTGGTCGGGCACGTTGTTGTGGTTGCCGTCGACGAGCGGCGGCGCGTCGGACGTCGCGGTCACCCAATGCACGCAGACATGGGGACCACAGACATGCGTGCTCGGAACCGAGTAGCCGTCGCCCTGGGGATCGGCGTTCCCATCGGTGGGACGGAGGGAGACCGGCGATCCGGGGATCCGGCCGGCGATCCGAGAAGGCCCTTTCGTGACGTCCCAGCTCGGGCCCGAGCCGGCGGGAACGGAGGCGGCCAGGACGAGCAACGCCACAGCGGACAGGCGGCGCCCACCGGCGACGCTGAACGGACGGTTCACCGAGCTTTCCTCCCGAGGCGGCTGGCGGCGCGCCCGGGCAGGTCAGGGGGTCCCGGGCGTCACCGCGGCCATCGTCGGCGGGTGGGCCGGACTACGTCAATCGGCCGGAAGTCCCGCCCTTCGGCGTACGACGCAGACCGGATGCAGGGGCGCGGACGCCGAGCTAGAGCCGAACGTCCACGAGGATGAGCTCGGCCGCGACCGACGGGGCCGAGTCGATCGCGATGCGCGACTCGTCCCAGATCTCGGCCGCATCGCCCGTGGTCATCCGTTCGCCGTTGACCGTCACGTCACCTTCGATCACGTAGAGGTAGACGCCGCGCTCTTCGCCGAGCACGTGGGCCACCGAGACACCGGGGTTGAGGTGCGAGACGAACACGTGCGCGTCCTGATGCACGAGGACGGCGTCGGCTCCTTCGCCGCTGATCACCCGGAGCACGCGGTCGGTTCGATCCGCCTCGGTGAAGATCTTCTGTTCCACGCCGGGAGCAAGGCCGAGCTCCGCCGGCATGATCCACATCTGGATGAATCGCATGGGCTCGTTCTCGCTGGCGTTCTGCTCGGAGTGCAACGCACCGGAGCCGAGCGTCATCCGTTGGACGGAGCCAGCAGGCAGCGGGCCGGGAGGACCGCCGACGTCGTCCTGATGTCGGAAGCTCCCTTCCACGACATAGGTCAGGCCCTCGATGTCGCGATGGGGATGCATCGGCCAGATCGCGCCGGGGATCAGGCGATCGTCGTTGAACACTCGGAGCGTGCCGAAGCTCGTGTACTCGGGGTCGCGATAGCTGTCGAACGAGAAATGCCAGCGCGCGCGGAACCAATCGCCGTCGACGTCGGAGATCTCGGCGTCGCACCTGATCTTGATCGTCATCGGACCGCCCGGAAGCCTCCCACGACTAGAGCGACAGGACGGGGCAGGTGAGCGTCCGCGTGATGCCCTCGATCTCCTGCATCGGCATCACGATCTTCTTCGCCAGCCCGTCGAGGTCCTCGGCCTCAACGCGCGCGATCACGTCGTACGGCCCGGTGACCCCGTCCGCGTTCGCCACGCCGCTGAGGGCCTTGATCTGATCGGTCACCTGCGACGCCTTGCCGACCTCGGTCTGCACGAGGATGTATGCGCTGACCATCTGTGAGTCCCCTCCCCTCGTCGGACTAGGCGTCCGTCTCGTCGCCGGCACCGGTCGTGGCGCCGCCGTCGGTCTTCTCGGTCGCGAGCTTCTCCTTCGCCTTGTCGAGCAGGCTCCCCGCGGCGTCGCCGGCCTTGTCGACCAGCGGCTTGGCCTTCTCGACCAGGTCGCCCGTTACGTCCTTCGCCTTGTCGAACGCCGATACCGCAACGTCGCCGGCCTTGTCGACCAACGGCTTGGCCTTCTCGACCAGGTCGCCCGTGACGTCCTTCGCCTTGTCGACCGCGTCGCCGGCCGCGACCTTGGCCCTATCCAGCACGCTCTTGTCTTCGTCGGTCATCTCGCGCCTCCTCCTGGGGATATCGTTCGACGTCCATGGTGGCAGCCGGAGCGGGGAACGTCGAACCGGTCGTCAGCGGAGCCGCTCGCGGACCCCGGCCATGCCGCTCTCGACGAACGCTTGCTGCCCGGTCTCCGACCCGTACTTGACCTCGTGCCAGGGCATGAGCATGAACGCGAGCCGACTTCGGGCGAGGAACCGATCGTCGGGCGGGCCGCCGTAGGCACCCAGCACGCGCGCGCCCACGTCGGGCATCGCGTGGATCACCCATGCCAGGTCGAACACCGGATCACCCACCTGGAGGTCACCCCAATCGATCACGCCGGCCAGATCGCCCGCGTCGGTGATCAGCACGTGCTCCGGACCGATGTCTCCATGGGTCAGGCCGGTCGCGAACCGGAGGTTGTCGTCGTCGCCCAGGAACGCCGCCAGCGTCCGCTCCGCGGTCGCACGTTCGGCCGGGTCGAGCAACGGAAGAACGTGGGCGCTGAGAGCGTCGACCTCCTGACGAAGCCCTTCGCGAACCGCGGCCGCCGTCAGGGAGCGCATGCCGACGAACTCCGGCGGCGTCAGGTGCAGGTCGTACAGGAACCGGCCGAGTCGCTCCGGCCAGATACCATCGACGTCCGCGGACATGGGCCGCCCGTCGATCCTTGCGTATCCCATGCAGAGAGGATCGACGGAGGTGTACTCCGGGACGGGCACCGCCGACGACACCTCTCGCGCCAGCTCCGGCAGCGCGGCGATCTGCTTCATGAGGCTCTCGTCCGCGCCGGGCAGGCGAGGGAACTGGAACACCCACTCGCCGTTCACCACGTAGGTGTAGCAGTCCCACCCCTCGCCGATGGGTTCGAATGACCGCACGCCGAGCTCCGGCCAGCGTTGCTCGACGAACGCGCGATGTTCGTCTGCTTCGGTCACGTTGCGACGGGTTCGATCTCCTCCCCCGGTACACCGGGCTCGGACAGGGCGGGCGTGGACAACGCGAACCATGCCACGACCGCGCCGGCGAGCGCCAGTGCCGAGGCCCCGACGTAGAGCACGACCGTCCCCGCGTGCTGGTACACGAAGCCGCCGATGCCGGCCCCGAGGATCGGGCCGATCCCCAGCATGACCATCTCGCGCATGGAGTTGGCGGTCGAGTAGTACCTCGCCGGCATCAGACGACCGACCACCACGACGCTCGTCGTGAAGAGCAGTCCGAACGCGACCCCTTCCAGGGTCGTCAGGAACGAAAGGATCGTCGGATCGTCGATCAGACCCCACAGGAGGAACCCGCCGGCGTAGATGCAGCAGCCCAAGACGTACACCAGCCGGAGACCCCATCTGACCTGGAGCCGGGACGACACCCGCATCACCGGGACCTCGAGCAACCCGCCCATCGCCGTGCCGAGGCCGATCAAGAACGGTCCGCCGCCCTCGCTCACGATCTTGAGCGAGATGAAATTCCACGCCGCGTTGAACCCCACCCACACGAGGAGCGCCGCCGCAAGGAACCCCCAGAACCGCGGCGCCTCCCGGAAGACCGCGCCGACCGTCCCCAGACGCCCGTGCGCCTCGACGTCCTTCGGCCGGTCCCGCACGATCGTCGAGCTCCATGCCAGCACGACCAGGCTCGCCACGGCGTAGATCGGCATGGCCCACTCGACGCCGGCCAGCTCCAGGATCGAGCCGAACACGAGACAGCCAAGGGCGTAGGACGCACTCATCCATCCTCGGAGCCGTCCGTAGTCGGCCATCGCCTCGTCGCCCAGATGCACGAGCGCGATCGAGTCGATGTTCGGGCCCGTCGCCACCCAGAACACGGCCATGACCGAGGCCGTGATCGTGATCGCCGCGAGCCCATCGACCAGGTTCAGCGCCGCGGCGGTCACACCCGCGCCGACCGTGCCGATCTGGAACGCGGTCAGCCGTCCGATGCGCGTGTCGGCGTAGTGACCCCAGATCGGATTCCCGACGATCCGCGCGAGCGCCGTGGCCGCGATCACCACACCGATCTGGTCTGCGGACAGACCCCGCCCTTGCAGGTAGATCGCGAAGAACGGGAAGAACGCCGCGATCACGAACCCGAAGACGACGAACAAGCCGTGGACGGCGACCTCGGGGCGAGGTTGTGGACGCGTCCTCACGCGCGGTTCTCACGGGACCGGCGCACGGCCTTGCTGGCCCGTGCCGCGTCTGCCACCATCCCGCGCATGTCCGAGATGGTATCGACGCGCCACCGGCACCCGACCGTCCCGGTGGAGGCGGCGCGGTGCGCGGACTGACCGACAAGGCCGTGCTGGTCTCCGGCGGGAGCAGCGGCATCGGGAAGGCCACCGTCCGCAGGTTCCTCGAGGAAGGGAGTCGCGTCCACCTCTGCGGCATCGATCCGCACGAGGTGACGGAGACGCTGGCGGAGCTGTCCCCGCTCGGCGACGTGGGCGCCACGTCGTGCGACGTCGGCGAGCCGGCGGATGTGGACCGGTTGGTGGTGGAGGCTGAGCGGGAGCTTGGCTCGATCGACGTCTTGATCAACAACGCGGGGATCGCGCACAAGGATGCCTTCCTCGAGATGGACGTGGCGGAATGGGATCGGATCCTGCGGGTGAACCTGCGGGGGATGTTCCTCGTGGCGCAGGCGGTCGCGCGGCGGATGGTCGCGCGAGGGACCGGGGTGATCGTGAACATGGCGTCCACGAACGCGCTCGGTGGGGAGGAGAACCTCGCGCACTACAACGCCTCCAAAGGGGGCGTGTTACAGCTCACCAGGACGATGGCGGTGGAGCTCGGCCGGCACGGGATCCGCGTCAATTGCCTCTGTCCCGGGTTCATCCGCACTCCGCTGAACGACGCGATCAGCGACGAGGCGTTCATGGTGGCGTACGAACGCGACAAGATCCCGCTGGGGCGCGCCGGCACGCCGGAGGAGGTGGCGGCCGCGTACGCCTTCCTCGCATCGGACGACGCGTCGTTCATCCACGGAGAGGCGCTCGTGATCGACGGCGGTCAGACCGCGACCATGTGAACGCGCGTGTCGCTGGTCAGCGACACGGATGGTACGGCGTCGCGAACAGCGAGTAGTTGCGGCTCTTCTTGATCGCGTTGATCCCCAGCTCGTCGGCGTCGGCGCAGAACTCGTCGCGCGTGAGCCGGTACTCCACCTCGAAGACCGCCTTGCCCGCCTGGACGAACGCGACCTCTCCGGGCGAGGGGTCCCCGGAGCAGAAGTGGTACTGGAAGCACTCCTCCACGATCGCGAAGTCGAAGTACGGCAGCAGGTCCTTGATCTGTGACGGGTCGTTCTTCATGGCGACCGACATGCCGTGGGCGTGTGCCATGTTCGCGAGACGCGTGTTGAACATCAGCTGCGCGCGGTAGCTGATGTGGAAGCCGGAATGCGAGTCCTCGTAGGTATCGATGATGTCCCACTCCACGGCGTCGAACCCTGCGGCTGCGCACTTAATCACGCGGTCTCGGTTCACCTTCAGGATGAACGCGCGCTGCCCCCGGTCGTTGTTGATGTTCAGGAAGAACTCGTCGGGGAACACCTGGCTGAACGGGTTGCCGATCAGGCACCCATCACAGGCCTCGTCGAAGTCGACGAAGCGTTGGTAGTCGGGTCGGTACGTCTCGGCGTCGCCGGCGTCCAGGTAGCAGATCGCATGCCCACCCGCGTCGTGGATCGCGTCGACCGCGGCCGTGTTCACCACGAAGTTCCCGGCGCCGGAGACCTTCGTGTCGACGTACAGGTCGATGTCGAACACCTCCGGCGTGACACAGTCGCCTCCGGCGGCCGGTGCCTCGCAGATGTCGACGTCGATGCCGCCGGTGTCGTCGGCGATGCCCGGCTTCCCCTGGAGCTGGTACTGCCAGCGTGCGACGAGCGGTGGAAGCCAACATCCCGGGCACGGCTCGGGGGCGGGACAGTTCGGACACGCGGGGTCGGCGGCGGCGACCGCGATCGGCGCCGCGACCGGGATCGGACGCGCGACGACCGGCTGCACGAACGCGGAGACGAGCACCACCGCGCAGACGGTCGCCCAAGCCAGGCGCTTCATCCCGCGAAGGCTAGCACCCGTTGGCGGGATTTGTTGCTTTGGATGCCCGATGGAACAATGTCGCGCATGCCGAAAGTGACGATCATCGGGGCGGGCAGCGTCGAGTTCACGATCGACGTCTTGTCGAACATCCTGTCCTTCGACGACCTTGCCGACGTCTCGGTGGTGCTCCACGACATCGACGAGGCACGCCTGGAGACCGCGGGCACGATCGGCGCGCGGATCAACGAGGCGAAGGGCGGCCGCGCCACGATCGAGACGCAGCTGGATCGTCGGAAGGCGCTCGACGGCACCGACTACGCCATCAACGAGATCCAGGTGGGCGGGCGCGACGCGTTCCTGATCGACTTCGCGATCCCCAGCCGCTACGGCGTGCGACAGACCATCGCCGACACACTGGGGATCGGCGGCATCTCCCGGGGCTTGCGCACCCTGCCCGTGATGATCGATATCGGCAACGACATGGCGGACGTGTGTCCCGACGCGACGTTGCTGAACTTCACGAACCCCATGGCGATGGTCCCGTGGGCCGTCTACGAGGGCTCGCGGTTCGATCGCGTGGTCGGGCTGTGCCACTCCGTCTTCTATACGCACGAGTTCATGGCGGAGACGGTCGGCGTGCCCATGGACGAGATCGCGTTCCAGACGTCGGGCTTCAACCATCAGGCGTTCGTCACACGGTTCGAGCGAGACGGCGAGGACCTGTACCCGCTGCTCGACGCCGCGATCGAGCGCGACCCGGAGGGGCTCGGGCGCCGGGTCCGCGTACAGCTCTACAAGGAACTGGGGTACTTCCCCACCGAGTCGAGCGAACACTCCGCGGAGTACGTGTCGTGGTTCATGCGCCACGACGACATGATCGAGCGGTTCCGGATCCCGGTCGACGACTACATCGGCAGGACCGAGGAGGCCTTGGAGGACTACCGCGAGATCGTGCGCAAGCTCGAGGCGGGCGAGTCCGTGGCCGCCGAGCCGGGGAGCGAGCTCGCGTCCGACATCATCCACTCGATCGAAACCGGCACACCGCGTGCGCTCTACGCGAACGTGAAGAACACCGGGTTGATCCCCGACCTGCCCGACGGCTGCTGCGTCGAGGTGCCGTGCCTGGTGGACCGAGCCGGCGTGCAACCGACCGCGGTGCCCGCGCGTCCCGCACACCTGACGGCGATGAACCGGACGTTCCTGAACGTCGTCGAGCTCACCGTTCGCGCGGTGCTCGACGGCGACCGCCAGCAGGTCTATCGCGCCGCGATGCTCGATCCGAACACGGCCGCAACGCTCAGCCTCGGTCAGGTCCACGACATGGTCGACGACCTGATCGAAGCGCACGGTGAGATGATCCCCGAGGCGATCCGCCGCGGTTCGAAGCGCGCCCCCGGTTAGCGGCTGCGGGGCGGGCTCCCAAACCGCGGAGGATCCGTACACCAAGCTGTTCGGTGAGAGACTCTCGCCTCATGGAACCGCTCATCCGCCCCTATCACGAAGCCGACACGTCCGATGTGGTCCGCCTTTCGCTCCGTGCTTGGGCTCCGGTGTTTGCCTCGGAGAGAGACGTGATGGGGGACGAGATCTTCGAGCGCCTCTACGGCGACGACTGGCGTCGTCAGCAACAGCAAGACGTCGAGAAGGTCCTGGCGGATGAGCAGACGGAAGTCTGGGTCGCCGAAGTGAACGGGGAAGTTGTTGGCTTTGTCGCGGCGTTCCTCAAGGTCGATAGCGGCATGGGCGAGGTCTACATGCTTGCGGTCGACCCCGGGTCCCAGAACCACGGGCTAGGCACACAGCTGACGGACGTGGCGACCGACTGGATGCGCGAGGCAGGGTTGTCGCTCGCTCTTGTTTCCACCGGCGGAGACGTTGGTCACGCTCCCGCTCGCCGCACGTACGAGAAGGCTGGCTACACCCCGGTGCCGTCTGTGAACTACTTCAAGGCCCTATAACGAACCCTACAGAGGCTTTGATTGCCCGCTATCGCCCAGTCCTGGGATCAACCTCCGGGCGTTCTCTCCATAGACCTTGCAGAGCACGTCATCCGGGAGGTCGAGACCCGAGATGGTCCACCGTCCCTCGGGCGGCACGTCATCCGTCGCGTAGTCGAAGCACTCGTCATCGGTCTCCAGGAACCGGAAGTGGATCGCGTAGTCCGCGGGATCAGGCGGGAACAGGTCGACGCCGAACAACACGCGATCCGGATGCTCCATGAGGAGCCGCCGCGCAGCGCGAGGCTGACGGCCCAGCTCGGCGATCCGCGCCGCGATGTCTACGTGGAAGTTCGGATACGTCGAGAGCATCCGCCCCACCCACGCCAGGTCCTCCGCGTAGCACCCGACGTGCGCGCCGATGAACGTGGTGGCCGGGTGCGCGGCGACCACGGCCTCGAGCGCATCGATCAACCGCTCGAACCGCGGGAAGCGTTGATCGGCGAACGACCACTCGGGATGGACCAGCAATTCCTCGAGACGTTCGTTGCGCTCGTCGACCGGATCGAAGAACGCCACGGGATCCGCGACGTGGATCACGATCGGCAGCCGGAGCTCACCCGCCGTGTCCCACACGCCGGCGAGTCGTTCGTCGTCCGGGAGCAGCGGCTCTCCGCGTTCGTCTTGGAGCCCGAGCCCGAGGTCCTTCCAGACCTTGACGCCCCTCGCGCCCGCGTCAGCGGACCCGCGGAGGTCCGTTGCGATCCGCTCGGGCCATCCGTGCTCGGAGAGCGCCATCCAGTCGAGATGGCAGAACGTCGCGAACCGGCCGGGGTGCGCGCGGTCGTACCGGTCGAGGTTCGCCTGGAGCTCGTCACCCCACCGGCCGTCGAGGTTCACGATCGTGTCCACGTTGCTCGAGGCCATGTCGGCGAGTAATGAGTCGACATCGCGTGACGCCCAGCCGCCGTCGGGTGTCAGCCATCGGCCGAGGTGGTTGTGCGCGTCCACCGCGGGGAACCGGGCACGTGACACGAGGTTCCGCGACAACCGGACGGAAGCGCGCGGTCGATACGCGCGTAACGGAAGGTCATGCAGCGCTGGGTCGAGCGGAGCGGGATCCAGGCCGGGCGACCTCACGGCGTCACACGGTGGTGATGGCGACGCCGAGAGCGGCGATCTCCGCCAACGGTGCCGCGGGCGCGCCGGCGTCGGTGATCAGGTCGTGGACGCGCTCGATGCCGCAGATCCGCGCGAACGCCGCATGCCCGATCTTCGAGCCGTCGGTGACCACGATCACCCGGCGCGCGCGCTCGATCAGCGAGAGGTTCGTGTGCGCCTCGACCTCGTGGTGGGTGGTGAGGCCGGCGTCGGCGGAGATGCCGTCGACGCCGAGGATCGCCAGGTCCAGGTTGATCTCCCGCAGACTCGCCTCGGCGATCGGTCCCACCAGCTCGTAGGACGCGCTGCGCGCCACCCCGCCGGTCACCACAAGCCGCAGGTTCGGACGGACGGCCAGCTCGGACGCGATGTTGAGGGCGTTCGTCACGATGGTGAGACGCTCGCGGCCCACGAGCGCCCGGGCCACTTCGGTCGTCGTCGTCCCGCCGGTGAGCCCGATCGCAGCGCCATCGGGCACCAGCTCCGCCACCGCGTGGGCGATGCGTCGCTTCTCCTCCTGATGCCGGCCGCTCTTGTAGCGGAGAGGCAATTCGTACAGGAGCCCCTGGGACACTGCGCCGCCGTGGGTGCGCTTGAGCAGGAGATGCTCCTCCAGCAGGCCGAGATCGCGTCGGATCGTGGCGGCGGAGACGTCGAGCCGGCGACAGAGCTCGGTCACGCTGACCGACCCGCCCTCGGAGAGATCCTCCAGGATCACGTTGAATCGATCTGCCTGGCGCATCGGCCAGGAGTATAGGGATGAGTTGAGGGACGATGCGCACCCCTTGGATTGCCCAGATGATCGTTCATGCAATAAAGTCCCCTCTAATGAGCGAAATCGTGCGTGAGCTCACCAGCCAACCGGACACGTGGCGGAGCGCCGCCGCCGCGGCTCCGGGCGCCGAGACGACGCTCCCTCGATCCGGCGACCGGGTCGCGGCCGTTGGCTGCGGCACCTCCCTGTTCGTCGCCCAGGCCTACGCGGGCCTGCGCGAGGCGGCCGGCGAAGGCGAGACCGACGCGTTCGCCGCCTCGGAAGCGCCACAGGGACGTATGTACGACGTGGTGCTGGCGATCTCGCGGAGC
>JBBQVZ010000026.1:0-31233 GCA_038211015.1 Actinomycetota bacterium | reverse complement strand
GCGGCCCGGCCAACGACGCCGTTGCCCTCGGCTTCGACCACGCGCAACCGCTCGGGGCCATGTCGCAGCACGGCCGAGGTCAGCATCGCGACATCGGCGCCGACCATGATTGCCTTCACGACGTCGGTGCCACAATGGACTCCCGACGTCGCGGCGATGGAGACGTCGTTTCCGAGTTGCGGCCGCAGGATGGCGATCCAGCGCATCGGGAGACGTAGCTCGCCGGAGTGACTCAGCTCTACTCGGTTGACCACCTCGAGCGTGTCGAGGTCGAGATCGGGTTGGTAGAAACGGTTGAACAGCACGAGACCATCGGCACCGGCGTCGACGACATCGCGCGCGAAGTTCGCCATCGCCGAGTAGTACGGGCTCAGCTTCACCGCGAGCGGGATGGTGATCGCGGCGCGCGCCGCGCGTACGACGTCGAGGTCGTTCGCCTCCCACTCGGCCGCGTTGCGTTCGGGGTCCGCGGCCACGTGATACAGGTTGAGCTCTAAGGCGTCGGCGCCGGCCTGTTCGATGAGCGCCGCGTGCATGGCCCAACCAGATGTGCTGGTTGCGTTGAGGCTGGCGATGACGGGCACCGAAAGGTGCGCCTTCAGTTGCTCGATCAACGCGAGGTAGCGATCGCTCACCGTGGCGAAGGAGTCGACGTTCGGGAAGTAATCGAGCGCCTCGGCGAAGTGCCCAGAACCGGCGTCGAGCGCGCGGTTGAGCTGAAGCTCCTCGTGAATGATCTCCTCTTCGAACAGCGACGGCATGACGATCGCGGATGCCCCGGCGTCTTCGACGCGCTGCGCACTCGCGCGTTCGCCGTTGAGCGGCGACGCCGATGCCACGATCGGCGTGCGCAGGTCGAGGCCGAGATACCGCGTCGAAAGATCGGTCATGCCACGGCCCCGTCGTCGTTGCCGTTCCCGGCATCGCGTTCGACATTGGGCGCGGTCGTGGGATCGAGATGATCGGCGTGGGTCACCGTCCGGTGCATGGCCGCGAGCTGCTCGTAGTAGCGCCACCGCTCATCGACATCGGACTGGAGCAGGCTCGACAATTCCCGGGCCCGGCTCGGGTCGGTGCGTCCGAGAATCGCGTAGCGCGCCTCGGTCGCGACGAAATCGCTGATAGGAATCGACGGCGCCTTCGAATCGAGCTTGAACGGCTGACCGTCTTCGACTTCGCTCGGGTGGAAGCGGTACAGCGGCCAGTAACCGCTCTTCACCGCGTCCTTCTGGTGCGTCATCGACTTCGACATGTCGATGCCGTGCGCGATGCAGGTGCTGTACGCGATCACCAGCGACGGTCCCGGCCACGCGTCGGCCTCCAGCAGCGCCTTCGTCGTCTGCAGCTCGTTGCCACCCATCGACACCTGCGCGACGTAGACGTTGCCGTACGCGCGCGCGATGGCACCGAGGTCTTTTTTGGCAGTGCTCTTCCCCGCTGCTGCGAACTTGGCAACGGCGCCGCGCTGCGTCGCCTTCGACGCCTGGCCTCCGGTGTTGGAGTACACCTCGGTGTCGAGCACGAGCACGTTCACGTCGCGGCCCGACGACAACACGTGGTCGAGGCCGCCGAAACCGATGTCGTACGCCCAGCCGTCGCCGCCGATGAGCCACACGCTCTGACGCACGAGGCTGCCCGCGACCATGGTGAGCCGCGCCGCGTCCAAGGCCGCGTCGGAGGCTGCGTCGCGTTCGAGACGCCCGATCGACTCGAGCAGCTGCGACACCAGCTCGCGCTGCTCGGCGATCTGTGGCTCAGTGTCCTGTGGGTTGTCGAGGATCGCGCGCGCGAGGTCGTCGCCGATGACGGGAGCGAGGCGTTCGAGCAGGACGCGCGCCTGGCGCGCCTGCGCGTCGAGGCCGGCGCGCATGCCGAGGCCAAACTCGGCGTTGTCCTCGAACAGCGAGTTGTTCCAGGAAGGTCCGCGCCCGTCGGCGTTGGTCGTCCACGGCGTGGTCGGCAAGTTGGCGCCGTAGATCGACGAGCACCCGGTGGCATTGGCGACGATCATGCGGTCACCGAAGAGCTGCGTGACGAGCCTGATGTACGGCGTCTCACCGCATCCCGCGCACGCACCCGAGAACTCGAAGAGTGGCTCGAGCACCTGCGATCCCTTCACCGAATCGTGCGGCAGTAGGTCGCGGTCGAGGTACGGGATCGAGAGGAAGTGCTCCCACCGGCGTTGCTCGACGTCGTGGTGGGCCGCTATCGGCTCCATGTTGATCGCCTTGTGACCGATCTCGGTCTTGCTCTTCGCGGGGCAGACGTCGACGCACACGCCGCAGCCCGTGCAGTCGTCGGGTGCGACCTGGATGGTGAGGTGGTGCCCAGCGAGATCCTTGGATCGGAACGGCTTGGTGACGAAGTCGGCCGGCGCGGCCGCCGCCGTGTCCGCATCGAACACCTTCATGCGGATGGTGGCGTGCGGGCACACGATGGTGCACATGCCGCAGTCGATGCAGACGTCGGGATCCCAGATCGGGATTTCCTGCGCGATGGAGCGCTTCTCGTATGCCGCAGTCCCGCTGGGGAACGTGCCGTCGACTGGGAGTGCGCTCACGGGAAGCCGATCGCCGTGCCCGGCCAGCAACACCGCGGTCACTTGGTGCACGAAGCTCGGTGCGTCGGCGGGCAGCGTCATCCCGATCGTGCGACTGCTGGTCGCGGTCGTTGGCACCTCCACCCGATGCATGTTCGCGATCGCGAGGTCGATCGCGGCGAAGTTGCGCTCGATGGTGGCGCGACCGCGGCGCGCGTAGGTGGTCTCGACGGCCGCCTTGATCCGAGCGATCGCCACATCGGCGGGGAGTACGCCGGACAGCTGGAAGAAGCATGGCTGCATCACGGTGTTGATGCGGCTCTGCATCCCCGCGTCGCGGGCCACCGCGTCGGCGTCGATGACCCAGAAGCTGATGTCGTCGTCGATGAGTTTGCGTTGCACCTCAACGGGAAGGTGGTCCCACACCTCGTCGGGACCGAACGGCGAGTTCAGCAGGAACGTCGCGCCCGGCCGGGCATGCCCGAGGACGTCGAGCTTTTCGAGCAGGCCGAACTGGTGGCAGGCGACAAAGTCGGCCGCGCCGATGAGGTAGGTGGAGCGGATCGGCTCGGGACCGAAGCGCAAGTGCGAGACGGTCGTCGAACCCGACTTCTTCGAGTCGTACACGAAGTACCCCTGCGCGAAGAGGTCGGTGTGTTCGCCGATGATCTTCACCGAGCTCTTGTTGGCACCCACGGTGCCGTCGGAGCCGAGGCCGAAGAAGATGGCCTGCACCTCGCCGGGCGGGCGCGGGTGGATGAAGTCGTCGTCGATGCGCAGGCTGAGGCGCGTCACGTCGTCGTAGATGCCGATCGTGAAGTGGCGTTTCGGTTGTTCGGTGCCGAGCTCATCGAACACAGGCTTCAGCATCGAGGGGGTGACCTCTTTGGACGACAGCCCGTAGCGACCACCGGTGACGCGCGGCATCCGCGCGAACGGGGGCGCGTCGCTGTCCATGGCCTCGGCGAGCGCGGCGACTACCGACAGGTACAACGGTTCACCGACGGCGCCCGGCTCCTTGGTGCGGTCGAGCACCGCAATCGCGCGCACCGACGGGGGCAGCGCCGCGACCAACGCCTGACTCGGGAAGGGCTGGAAGAGCCGAATGCGCACCATCCCGACGCGTTCACCCGCCGCCAACAAGGCATCGACGGTCTCCTCCAACGCGCCCGAGGCCGACCCCATCACGACGACAACGCGGTCGGCGTCGATCGCGCCGTGGTAGTCGACGAGACCGTAGCGACGTCCGGTCCGTTGCGCGAGTTCGTCGAACACTCCTTCCACGACACCGGGTACCGCGTCGTGGAAGGAGTTGGCCGCCTCGCGCGCCTGGAAGAACACGTCGGGGTTCTGCGCCGATCCTCGAAGGACGGGGTGGTCGGGGGTGAGTGCACGTCCGCGGTGCTCCCGCACGAGGCGGTCGTCGATCAGCGCCCGGAGGTCCGCGTCCTCGAACGCTTCGATCTTGTCGACCTCGTGCGACGTGCGGAACCCGTCGAAGAAGTGCAGGAACGGGACGCGTGTCCGGAGCGTCGCGGCGTGCGCGACGAGCGCCATGTCCTGCGTCTCCTGTACGGACGACGCGCACAGCATCGCGAACCCGGTCGTGCGAGCCGTCATCACGTCGCTGTGATCGCCGAAGATCGAGAGCGCGTGCGTCGCTATGGTCCGCGCGGCAACGTGCATCACGAACGGCGTCAGCTCGCCCGCGATCTTGAACATGTCGGGGATCATGAGGAGCAGGCCTTGCGACGACGTGAACGTGGTCGCGAGCGCCCCGGCCTGGAGCGCGCCGTGCAGCGCCCCTGCCGCTCCGCCCTCGCTCTGCATCTCGACGACGGTCGGTACCGCGCCCCACAGGTTCGTCCATCCGCGGGCCGACCACGCGTCGGCGAGCTCGCCCATGGCCGACGAAGGGGTGATCGGGTAGATCGCGATCACCTCCGAGAGGCGGTGGGCGACGTGCGCGACGGCCTCGTTCCCGTCCACGGTCACGTGTGGGCGCGTCTGCACGATCTCCCTTGGCCCGGTTCGGACGGTCATCGCATCGATGTTACGTCTCGATGCACCGCGTGCGGGGCCCATGGTCCCCCACGCGGGGGGTCGTATGCCGGGTGCTCCGAGCGGTATCGGGAGCATGCTCGGTTGGAGAGGTATGGACAGGAGGCGAACCCCCTTGGAGGTTCACGTTCAACCCGAAGGCGGAGATCGCTACCGGGTGGAGATTGGGTGGCACGCGTTGACGGTCGACCAACCGGACACGGGGGACACCGGTCCCACGCCCACCGACCTCTTCGTCGCATCGCTCGCGTCGTGCACAGCGCACTACGCCGGGCGGTTCTTCGCGCGCCATGACATCGATCCGGATGGGTTCGGCGTCGACGCGACCTTCACGATGGCGGCCGATCGTCCCGCGCGGGTCGGCTCGATCGATCTGAGCCTCCGGCTTCCCCGTGGATTCCCCGACGGACTGCGCGACCGACTCGCTGCCGTGGTCGACCGGTGTTCGGTGCACAACTCGATCACGACGCCGCCCGAGATCCGCGTCGAACTCCGAGCCGCCGTTACGGCCGCTTAGGGCGAGAGCCGCTCTACCCGCCAACCCGATGCTTCGTCCTCGTCGAGGGAATAGCGGAACCGATCGTGCAGGCGGAACGCCCGCGCCTGCCAGAACTCGACGGTGTCGGGCACGATCCGGTAGCCGCCCCAGAACGGCGGACGTGGAACGTCGTCGCCGGGATACCTCGCGTCGATCTCGATGAAGCGGGACATCAGCACGTCGCGCGAGGACAGGACTTCGCTCTGTCGCGAAGCCCACGCGCCGATCCGCGCCTCTCGAGGGCGGCTGTCGAAATACGCGTCGGACTCGGCGTCGGTGGTCCGCTCGACCGAACCCGTGACGCACACCTGCTGGTCGAGCTCTTTCCAGAGGAGGGCGAACGCGGCAGAGGGGTTCTCCGCCAGATGTCGCGCCTTCCGGCTCTCGAGGTTCGTGTAGAAGACGAAGCCCCGATCGTCGAATCCGCGGAGCAGGACGTGTCTGACCGCCGGCCTCCCTTGCGCGTCGGCGGTGGCGAGCGCGATGGCGTTCACCAGGTGGATGCCGTCCGACTCGGCGTCCTCGTACCACCGACGGAACTGGACCATGGGATCACCGCTGAGGTCGTCGGCTTCGAGCGAGAGGTCGGGCTTGTCGCTCATCGTCGACAGCTTTCCACAGACACGAGCCGGCGACAGTTCGTTCATCCGCTTCAAGCCCTCAGGCGTGGCGCTCAGTCGTTACGCCGGTCCGTTCACAACTCCCGTTGCGCGAAGTGAGCCGACGTGGTCCCCACGTGCCGCTTGAAGTGCCGCGTGAGATGCGCCTGATCGTGGAAACCGACGCCCGTCGCCACCTGCGCAACAGGCTCTCCGTCGAGCAGACGCCGGCGGGCGGCGTCGATGCGACGAGCGAGCAGGTAGCGATGCGGAGCGATCCCGAACCGGTGAGAGAAGCACTTGACGAGATGCGCTGGCGAAACGTGGAGGATGCGTCCCGCTTCCGACAGCGTCAGCCGCTCGAAGCGGTGTTCGTCGAGGAGGTCCCGGAGATCGGACGCGACGCTGTCGTCGGATCGCTCGAACGCCACGACGCGTCGGTCGCCCAGATGCTCCCGGAGACGCGCGCTGACTGCGGCGAGCATGGTCTCCGCCGCGAACGTCTCATCCGGATCTCGCAGGGCGCCGTGAAGCGAGTGGAGGCTTCGAACGAGTGCCGGGTCCTCGATGTCGGGATCGTCGACCGCTCGGCCGATCATGCGCTCGTCCAGTACCTCGGTCCCCACGTAGAGCACGCGTTTGCGGAATCCGGCGCTGTTGGCGGGTCGCCCGTCGTGCACGACGTGCGGTGGGAGGATCGTCACCCGAGCGCCGGCGGCGCCGCGATGCCGGGTGTCGAGGTCGTAGCTGATCGCGCCTTCGTCGACGATGAACACTGTCCACGTGTCGTGCGTGTGCGGCGGATATTCGTGATCGACGAACCGCGCGTGGAAGACCTCGCGGATGCCGGGAACCGCCGGCTTCCATGCGCGAACCCACTCGCGTGACGTGACCAAAGTCGCGCCGATCGTACAAGACCTCCCGATGGTCCCCGGTCTTGGATGGCGTCGATGGCGAGTGGATCCAGCCGGGACCGGTCGTGAACGAGTTCGCGGCGCTCGTGGGGTTCGCGTTCGTCGGAACCGTGTCACCTGGTCCGAACAACGCGGTGCTCTGGGCATCCGGGATGGAGTTCGGGCTCCGCCGGACCGTTCCCCACGTCCTGGGGACCGCGCTGGGCATGGGCGCACTCGTCTTGGGTGTTGCGGCGGGCATCGGCGCTCTCCTCGAGGCGGTGCCCGCCGCCGAGATCGGGTTGAAGCTCGTGGGCCCGGCCTATCTGCTCTACGTGGCGTTCCTGGTCTTCGCGGGCGGGCACATCGGACGCGCCGACGTCTCGCACCCGCTGAGACTGTGGCAAGGGATCACGTTCCAGTTCGCCAACCCGAAGGCGTGGGTGTTCGCGATCGCCGCTGTGGGCACGTTCCTGCCCAGGGACGTCCCGCGGCTCGTCGGCATCGCGCTGCTGGAAGGCACGCTCATGACCATCGTCGTGGGGTCGTCGTCGATCTGGGCGGCCGGTGGGGCGGCGCTCGGTAGGATCGTGGAACACGAGCGAACGCGTCGCGCGGTGAGCGTCGCGCTCGCCATCCTGCTCGTGGCGTCGGTGGCGCTCATCTGGATCGAGTGATCCCGACGGGTCGAGCATCCGCCGCCCCGCCGCCCGCTGTGGTTCGATGCCTCCGTGGATGCCGATGCGAGACGTATCCGAGAGCTGGAGCTTGGGTTCCGCCGCGACGGGTTGCCGAACCTGATCGTCGGTCTTTCCGCGGCCGAGGACATCTTCACGCGCGCGATCCCGTTCCTGGCGCTGGTGTTCGTCGTCGAGATCGTGAACGCGCTCGACGTCGGCGCGGGCTGGGCCAACGTGCTCCTGGCGCTCGGCGGAGCCGCGGTGTTGTTCGGAGGGTTCGGCGTGCTGAACGTCCTGCGAGGGCGCCGGTTCCTGTCGATCCCCGCGCGGGTCGGGATCCCCGAGCTGGTCGCGTTCGTGCTGTTGCCGGCGCTGCTGCCCGTGTTGTTCAGCGGACAGTTCCTGTTCGGCTTCGTCACGATCCTCGTCAACGCCGCGTTGGTGTTCCTCGTCTATCTCGTCGTGGGGTTCGGATTCGTCGCGATCGTGCGATGGGCCGGGGTCCGGTTCTTCGCCCAGATGGGCGAGTCGGTGACGGTGCTCGTTCGAGCGGTGCCGTTGTTGCTGTTCTTCTCGCTCGTCATCTTCCTGACGACGGAGTCCTGGCAGGTGTTCACGGCGACCGGGGGAGGGGTCTTCTGGATGGCGATCGGCCTCTTCGTGCTGCTCGGCATGGTGTTCCTGAGCGTGCGCCTGCCGGGAGTGGTTCGCGAGATACAGGAGGACTCGGACGTCGGGGACATGCCGCTCCGTCGACGGGAGCGGATGAACCTGGCTGCCGTCGCCCTGATCAGCGAGTCGCTGCAGGTGCTGTTCGTCAGCGCCGCCGTGTGGCTCTTCTACGTGCTCCTGGGCACCCTGCTCGTCTCTGCCGATGTGCGCAGCGTGTGGTTGGGTGGCCCGGGAGCGGCGATCTGGGAGATCGCCATGTTCGGGGAGCGGGTGCAGGTGACGTGGGAACTGCTGCGGGTGGCCACAGGCGTCGCGGCCTTCGCCGGCCTCTACTACGCGGTCGCGATCCTGGTCGACGCGGCCTATCGGGATCAGTTCGTCGACGCCTTGAGCAGCGAGCTACGGGCAACGTTCGAGCGCCGATCGGAGTATCACGCGCTGCGAAGCCCACGGGATGTGGTGGCCGAGGCAGGCCAGGCAACGGACACGTAGACCGATCCTTCGGTGCCCCCGGCAGGACTCGAACCTGCGCTTCCGGCTCCGGAGGCCGGCGCTCTATCCTCTGAGCTACGGGGGCGCTGTCGGGCGTGGCGAGTCTAACAACGACGCCTCCCGCCCCCTTTCCCCGAAGAACCTGAGGATGCCGACGAGGCTCGCGGCGATCAAGACCACCAGGAAGCCGGCGATCGCGTTGCGGACGTCGACCACGTTCGACCTTGAAGGGGTGAGGATGAGACCCGAGCAAAGGGCGATCGTTGCGAGGGTCAGCGTCGCCGGTACCTTCCCGAGCCACGCGGTTCCGATCAGAGTCACGCCCCACGGCAGCGAGTAGAGGATGGCGTATGCCCCGATAGAGGTCAGGTCGGTCGTTTCCGCTCCGCCGATCCCGAGCACCCAGGGCAGGCCCAAGACCAGCGCCACGCCCACCGAGACGACGAAGATGCCGATCGGCCGCGGGAGGGGAACGCGGAAGGCGCCTTCGCGGATGAGCACCGCGAGGCAGGCCGAGCACGCGATCAGCATCGCAACAGCCATGGATGCAGCGAACACGCGGACGAGGACGATATTCGCGACACCGCCGCCGAATCCGCCGATCGGTTCCCACCGCTTGAAGGCGTATGCCGCGCTTCCTCCCAACTGGGCCGCGAGAACGGAGCTAACCAGGCCGCGATCATGCGAGTCGGGCTGTCCGCCCGAGAGATCAAGACCAGCCCCATGAGCGTGAGGCCGACGAGTTCCACCCATGCGCCCGGGAGATAGGCCGTTTCACCGTTGGGCTCGGCATGGATGATGAGCGTCGCGACTCCCACCAGGCACGCGGCCAACACGAGCGCTCCCGGCGATGATCGAACCGGATCGATGGATGGCACCGTCAACGGCCTCCCTCGTCTCGTGGCGCGAGTGTAGGGAGAGCTCGTCGTTCCCGGATCGGCCGGATATCGAGGGGGATGGCGGTGCTCGGCTATCCTCGGGGCATGTCGGAACAGGGCATGTCCGAACAGCACGTCCCCGTGATCCTCCTGGTCGACGACGACCCGGTGATCACCAGGCTGCTCGAGGTGAACTTCCGGCTCGTCGGCTTCCGCGTGGCGGCGGTCTCCCGCGGCGACGTCGCGCTCGAGCGAGCGCGCGCGGTTCCACCGAGCGCCATCGTCCTCGACGTGATGCTCCCCGGGTTGGGCGGCTACGAGGTATGCCGCCAGATGCGGCTGATCCCGGCCCTGGCCGACGTGCCGGTGGTGTTCCTGACCGCTCGTTCGCCGGATGAGGAACAGAACGCGCAGGGTGGGCTGGGACCCGTGGACTTCGTCCGGAAGCCCTTCGAGCCCGGGGACCTCGTGGAGCTCATCCGCCGGCGGGTCGCGGAGCGGCAAGGGCCGTGATCGAGGAGCGCCTCCTTGAGCTGATCCGGGCAGCGCTCGAGACCGGGGCGGGGGAACTCGGGATCGAGGGTGATCGGCCCGAACCGGAGCTGCTGCCGACCAAGCAGAAGGAGCACGGCGACTTCGCGACCAACGTCGCGCTCGTGCTCGCCTCGCGGGCCGGTCGGAACCCGCGCGAAGTGGCGGAGGCGATCCGTGCCGCGTTCCCCGAGGCGCCGTTCGTCGAGCGCGTCGAGGTCGCCGGGCCGGGGTTCCTGAACATCTTCGTCACCGACGGATGGCTGTACGACGCGCTCCGCGACGTGGTCGCGAGCGGCACGTCCTACGGCGCCGCCGAACCGAACGGCAAGCGCGTCCAGGTGGAGTTCCTCAGTTCGAATCCGACGGGCCCGTTGACGATCGGCCACGCGCGCAACGCGGCCATCGGGGACGCCCTGGCATCGCTGCTCGATCACCAGGGCTGGGCGGTCGAGCGAGAGTACTACTTCAACGACGCCGGCGGGCAGATGGATCGGTTCGGCCGGTCCGTGGAGGCGCGGTTGCTCCAAGTGCTCGGCCGCGAGGCTCGCCTGCCCGAAGACGGATATCGGGGGGAATACGTCGCGGACATCGCACGCGACATCTTGGAGAGCGAAGGCCCCGGGATCGCCGATCTCCCGGAGGACGAGCGGTTCGCGCGCCTGAGGGATCTTGGCGCGGAACGGATCCTGTCGGGGATCAGGGCGACGCTGGAACGCTTCGGCGTGCGCTTCGACGTCTACCGGTCCGAGCGCGAGCTCGCGGATGCCGGGGAGATCGAGGAGGCGATGCGGCGGATCCGCGAGGCCGGTTTCATCTATGAGGACGACGGCGCGGTGTGGTTCCGCTCTACCGCGTTCGGCGACGACAAGGATCGCGTCGTGCTCAAGTCGAACGGCGTGCATACGTACTTCGCGGCGGACTGCGCGTACCTCATCGATAAGTTCGCTCGCGGATTCGATCACGTCATCTACGTCTGGGGCGCGGATCACCACGGCGATGTCGCGCGGGTGAAGGGCGCCGCGAAGGCCCTGGGGTTCGACCCCGACGCGGTCGAGATCGTGCTCTACCAGTTCGTCGCGTTCCTCCGCGACGGCGTACCGGTGAAGATGAGCACGCGCGCTGGGGAGTTCATCGAACTGGACCAGTTGATCGACGAGGTCGGAACGGACGCCGCTCGCTTCACGCTGCTGCAGTTCTCGAACGACTCGGCGGTGAACTTCGACATCGAGGTCGTGAAGCAACAGACCATGGAGAACCCCGTCTACTACGTCCAGTACGGGCATGCGCGGATCGCGAGCATCCTGCGCAAGGCGGAGTCCCAGGGTGTCGCACTCAAAGCTATCGCCGACGTCGATCTGGCACTCCTGACGCACGAGAGCGAGCTCGACCTGTTGCGCACGCTCGCCGAGGTTCCGGGCAAGCTCGCTGTCGCCGCGGAGCAACGGGCACCACACAAGCTGACGCATGCTTCGCAGGAGCTGGCTGCAACGTTCCACCGCTTCTACACGGAGTGCCGCGTCGTCTCCGACGACGAGGCGCTGACGCAGGCGCGACTCTGGCTCGCTACGGGGACGAAGCAAGTGATCGCGAACCTGCTCGGGCTGCTCGGCGTCTCGGCCCCCGAGATCATGGATCGGGCCGATGGCTGAGCGGACGACGCCGCTCGGGACCGCCGAGCCCACGGCTGGGGCATCGCCACGACCGAACCCCTGGCCCGTGAACGCATCCTTCGAGGCAGACGGCATGTGGATCGCAGGCCAGAGCGCCGTCTTGCTAGCCGAGCGGTTCGCCACCCCGTTACTGGTGTTCGACCGGGCGGATGTGACCGCCCGGCTGCGAGCGGCACGGCTCGCGTTCCCCAAGGCGTTCTACGCCGTCAAGGCGTTCACGGCGCACGCGATGCTCCGTCTGGCCGTCGACGAGGGGCTCGACCTGCTCGCCGCGAGCGGCGGCGAGGTCGAAGCCTGCGTGCGCGCCGGTGCCCCGCCCGCCCGGATCGCGTTCCACGGGCGGAACAAGTCCGACGACGAGCTGGCGTTGGCCGTTCGAGCTCGCGTGGGGCTGGTGATCGCCGATGGGTCGGACGAACTGCGGCGGCTGGACGCCTTCGCCGGCGCGGAGGGCGTGGTGCAGTCGTTCCTGCTCCGAGTGAACCCCGGCCTGCGTGTGGACACCCACGAGTCGATCGCGACCGGCCACGAGTCAACGGCGTTCGGGGTCCCGGCGCCCGCCGTGTCAGAGACGGTCGCGGCGGCGGCGTCCTTGTCGCACCTCCGCTTCCTAGGGCTCCATGCCCACATCGGATCCCAGGTCCTCACCATGGACCCGTTCCTGCGCGAGCTCGACGTGCTGGTGGCGCTGACCGCGAGGTTGCGCGAGCAGCACGGGATCGCCGTCGACGTGCTCGACATGGGCGGCGGGTTCGGCATCACGTACACGGACGAGGCGACGCCGTCGGTGTCGGAGATTGGGGCGGCCGCCGAGCGGCGACTGCGGGTGCCGTGTGGCGAGCGCGGTCTTCCCGTGCCCCTGTTGGCGGCCGAACCCGGCAGGAGCATCGTGGGCAACGCCGCGGTCACGCTGTACCGGGTCGGCGATCGTCGGACCCTCGGCGACGGCCGGACCGTGATCGCCGTCGACGGAGGGATGTCGGACAACATCCGACCGATGCTGTACGACGCCCAGTACACGGTGGCACTGGCTTCACGTCCCGGCGGACCGTCAGCCGAGCCCGTGACCATCGTCGGCCGCCATTGCGAGTCGGGCGACGTGCTCGCCGACGACGTGACCCTTCCTTCCGACGTCGAGCGCGGCGATCTGCTCGCGTTCGCGGCGACGGGTGCGTACACCTACTCCCTGGCCAGCACCTACAACCGTGTCGGCCGGCCCGCGGTGGTCGCGATCCGCGAGGGCCGGGCTTCGGTGTGGATCCGGCGCGAGGGGGCCGGTGACCTCGACCGCCTCGAGGCTCCCGCGCCGAGGGCCGTTCCCGCGGAGGATCCGCCCCCCGGCTTCACGCTCCGGCCCGCGCAGCCCGAGGACGCCAGGTCCTTCCTGTCGTTCTGGAAGGCGATCGTCGCGGAGGGTGGTTACGTCCGGAGCGAAGAGGTCGAGACGCCGGCACGTGTCTACCGTGCGCGGTTCCGCCATTCCTGGACGGACCGCGAGGCGCAGGTGGTGGCGCTCGACGGCGGGCGCGTCGTTGGACACATCTACGTCCAGCGCGAGGCCCATCCGGTCACGCGTCACGTCGCCACGCTGGGGATCGCGGTGGCGGCCGACCGGCGCGGACTCGGCATCGGCCGAGCGCTGATGGCCGAGGCGTTCCGCTGGGCTCGAAGCGTGGATGTGGAGAAGATCATGTTGTCGGTCTATCCCTACAACCACGCGGCGATCGCGCTGTACCGGCGGTTCGGGTTCGTGGAGGAAGGCCGACTCGTGGGACACTCCCGCAAGTCCACGGGCTACGAGGACGAGATCCTCATGTCGTCGTGGGTCGAGGAGGGCCGGGGGCCGTGGTGACCGGACACGTCATGCGCGTCGGGATGCTGGGGTGTGGCAACGTCGGCTCCGCCGTCGTGCGTCTGGTCCACGAGCATGGAGACGACATCGCGCTCCGTACGGGATGTCGACTGGAGATCACACGCGTTGCGGTCCGCGATCTCTCGCGCGACCGTGGCGTTCCCCTGGGGCCGGAGGTGTTCACGACCGACGGAGTCTCCATCGTGGACGACCCCGATATCGACATCGTCTGCGAGCTGCTCGGCGGGATCGAGCCGGCGCGTTCGCTGATCCTGCGCGCGTTCGCCAACGGCAAGTCGGTCGTGACCGCCAGCAAGGAGCTCCTAGCGAACAACGGCAAGGAGCTGTTCGATGCCTCCGACGCGGCCGGCGTGGATCTGTCGTTCGAGGCCGCCGTGGCCGGCGGCGTCCCCTTGATCGGTCCGCTCAAGGGTTCCCTTGCGGGCGAACGCATCTCGCGTGTCCTCGGGATCGTCAACGGCACGACCAACTACATCTTGACGCAGATGTCAGAGCATGGTTCGGCGTTCGACGACGCGCTCGCCGACGCGCAGCGCCTCGGTTACGCGGAGGCGGATCCCACCGCCGACGTCGAGGGGTTCGATGCGGCTGCCAAGTGCGCGATCCTCGCATCGATCGCGTTCAACACGCGGGTCGTCGCGAGCGACGTCTACCGGGAAGGCATCACGAAGATCCAGGCGCAGGACATCGCCGACGCGACGCGACTGGGCTACACGGTGAAGCTCCTGGCGATCGCCGAGCTCGAGGACGGTGAGGTGTCAGTGCGCGTGCACCCGGCGATGGTGCCCGAGTCGCATCCGTTGGCGTCGGTGCGGGACGCGTTCAACGCGGTCTTCGTGGAAGGCGAGAAGATCGGGCAATTGATGTTCTACGGGCGCGGCGCCGGCGGCGACCCGACGGCCGTCGCCGTCGTCGGGGACCTGGCCGACGTGGCTCTCAACCGGGTTGCCGGCACGCGTGGGATCGGATGCACGTGTGTCTACGAGCGGCGCATCCGACCGATGGACGACACGTACGGGCAGTTCTATCTCAACCTCCACGTCGAGGACGGGCCCGGGGTGCTCGCTGAGATCGCCGACCACTTCGGCCGCAACGGTGTGTCGATCGAGCGCGTGTGGCAGGAGGGCTCCGGCGATGAGGCCACCCTGGTGTTCATCACGCACCGCACCCAGGAGAGCGCGTTCCAGAAGACGCTGCAGCAGCTCCGCGAGCTCCCGGTCGTTCGCGCGATCTCGAGCGTCCTGCGTGTGGAGGGCGAGGAGTGAGCCCGCCCGATGGGATGCCCGACGCCACTGGTCTGTCTCAGACTAGTGGCGGCGCTCATCAGTGGCGAGGCATCATCGAGGAGTACCGCGCGCGCCTTCCCGTCTCCGACGCCACACCGGTGGTCACGTTGAGGGAGGGAGGCACGCCGCTCGTCAGATCCGATCTCTTGTCGGACGAGACCGGCTGTGACGTCTGGCTGAAGTTCGAAGGGGCCAACCCCACCGGATCGTTCAAGGACCGCGGGATGACGCTCGCGATCAGCAAGGCGATCGAAGAGGGGACGAAGGCGGTCGTCTGCGCCTCGACCGGCAACACGTCGGCGAGCGCTGCGGCGTACGCAGCGAAAGCCGGCATCACCTGCGCGGTCCTGGTGCCGAAAGGCAAGATCGCCCTCGGCAAGATGGCGCAGACGCTCGTGCACGGCGCCCGCGTCTTGGAGGTCGAGGGGAACTTCGACGCTGCGCTCGAGCTGGCGAAGGGCCTGGCCGAGCGCTATCCCGTCACGCTGGTCAACTCCGTCAACCCGTTCCGTTTGGAGGGGCAGAAGACGGCTGCGTTCGAGATCTGCGACAGCCTCGGCCGCGCACCCGACGTCCATTGCGTGCCGGTGGGGAACGCGGGAAACATCTCCAGCCATTGGATGGGGTACTCCGAGTACCTTCGCGACGGGGTGATCGCCGAGCCCCCGCAACTGTTCGGGTTCCAGGCGCAGGGCGCGGCGCCGATCGTCCGCGGCGAGGCGGTGAAGGACCCGCAGACGATCGCTACCGCCATCCGCATCGGGAACCCCGCCTCGTGGGACAAGGCTGTCGCGGCCGCGACGGAGTCCGAGGGCCAGATCCTTGCGGTGACCGACCGAGAGATCCTGGCGTCGTACCGGCGCGTCGCACGCGAGGGGCTGTTCGCCGAGCCTGCGAGCGCGGCCAGCGTCGCCGGACTGCTGCACCTGCAGGCCGATGGGAAGCTCACCCGAGGCTCCGTCGTGGTCTGTGTGCTGACTGGCCACGGTTTGAAGGATCCGGAGTGGGCCATCGCCGGCGCATCGCAACCCACGACCGTGCCCGCCGATCCCGAGGCCGTCGCCGCGGAGCTCGACCTGTGACCCAGTGAAGCTCACCGCGCGCGTCCCCGCCACGTCGGCCAACCTCGGTCCGGGGTTCGATTGTTTCGGCTTGGCGCTGGATCTCTGGAACGAGGTCAACGTCGACACCGACGTCGAGCCCGGCGTCACCTGGGAGGGCGAGGGGGCGGACGAGCTCCCCGCGGATGGCACCGACATGGTGTCGAAGGCGATGCTCCACGCCGCCCGCGTGGGAGGCGGCATCCTGCCCGGTCTCGGGCTCCACGGCATCAACCGGATCCCGCTTGAGCGAGGGCTCGGATCGTCGGCCGCCGCGTGCGTCGCGGGGATCTCGCTCGCCGATCGGATCCTCGACCTTGGGCTGGAGCCCGAAGACGTGCTCGACCTGGCGATCGAGATCGAGGGTCATCCCGACAATGCCGCCGCCGCCATCGCCGGCGGCTTCACGCTGGCGTTCGGCGACGGGGTGATCCGACTCGACCCGCATCCCGACCTCAGGCCGGTGGCGTTCGTCCCTCTCGACGTCCGCCTGCCGACTGGTGAGGCGCGCGCGGCGCTCCCGGAGCTCGTCTCGCTCCGGGACGCGGTCCACAACGCGGGGCACGCCGCGGCGACCGTGGTGGCACTGACGTCGGAACCCGGCTTGCTCACCCAGACCTTGGGGGATCGCCTACACCAGCAGGCCCGCCTGAGCCTCGTTCCCTCCGTGAAGGCCGTCTTCGATCAGCTACGGGCGGCGGAGGTCCCGGTTTGCGTCTCGGGAGCCGGTCCCACGTTGCTCGCGTTCGGATCCGAAGGCGTGTCGATGCCCGATCCGGGCGAGGGCTGGCAGGTCCTTTGGCTCGACGTCGCCTCCACCGGCGTCGCGATCGTCGAAGGCTGAACGCGGAGAACGCCGCTCGAGCCATCTAGACTGGCACCGTGGTCACCATCGCCCACATCTCCGATCCACACGTCGGTTCGCCGTATTTCGTCCCGAACCTGATGAACCGCGTCATCGCCGAGCTCAACGAGCTGAAGCCCGACGCGGTCGTCGTCACGGGCGACCTCACCAGCGAGGGGTTCCGGCAGGAGTACAAGAGCTGGGTCGCCTACGCCGACCGGATCGACGCCCCCATCTACACGGTCCCCGGGAACCACGACTCCCGCAACGTGGGGTACGTGCATTTCGAGGATCTGATCGGGCCACGGACGTGGTCGGTCGACGTGAAGGGCGTCCGCATCGTCGGGATGGATTCGAGCGAGCCCGACCAGAACGAGGGGAAGGTCGGACGGGGTCACTACGAGTGGATCCGCGAGCAGTTCTCGGTGCCGGCCGATCTGAAGGTGTTCGCGATCCATCATCACCTGCTGCCGATCCCCGGGACCGGCCGTGAGCGGAGCACCGTCATGGATGCCGGAGACCTCTTGGAGGTGCTGCTCAATGCGGGGGCGCAGGTGGTGCTCTCGGGCCACAAGCACGTGCCGTATGTGTGGTGCCTGGAGAACATGTACATCGCGAACGCCGGGACGGTCTCGTCCTTGCGCGTGCGCGGGTACACCAAGCCCTGCTACAACGTGCTGGAGTTCGAAGATGGCGAGGTCAAGATCCACCGGAAGTTCCCGTTCGGCGACGGTCACGTCATGGCGCACTTCTCGTTGACCGGGGCACAGTTCCACCGGGAGGTCGAACGGCCCGTCGAGGAGCGCGTCGTTCCGGTCGGCGAGTAACAGCCCGGCACACCGCCATCAGCATCTCGAGAGGGGGTCCGTCCCACGATGCGGGTCATCGTCCTGGTCGACGGCGAGCACTATCCACCGGTCACGCGCTGGGGGATCGATATCGCGCGTGAGCGGGGCCACGACGTGGCCGGCGCGTTGCTCGTCGGGGGGATCGAGAAGCTGCAGCCCGGCTCCGTGCCGGACCTCGGGGTACCGACCCGGCTTTCCGGGACCGACCGGATGGCCGCGCTCACCATGGCGATCGACGAGTTCGCACCGGAGGGGGTGCTGGATCTGTCCGACGAGCCCGTGCTCGGCTACCGGGAACGGATGGAGCTGGCGGGGGTGACGCTCGCTCGAGGTCTCCCCTACATGGGTGCCGATTTCCGACTGGACCCGCCGATCGACGGTCCGCCCCTGCCCGTGCCCACCCTCGCGGTGATCGGCACGGGGAAGCGGACCGGGAAGACGGCCATCTCGGGGGCGCTCGCCCGTTTGGCCGCACGACGTGGTCTGAACCCGGTGATCGTCGCCATGGGCCGCGGAGGGCCGGCCGAGCCCCAGGTTGCCGAGGCGGGTTCGGTGGATCTGGCTCGACTGCTCGGGTTGGTCCGCTCGGGCGAGCACGCGGCCTCCGACTACCTGGAGGACGCGCTCACGACGGGCGTGACGACCATCGGCGCGAGGCGGGCGGGCGGCGGCTTGGCCGGGGCGCCGTACGCGACGAACGTCAGGGAGGCGGCCGAGCTCGGCGCCGAGCTCGGGGCGGGCATGCTGATCCTGGAAGGGAGCGGCTCGGCCGTTCCGCCGGTGCCGTGGGACGCCGGGGTCCTGGTGGCGCCGGCGTCCGTGCCGGTCGAGTACCTGGCCGGGTACCTTGGGCCGTTCCGGCTCTTGCTGTCCGACCTGGTGGTTGTTACTATGGCTTCCGGCCCACTTGCTGGGCACGAACATCTCTCCGCGCTTCGCCCCCACATCCGTCGCTTCCTCGATGATTCGCGGCAGATCGTGACCGACTTCATCCCGGTTCCGCTGGCCGATGTGAAGGGCGAACGAGTGTTCTTCACCACGACGGCGCCGCCCGCGGTGGCCGAGAGGCAGATCGCTCACCTCGAAGCCGCCCACGGATGCACGGTCGTGGGATGGAGCACCCGGTTGGCCGATCGGGCCGGCCTCGCGGAGGACATGAGGGTCGCCGATGCATTCGACGTTCTCCTCACGGAAGTGAAGGCGGCCGCCGTCGACGTGGCGTGCGAGCAGGCTCTCGAACGTGGGGCGGAGGTCGTGTTCGTGGACAACCGGGCGATCGTGGTCGAGGGGCCAACCGATCTCGACACCGCGCTCGGCGAGGTGATCGACCTCTCGCTCGAACGAGGCCGGGAACGAGCCCGGTAACAGCTTCCAAAACGAGGAACGACGAGCCAGAACCAAGAGCCAGGAAGACATGAGCCAAGAAGACAGAGCCAAGGAAACAGAGCCAAGGAAACAGAGGTAGCGGTGACGGAGAAGGGAACCAAGATCCCCCACATCGTGATCTCGGATCGCGAGCCCGGGCTACCGTACTCCAAGGGGCTCATGGCCTCGCAGGTCATGGTCACCGGGTTGTCGCCGTTCCGCGCGTACCAGGTGGCAGAAGAGATCGAGGAGCGTCTGCGGGAGCGGGGTTCGACCTCGCTCACCACCGACGAGCTCTCCCAGCTGGCCCTCGAGGTCCTGACGGAGATCGCCGGCGACCGTTATGCGAAGAACTTCCTCCGTTGGCGCGAGGTCGAGAAGCTCGATGTGCCGCTGGTGATCCTGATCGGAGGAGCCACCGGCGTCGGGAAGTCGACCATCGCCACGCAGCTCGCGGCGCGTCTCGGCATCGTCCGGTTCGTGGCGACCGATGCGATCCGCGAGGTCATGCGCTCGATGTTCTCGCCGGAGCTGATGCCCACGCTCCATACGTCCTCGTTCGAGGCCGACGCTGCGCTCCGCGAGCCGCCCACGAGGTTGGCCGATCCCCTGATCGTCGGGTTCCGCGAGCAGACCGCGGCGGTGGCGGTCGGCATCAACGCGCTGATCGATCGAGCGGCGCTGGAGGGAACGAGCATCATCATCGAGGGCGCGCACGTGGTGCCGGGGTTCTTCGACCTGGATGCGTTCGACGGCAGGATCTTGGCCGTGCCCTTCGTCATCTCGGTCGACGACGAGGAGCGGCACCGCTCGCACTTCGAAGCGCGCGAGGACGCGATCGCGTCGCGCCCCGCGCAGCGGTACGCCAAGGGATTCGAGAACATCCGCCGCCTGCAGGCGTATGTGAAGACGCAGGCCCTCTCGCACGGGGTGCCGGTCATCCCCAACTACGGCTTCGACCAGTCGATCGCCGCGGTCATCGATCTGGTCATGGAACGCGCAACCGCTCGAGCGGCAGAGGTCGCGGTCATCCCCGAACCCGCGACGGCGAAGGCAGACACCACGAAGGGAAGGAACCCATGAGGCTGTTCCTCGACACGGCGAGCATCGACGAGATCCGTGACATCAATCGGTGGGGCGTCCTGAAGGGCGTGACGACGAACCCGTCGCTGATCGCGAAGGAGAACGACGATCCCGATGCGGTCTGGAAGCAGATCCTCGACGAGGTCGACGGTGACATCTCGCTCGAGACGACGGAGCCGAAAGCAGACGCGATGTATCAGGAGGGCCTCGGCCTGGCGCAGAAGGCTCCGAACGCGGTCGTGAAGGTACCGATGACGCCCGACGGGCTTCAGTGCGGCAAGCGACTGACCGATGAAGGGATACGGATCAACGTGACGCTGGTGTTCTCTCCGGCGCAGGCGATCCTCGCAGCCGAGATCGGGGCCTACATCGTGTCGCCGTTCCTCGGCAGACTCGACGACGTAGGGAGCGACGGCATGTACATGCTGCGCCAGATCTGCGAGCTCTATCAGATGCAGGGCTACGAGACGAACGTCCTCGCGGCGTCGCTCCGCCATCCCATGCACGTGATCGACGCGGCGCTCGCAGGCGCCGACATCGCGACGATGCCGTACGACGTCTTCACCAAGCTGGTGAAGCATCCGCTGACAGATCTCGGTCTGGAGAAGTTCCAGGCCGATTGGACCAAGCTCCAGAACGAGTTGAAGGGAGAGGCATAGCCTCATGGACACGACCAGAGACCGAAGCGCCCTCGAGGGGAAGTTGATCCCCGAGTTGCAGCAGATAGCGCAGCGCCTCGGCATCGAGGGTTCGCTGAAGCTCCGGAAGGCTGGGCTGATCGACGCCATCGTCGAGCATTCCTCCGACGGTGCGACGGTGAACGGGCCCGCTGCATCGTCGAACAGGTCCTCACGGGGCCAGACTTCCGGCGGCGAGACCACCATGCCCGAGGAGACGTCGGCCGACGACGGCCGATCGAACGGCCAGACGAGCGCCGGCGACGCCGACCGCTCGTCGGATCGCGACGACGACCATGCGGGGAACGACCGGCCCCGGGGCGACACGATCCAGGACGAGCGCCAGCCCGACGAGCGCCAACCGGCCGACCGCCAGCCCGGCGACCGGCCTCAGGGGAACCGGCCTCGCAACGACCGCTCCCAGGGCAACCGCCAGGGCGGGGATCGCTCACAAAGCGGCCCGCAAGGCGACCGTTCCCAGGGCGACCGTTCCCAGGGCGACCGTTCCCAGGGCGAGGGTCAGGGCGATCGGACCGAGGGTCGCGACGACGGAACGCGCGGCGGCCGCGGGCGTCCTTCGCGAGAGGAGCGGCGCCGGGTTCGTGAGGAGCGCAGGGTCCGGGAGGAGCAGGAGCGCGCCGAGGAGCTTCAGAACGCGCCCGTCCTCACCGGCATCCTGGACGTGCTTCCCGAGGGCTACGGGTTCCTCCGCACGTCGGGCTACCTACCTGGCCCGGAGGACATCTACGTATCCCTCTCGCAGGTTCGCCGGTTCTCGCTGCGCAAGGGAGACACGGTGGCCGGCCGCGTCCGTCGTCCGAAAGATAACGAGAAGTATTTCGCGTTGCTCGAGATCGACAGCGTGAACGGCATGGACGTCGAGGCCGCGCGCGCGCGTCCGAACTTCGACAAGCTCACGCCATTGTTCCCCGACGAGCGATTCCGCTTGGAGAATGGATCCCTGTCCGTGGCCGAGCGGATCATCGACATGGTGGCGCCGATCGGGAAAGGTCAGCGCGGGATGGTGGTGTCGCCACCCAAGGCGGGCAAGACGACCATCCTCAAGCAGATCGCGAACGGCATCATCAACTCCAGCCCGGATACCCACGTGATCGTCTTGCTCGTCGACGAGCGGCCGGAGGAGGTCACCGACTGGCAGCGCACGGTGGAGGCCGCTGAGGTCGTGTACTCGACGTTCGACAAGCCGGCCGACCAGCACATCCAGGTGACCGAGCTCGTGCTCGAGCGGGCCCGTCGGCTTGCAGAGATGGGCCAGGACGTCGCGATCCTGCTCGACTCCGTGACCCGGTTGGCGCGCGCCTACAACCTGGCAGCGCCCGCCTCGGGCAAGATCCTGTCCGGAGGTGTGGACTCGACCGCGCTGTACCCGCCCAAGCGGTTCTTCGGCGCCGCTCGGAACCTCGAGGAAGGAGGGTCGCTCACCATCATCGCGAGCGCCCTGGTCGAGACCGGATCCCGCATGGACGAGGTCATCTTCGAGGAGTTCAAGGGAACCGGGAACATGGAGCTACGTCTCGATCGTTCACTGGCAGAGAAGCGGTTGTTCCCGGCCATCAACGTGGACGCGTCGGGGACCCGCAAGGAAGAGCTGCTCATGCCCGTCGAGGAGCTCGCGCTCGTCGTCAAGCTCCGTCGCGTCCTTCACGCGCTGGATCCGGGTGCCGCGCTCGAGCTGCTGACCGACAAGATCCGCGCCACCAAGTCGAACGAGCAGTTCTTGAAGGAGATCGCGAAGGCTCCGTCCGGCAGTTAGTACGCTGGGCGTCCGAGAGGAGAGACCGAACATGAAGCAAGGCATCCATCCCGACTACCAGATCGCGAACGTCCACTGTTCGTGCGGGAACACGTTCCAGACCCGTTCGACCGTGAGCGAGATCCGCTCCGACATCTGCTCCAACTGCCACCCGTTCTATACCGGCAAGCAGAAGCTGATGGACACGGGCGGTCGCGTGGAGCGGTTCCAGCGTCGCTACGCCAAGACGCAGGCTGCACAGAAGGGTTGACCGACCCCCGGTCGATCCCGTGAGCGAGGACGCCCCCGCTCGACCGCACCCCGCTCGACCGCACCTCTACGGCGGCCAGGCAGTCGTCGAAGGCGTGATGATGCGCGGCGCCGATCACTGGGCGGTCGCCGTCCGCAAGCCCGCCGGCGACATCTACGTCGAGTCGCACGACATCGACTCCGTCGCGAAGAAGCATCCGTTCTTCGCGAAGCCGCTCCTCCGAGGGATCATCGTCCTCGGTCAGTCCCTCGCGATCGGCACACGCGCGCTGCTGATCGCGACGAACCAGTCGATGGACGACGACGAGCAGCTCACGTCGCGACAGGTCGGGTTCGCCCTGGCGCTGGCCATGGTGTTCTTCGTGGCGATCTTCGTGCTGGGGCCGACCGTCCTCTTCGCCTGGGTCCAACGCCGGGTCGGAGGGGGTGTGCTCACCAACGTCCTCGAAGGGTTGTTCCGTGTTGCCCTCTTCGTGGCCTACTTGTGGCTGATCGGGAAGACCAAGGACATCCACCGGGTGTTCGAGTACCACGGGGCCGAGCACAAGACCATCGCGGCGTTCGAGCATGGCGACCCGCTGGACGCCGAGCACGTCGATCGCTACTCCACGGTCCACGTGCGGTGCGGGACGAACTTCCTGATCATCGTCATGGTCATCACGATCTTCGTGTTCACGCTGTTCGGGACCCCGGGGTTCTGGTGGCGGATCGGATCGCGGCTCATCGCGATCCCGTTGATCGCCGGGGTCGCCTACGAGGCGCTGCGGTTGGGCGCTCGCTACCAGTCCTCGCTCGTGATGCGTGCCTTGATGGCGCCCGGTCTCTGGCTGCAGAAGATCACGACCCAGAAGCCGGATCGCGGGCAGATCCAGGTGGCGATCGCGTCGTTCGACGAGGTGCTCCGACGCGAGGCCGAGGCGGCCGGCACCTCGGGCTGAGTATCGCCTCGGCGCAACTCTCCAACTCCCTACTTAAGGTTGTTGCATCGGGTTCGTGGCGCCTCGAAGATGAGGGCCCAACCACCCCGGGAGGGTTGTGCCATGGCCACCGAGATCGATCTTCCATTCCTACCGAGCGCCGCCCAGATCCGCCGCCGGGAGTTCGCGTCGGTTCGGCGCGGCTATGACCCCGACCAGGTCCGCGACTATCTCACGCAGGTCGCCGAGCAGATCGAGACCCTCGAGCAGGAACTACGCGATTCGAAGCTGAAGCCGGCGTCGGGTGCCAAGAACGAGGGGCATGCCCGCCCTTCCGACCCGCCACCCTCCGAAGACCCGTACGAACGGCTCTCGAAGCGCTTGACCACGTTGCTCGCCACGGCGGACAAGGAGGCGGAGGGCATCCTCGGAGAAGCGAGGGCCGACGCGGCACGCATGCTGGACGAGGCGCGCTCGGAGGCCGACCGGATCCGGGTCGACGCCCAGGCCCGAGCCGAGGAGGCCCGTCAACAGGGCAACGAGCTCCTGGAGCGCGCGAAGCAGGAAGCGGATCGGGTCGTGCTCGGTCTGTCCGAGCGCCGCGAGACGCTGGTGCAGCACCTCCAAGACATGCAGACGCGCCTGGTCGGTGTCGCGAGGGAGCTCGAGGTGGCGATCGAGGACCCCGCGGGTGTACAGGGTTCGCGGCCTGCCGAGGCCGACACGCCGAACCCGGTCTCCGAGCCCGCGTCGCCTCAGGCGTCTACGCCGTCGCCCGCGCCGGCCGAGACCGAACACCGAACCGATCCGCGGGACGCCGACGACGAGGATCGCCCTGCCGACGGGATCGACGCTATCGACGGCCTCGAGGGGATGCTCATGGACGACGGCATCGAGATGCCCGGCATCCCATCGCTTGAGCTCGACTTCGACGACGACTCCGACGACTGACCGGTCGCCGCACGGCCGTCATCGCGGCTCGGGGGTGAGAGGTTCGATTCCTCCGCGATAATCGAGGGATGGCAACGCCACTCGACGATCGACTCGCGGAGATCGAGGCTCGCTACCAAGCCGTCTCCGATGAGCTGGCCTCTCCCGAGGTCGCCAACGACCGGGACCGCATGCGCGACCTCGGTCGATCGTTCGCCGAGCTCCAAGAGATCGTCCAGCCGTACCGCGAGTATCGCGACGTGTCGGCACAGGCGGACGAGGCGAGGCAGATGGAGGCCGCCGAGTCGGAGCCGGAGATGGCCGCGTACTTCCGGGACGAGGCCGGGAAGGCCGACGCGCGCGCCGCGGAGCTCCGCGGCCGGCTCGAGCTGCTGCTGATCCCGAAGGATCCGAACGACGGGAAGAACGTCATCGTGGAGATCCGCGCCGGGACCGGCGGCCAGGAGGCGGCGCTCTGGGCCGCCGAGCTGTTCGAGATGTACCGGCGTTTCGCGGAACGCCATCGCTGGAAGACGGAGGTCCTGTCGACGTCGGAGTCCGAGGGTGGCGGTGTGAAAGAGATCGTCATGGAGGTGCGCGGCAAGGATGCGTACACGCGTCTGAAGCACGAGTCGGGGGTGCACCGCGTCCAGCGCGTTCCGGTGACGGAGTCCCAAGGGCGTCTGCACACCTCCACGGCGACCGTCGCGGTCCTCCCTGAAGCGGAGGAGGTCGATGTCGAGATCCGTGCGGAGGATCTCCAGATCGACGTCTACCGATCGTCTGGCCCCGGAGGGCAATCGGTGAACACGACCGACTCCGCCGTGCGCATCACCCACAAGCCCACCGGTATCAAGGTGGCGTGTCAGGAGGAGCGCTCCCAGCTCCAGAACCGCGAGAAGGCGATGCGCTATCTGCGCGCCCGGCTGCTTCAGCGCGCGCAGGATGAGGCCCAGGCGAAGGAGGCGGCCAGCCGTCGCTCGCAGGTTGGCTCCGGCGAACGCGCCGAGAAGATCCGGACTTACAACTTCCCTGACGGGCGGGTCACCGACCATCGCATCAAGCACACCTCGCACCGGCTGCCGGACGTCTTGTTGGGGGGCGAGGCGCTCGACGAGTTCGTTGATCTGCTCCGCTCCGCGGAACGAGCCGATCAGCTCGCGACGCCGGATGGACAGGCGTGATCGGTGCGTCCGTCGCTGGTGGTCCGCCGGGCTGCCGACTACCTGTCGAGACACGAGGTGGAGAGCCCGCTCCCCACGGCGGAGATCCTGCTGGCCAAGGTGCTCGGGAGCGATCGCGCCGGGTTGTACACGCGAGTCGAGGGCCTCTCGACCGCCGAGGCCAAGCGCTTCGGACGCGCCCTCTGCCAGCGATGCGTCGGCGTGCCGCTGCAGCATCTGACCGGTGAACAGGGGTTCCGGCACCTGATGCTCGTCGTCAGACCGGGCGTGTTCATCCCGCGGCCGGAAACGGAGATTCTCGTCGACCACGCACTCGTCGCCATCGCCGATGTGCAGGCACCGGTGGTGGTCGACGTGGGCACCGGTACCGGCGCGATCGCATTGGCGATCAAGGACGAGCGACCGGACGCGCGCGTCATGGCTATCGACGTGTCGCGGGACGCGGTCGCACTGGCGCGGGAGAATGCCGTTCGTTCGGATCTGGATGTCGAGGTCGTACCGGGCGATCTCCTCGATCCCGTGCCGGTTGCGCTGCGAGGGGTCGTCGACCTGATCGTCAGCAATCCGCCGTACGTGGAGGAGCACGAATTCGCCTCCCTTCCGCGCGAGGTGCGGGCGGACCCCGTCCTCGCGCTAGCCGGCGGTATCGAGACGTACGAGCGGCTCTTCGCCCAGGCATCCGAGGTGCTCAGGCCGGGAGGCGCCGTGGCGGTCGAGATCGGCGAGACGCGAGGTGCTGCCGTCCGCGAGGCAGCGTCCGACGCGGGCTTCGAGGCGGCGGAGGTCCATCCCGACCTGAGCGGCCGGGATCGGGTCCTGACGGCCCGGATGCCGGGCTGACCATGGATGCGATCGCCGACGCCGTCGCGGCCGTCCGGAGGGGCGAGCTGATCGTGTTCCCGACGGAGACCGTGTACGGGATCGGCGCCGCCCCACACGATCTCGCCGCGACGGCTCGGTTGTTCGATGCCAAGCGTCGTCCCCGCGACCTCACGCTTCCCGTGTTGACCGCCTCGCTCGAGGTGGCCGGAACCCTGGCGCGGTTCGACGACCGCGCCGAGCACCTGGCGGCGGCGTTCTGGCCCGGCCCGCTGACCCTCGTGTTGCCGCGAACGCGCGTGAGCCTGACCTGGGATCTGGGCGGCGACGTCGGGACGATCGGACTGCGCGTGCCCTCGCACCCTCTGGCGCTCGCCGTCCTGTCGGCGGCCGGGCCGGTGGCCACCACCAGCGCGAACCGTTCGGGGGCGCCGCCGGCCGGGACGTGCGACGAGCTGCACGCCGTGTTCGGGGACCTGGTTGCCGTGTACCTGTGTCAGGAGTCGCCGCTGATGGGAGCAGCATCCACCGTCGTCGATCTAACGCATCGTGACGCGCGGATCCTGCGCGCCGGCGACATCGACGCGGACCACATCGCGCAGCTCCTGGGCGGTGGATCACCGCTGATAAACTCGCCGCCTCCGGGGTGACCCGGTTCCCATGACGTCGATCCTGGTGATCTGTACGGGGAACATCTGCCGCTCGCCCATCGCCGAGGGGCTGCTGCGAGACGCCCTCCAGCACCGGTTCGCGGGAGGAGCCCCGGACGTGTCGTCGGCCGGCACGAGCGGCCTGGAGGGGTCGGGCGCGATGCCGGAATCGGTGCTGGCGGCGGCGGAACTGGGCGTCGACATCGATGGACACGTCGCGAGGCGGCTCACGGCCGGGATGGCCGACGGTTCCGATCTCCTCCTGTGCATGGCGAGAGAGCATCGGGAGATGCTCGCCGCCGGGTCCGATCGCGACGATCGAACGTTCACCCTGAAAGAGCTCGTTCGGCTGCTCGAGACCCTTCCGCCTCCGGCGCCGGACACGGCCATGACGGAGCGGATCGCGCTAGCGAACCTGGCTCGCCGACGAGGGGCGGTCCCGGCTTCTCGCGACGACGACATCTCCGACCCGCTCGGTCAACCGATGGAGGCGTATCGAGCGATCGCCTGGGAGCTCGAGTCGTGGATCGAGCGGCTCGTGAACGGTCTCTTCGGCGCGGTCGCGGAAGTCGACGCCGCGGAGGGGTCGTGAGATGCGGATCGCGATGGGCGCCGACCACGCCGGTTTCTCACTCAAGGAGGAGCTGAAGGTTTTCCTGGAGGCGGAGGGGCACCAGGTGATCGACGTCGGGACGGATTCCACCGACCCGGTGGACTACCCGGCGTTCTGCGCAGCCGCTGCCCGAGCGGTCGTCGACGGCCGGGCCGACCGAGGGATCGTGTTCGGGGGGTCCGGACAGGGCGAGCAGATGGTGGCGAACAAGATCGACGGCATCCGCGCGTCGCTCTGCCACGATCTGTATTCCGCGCGCCTCGCGCGCGAGCACAACGACGCCAACGTCCTCGGCATTGGGGCCCGCGTGATCGCCCCCGCCTACGCGAAAGAGGTCGTCCGGCTCTGGTTGGAAACTCCGTTCGAGGGTGGCCGGCACGAAGCGAGGATCGAGCAGATCGCGATGATCGAGCGAGGGGAGCTCTGACATGAAGGACTACGCGGCGAGTTGGGAGGCCTTAAAGGCGGCAGATCCAGAAGTGGCCGACGCCATCGCGAACGAGCTGGAGCGCGAGCGAACGACGCTCCGGCTGATCGCGTCGGAGAACTACGCGAGCCCCGCCGTCCTGGCGGCGATCGGTTCGACCATGAACAACAAGTACGCGGAGGGCTATCCGGGCCGCCGCTACTACGGCGGTTGCGAGTTCGTCGATGTGACCGAGCAGCTCGCGATCGATCGGGCGAAGGAGCTGTTCGGTGCCGATCATGCCAACGTGCAGCCGCACGCGGGCGCACATGCGAACTTGGCGGTGTTCGGGGCGTTCCTGGAGCCCCGCAACCCCGATGACAAGGTGTTGGGGATGGCGCTGGCGCACGGCGGCCACCTCACGCACGGCTCACCCGTCAACGTGAGCGGCATGTGGTTCAACTTCGTGGCCTACGAGGTCGATCGCGAGACCGAGCAGCTGGACATGAACAAGGTCCGAGATCTCGCGATCGAGCACAAGCCGAAGATCATCCTGGCCGGCTACACGGCCTACCCGCGCGAGATCGACTTCGCCGCGTTCCGCGAGATCTGCGACGAGGTCGGCGCACTGCTGTGGGTCGACGCATCGCACTTCATCGGGTTGGTCGCCGGCGGGTCGTTCCCTTCGCCGGTGCCCTACGCCGACGTGGTGACGTTCACCACCCACAAGGCGCTCCGAGGACCGCGCGGGGCCATGATCCTGTGTCGCGAGGAGCACGCGAAGGCGATCGACAAGGCGGTGTTCCCCATGATGCAGGGCGGCCCGCTCGAGCACTGCATCGCCGGCAAGGCCGTGGCGCTGAAGGAGGCGATGACGCCCGAATACAAGGACTACGCGCACCGGATCGTCAGGAGCGCTCGCGCGCTCGCGCAAGGGCTGGCCGACGAGGGCCTGCGCATCGTGTCAGGTGGGACCGATTCCCATCTCATCCTCGCCGACCTCCGCCCCCTGGGGGTGAACGGCAAGGACGCCGAGCGAGTGATGGACGAGGTCGGCATCTCTCTCAACAAGAACGCCATCCCGTTCGACCCGCAGCCACCTTCCACCCCCTCGGGCATCCGTGTCGGCACGCCCGGACCCGCGACGCTCGGGATGGACGAGGGGGAGATGAAGGAGATCGCCGGAGTGATGGGCGACACGCTCCGCAACCCGGACGACCAGGCCGTGAAGGACGCGGCTCGGGAGCGCGTGCGAGCCCTGATGCACCGTTTCCCGGTGTACCCGTGACCGGACCGACGGGAGACGGTTGCGAGGCGCTCCGGTGGATCGCACACTGAGTGGAGCGTGATCGCCTACATCTGGGTCTTCCTCGCCTGCGCGGGGACGACGTTCGTCGCGACGCCGATCGTTCGTAGGTTGGCCGCGCGCTTCGGCGCGATCGACCGGCCATCGGACCGCAAGGTGCATCCGAAAGCCACGCCGACCATGGGCGGGATCGCGATGTTCGCAGGATTCCTGGCCGGTCTGGGCCTTTCGAGGGTCCTTCCGTTCTTCTCCGAGATGAACCACAACAGCGCCGAACCACTCGCGGCGCTCGTGACGTGCGCGGCGATGATGGGGCTGGGGGTGATCGACGACAAGCGCGGCGTCTCGGCGCTGGCGAAGCTCACCGCGCAGGTGTTGATCGCGGGTGTGCTGGTCCTCCTCGGCGTGCAGGTCCTCTACTTCTGGTTCGGATTCGGCCCGGTGTCGGTTGGCTCGGACCTGGCCGTCCCGCTCACGATCCTTTGGCTGGCGCTCGTGGTGAACGCCGTGAACCTGGTGGACGGGTTGGACGGGTTGGCGGCGGGGATGGTCGCGATCGCCGCTTCCGCATTCTTCATCTACATGGTGCGCACCGACAGCCTCTTCGGTGACGCGTCGGCCGCGGCGCTGTTGTCGGCGATCACCGTGGGCATCTGCGTCGGCTTCCTCCCGTGGAACTTCTACCCTGCCCGGATCTTCATGGGCGATTCGGGGTCGATGCTGCTCGGCATGCTCCTGACGATCGCGACGATCTCGGGCGTCGCGCGCAACCCGTACCCACCGAGCGGAGGAGACCTGGCCGCCGTCGTGGGCACCGTCATGGTGCCGCTCCTCGTCCTCGCGATCCCGTTCCTGGACGTCGTGCTCGCGGTCGTGCGTCGGACGTGGCGTGGGAAGGGGATCGGCCAGGCCGACAAGGAGCACATCCACCACCGGCTGTTGGAGATCGGTCACAGCCACCGATCCGCCGTCCTGCTGATGTATCTGTGGAGCGCCCTGATCTCGGCCAGCGCGCTTGCGATCGGCCTGATCGACGGGCGACTTGCGGTCGGAGCGATCATCCTGTTGGCCATCGTGTTGTTCGGGGTGACGGCGCTTCCGCGGTTGGCCCGATGGCGTGGCCGACCCGAGGTGGATGCCGAATCGGCGCCCGCACCCCCTATCGAGGAGGGCGCCGACCTCACGGGCTGAACCCGAGTGGGTCCCAGCCACGTACTAGGGGACGGGCCCGGGGTTCGCGGCGTGTGCCCGGACCGTGTTCTCGTGTCATACGACCGGCCGTGACCTGCGACCAGTTGCTGTGGCATGATTCGCGCCTAGCCGGACCAGGGGGGTGGACGTGCCGGAGATCGACGTGCGCCTCGACCGCGTCTCCAAGCTGTTCGGGGATTCGGCCGCGGTTGACGACCTATCGCTCGACATCCGAGAAGGTGAGTTCTTCTCGATGCTCGGACCGTCGGGTTGCGGCAAGACGACCACCCTGCGGATGATCGGGGGGTTCGAGGAGCCCACGTACGGCACCGTGTACCTCGGTGGCCGCGACGTGACCACACTTCCACCCTACAAGCGCGACGTGAACACCGTGTTCCAATCCTATGCCCTGTTCCCGCATCTCAACGTGTACGAGAACATCGCGTTCGGTCTGCGCCGCAAGAAGGTGGAGAAGAGCGAGATCGACCAGCGCGTCCGGGATGCGATGAAGCTCGTGGACCTGATCGGGTTCGAGAGCCGCAAGCCACCGCAGATGTCCGGA
>JBBQVZ010000025.1:0-32216 GCA_038211015.1 Actinomycetota bacterium | reverse complement strand
GGCTCCTGATCGTCGTTCGCGCCCGGAACGTGATCGGCTGGATCCTGATGGGCACGGGGGTCATCATCCAGCTCGTCATCTTCGGCGTGGTCTACCCCACGGTCGGGCTGCGGACACACCCCGGTTCCCTCCCCGCTCCCGACGTCGTCTCGGCCATCCTGCAGCCCATTTTCCCGCTCCTGATCGTCTCCATCGCGGTCATGCTGCTCGTGTACCCGGTGGGAACCCCGCCCTCGCCCCGCTGGCGGCCGGTGCTGTGGGTAGCGATCGCGGGGGCCGCCGTGAGTTACCTGGGGTTGGCGGTGGTCCCGGAGTCCGTGACCCCGATCGGCGGTCTCTCGTTTCCCAACCCCCTTGCGATCCGGAGCTTGCACAGCGCCATCTCTACCGCTGTCGTAGCTGTGGCCTGGGTAACCGTCCTCGCTGGGGTCGCGTGCTTGTGGGGCCTGGTCGTCCGGTTCCGCCGCGGCGACATCGAGCTCCGCCAGCAAGTGAAGTGGCTTGGGTTCGCAGTGGCAGGCGCCGTGGCGTGCTTCCTCCTGGGCAGCGCCTCCCTCGTCGTCTGCGGGTGCGACGAGTCGGCGTTCTCAAGCGTGGCGTTCGTCGGGTTCTACCTGTCCATCATCGTGGCGGTGCCGGCGTCGATCGCGGTCGCCGTCTTGAAGTACCGGCTGTACGAGATCGACGTGATCATCGGCAAAGCCGTCCTGTATGGCTTGCTCGCGGCGTTCTTCACCGTCGTGTACCTGGCCCTCGTGATCGGCGTCGGTGCGAGGGTCGGCAGTCGTGGCAACTCCTTCCTAACGATCGTGGCCGCCGTCGTGATCGCCGTCGCCTTCCAGCCGGTCCGCGAGCGGGCCCGTCGGTTGGCGAACCGGATGGTGTACGGGAAGAGAGCGACGCCGTACGAGGTGCTGTCCGAGTTCTCCGACCGGGTAGCCCGCACCTATGCATCGGAGGAAGCCCTGCCCCGCATGGCGCAGATCCTGGCCACGGGAACCGGAGGGGTCGCGGCGCACGTGTGGTTGCGGTTCGGGAACGAGCTCCGGGCCGCGGCGTCGTGGCCGGAAGACGGGACTGTGGCTCCCGTCGGAGTGGCGGATGATCACACCGCGGACTTCCCCTCCGGCGAGCATGGGGTGGAAGTGCGACACCAGGGCGAGCTGCTCGGTGCCCTCTCGGTGGCGATGCCGCCGAGCGACCCGATGAACCCGTCCAAGGCGAAGCTCGTGCTGGATCTCGCGGCCCAGGCGGGACTTGTCCTTCGGAACGTTCGGCTCCTGGAGGAGCTGCGGGCATCCCGGCGCCGGATCGTGACGGCCCAGGACGAGCGGGCCAAGGCGTTGGAGCGGAACCTTCACGACGGGGCCCAGCAGCAGCTCGTGGCGCTCGCGGTCAAGCAGCGCCTGGCCGCGACCGTCGTGCGTCGTGACCCCGACAGGGCCGCGGAGATGCTGGAGGAACTGCAGACGGAGACCGCCGCGGCGCTCGAGAACCTCCGTGATCT
Source organism: Actinomycetota bacterium (assembly GCA_038211015.1). Taxonomy (GTDB): domain Bacteria; phylum Actinomycetota; class UBA4738; order UBA4738; family HRBIN12; genus JBBQVZ01. The sequence goes on along the minus strand of JBBQVZ010000025.1, from coordinate 30,709 downwards.
CGCCCGCGGGATCTACCCGCCGCTCCTGGCAGACAAGGGGCTTGCCGCGGCGCTCGAGTCGCAAGCGCGCAAGGCCGCCGTCCCGACCACGGTGGAGTCCGACGGCATCGGCCGCTACCCGCAGGAGGTGGAGTCCGCCGTCTACTTCTGCACGCTGGAGGCGCTCAACAACGTCGCCAAGTATGCGGAGGCGTCGGGCGCCGAGATCTCTCTCGCCCAACACGACGGCGGGTTGACCTTTACCGTCGCCGATGACGGCGTGGGTTTCGACGCCGACACGAAGGCCTACGGCTCGGGCTTGCAAGGCATGCGAGACCGGCTTGATGCAATCGGCGGAACGCTGGAGGTCCGGTCGCAGCCGGGGCGCGGCACGACGGTGACCGGTCGAGTCTCGGTGGGAGCGACCGAACAGGCCTGACCCTTTCAGGCGAAGTGCGATCTGGAGACCACTTGCCCACGTGAACTCATCGCCGCAACTACTCGCCGGATGCCAGCTCCCGGCGAGTAGTCGACAGTGACCTCAGTGACGGAAGGACCCACCGGCCGCATATCGCGGGGGGGCTGCGCCGGGGCGCGTGACGCCGCGGCCCTCGGCCCAACGGAAGTGCTGGTTCCACCGCCAGGAACCGTTCAGTCAACGGCCGTCTGCGCGAGGGTCACGTACTCCAAGAGGTCGGCGTCGAAGGTGCCACGGGAGGCTTTGTACGGACCTTCCTCTTCGTACATGCGACCCAGGCTCTCGGTGATGCCGGGGTCGCCGCCGGTGAAGCCGGCGATCGTGCGTTCGGTGAGGTCGCGCCAGCGCTCCGCGAGCGCGCGCACCTCGGGATCCGACGGATCCGTACCGGCGTCGCGGTGGGCCTTCATCTGCGACGAGAGCTCGGCCCACTCGCGTTCGATGGTCGCGATCTGGTCCTCGCCGACCTCCTCGCGCCGTGCTTCGAGCTGCGCGAGCTGTTCGGGCGTGTAGTACGTCTCGTGCATCCTCATGAGTCAGGCTTGTTCGTGTCAGATGGAGGCAATCGTATTTCCAGGGCGAACACGGACCTCACGCCAGGCAGGCCCTTCAGATCATGGTGACCCCGCTCCTCGAAGAGCAGACCGGAACCTTCAACCAGATCCTTGACGGTTGACGACACCAGGATCTCGCCGCCGTTTGCCAACGATTGAACACGGGCGCCGATATGGACGGCGACCCCACCAACCTTGTCGCCCATGTCCTCGATCTCCCCTGCGTGGAGTCCGATGCGAACGGAGACGCCCAGCTCTCGGACTCCGTCCTGAATGGCACACGCGCACGAAATCGCTCCTACAGGCCACTCGAAGGTGGCGAAGTATTGATCGCCGGCCGTGTCGACGACGTTGCCTCCGTATCGGGCTACTTCCTCTCTGATACGTGCGTCATGAGCGCGGCTGATCTCTCGCCACGCATCGTCTCCGACCCTGGCCGCAAGAACCGTCGACCCGAGGATGTCGGTGAACATCAACGTGAGGATCGAGCGGTGCGGCAGATCCCGTGGGTCAACCACGAGCTCAGCATCCGACATCGGCGCCTTGGCGGGCCGGTCAGATTCGTTTCGCTCCACGGCGAAGATGTCCCATTCGCCGGGAAGACCCCTCAGAACGTGCGCACCTCGTGGCTGGAGCGGGATCATCGGTTCGGTCAGGAGCGGCCTCATCGTGCCGGTGATGAGGATCTCTCCGGCGGTGGCGAGTGCGGAAACACGACTCGCGACTGCGATGAAGAGGAACTCGAGGTCTCTTCGCTCGGCGCCGTCCGCATGCAAGCCGATGCGAACGTCGATCCCGATGGATCTGACCTCGTCACTGATGAGGCAAGCGCAAGACAACGCATCGGTCGGGTCTTCGAACGTGGCGAAGAAGCCGTCCCCCGACGTGTCGACCTCCGAACCGGAGAATCGGCTCAGCCCGCGGCGGACCACTTCATGATGTCCGTTCCGGATCTCCCGCCAACGCCGGTCGCCGAGCGCTACCGCGGAAGCGGTCGAGTCCACGATGTCCGTGAACATCACCGTGACTGCTTGATAGCCAGACCCTCCAAGTCGGCCCATGGATCGAGTCTGCGAGTTTTAGCAGGGGTCGTAAAGACCCGCAACTGCTGCTTTGGAGGTTAGCTCGCAGCCTGCAGCGCTCTCGTCAGGTACTCCAGCGGGTTCGGCGTCGAATCGCGTTCGATGGCCGCGATCTGGTCCTCGCCGACCTCCTCGCGCCGTGCTTCGAGCTGCGCGAGCTGTTCGGATGTGTAGTACGTCTCGTGCACCTATTGCGGGGCGGCCTCTCCCAGGGAAGGATTCGAGCGTGGACATCCCTGAGACTCGGTACGCGACGACCGAAGAAGGGATCAGCATCGCCTACCAAACGGTTGGCGATGGGCCGGTGGACCTCGTCCTCGATACCGCGATCTTCGGCAACGTCGAGATCATGTGGGAGCTGGCGCCTCTCGCAGACCTGTTCGGCAGGTTGTCGTCATTCTCGCGCTTGATCCTGCACGATTGTCGCGGGACCGGCATATCCGGCGGATACTCGGTCCCTAACCTCGAAACACACGCCCGTGACCTGCTGACGGTCCTCGACACGTGCCGGTCCACACACACCGCGTTGTTCGGAGCTCTGACCGGCGGGGCGGCGCTCGCGATGTTCGCAGCCACGTATCCCGACCGGGTCTCGTCGTTCGTCTGGTTCAACGCTCTGGCGAGAACGTCGCGGTCGCCGGAGTATCCGTGGGGCGACACGCCGGAGGAGCAGCGCCAAACCATAGAAGGGGTCCGCGAGTTCATCGGCAAGCCAGAGGCCATCCGCGATTGGCTCGAGGAGAACGGACCCGGACTCGTCGGCGATGAACGGCTCATCGGCCAGATCGCCAGGCTGGATCGACACTTCATAGCGCCGTCGACGGCGGTCGATTGGGTTCGAACGTGGTTCGAGACCGATGTGACGCATGTGCTCGGCGTCATCAGCTGTCCCACCCTGTTGATCGACCACGAAGCGTCGCCGACGGGTGCCGCGGAGAGCCGGTTCGTGCAGGCGTTGATCGCTGACGCGGAACTCGTGCTCATCCCTGGTGATCCGGGCCAGATGGTGTTCAGCGACCGAGGCTTCATCACCGACACCGTCCGGGAGTTCCTCGGCGTGGAACGGAAGCCGATAGTGGCGGACACGGTGCTCGCAAGCGTGCTGTTCACCGACATCGTCGGCTCGACCGAGAAGCAGGCATCGCTGGGCGATCGCGCCTGGAACGAGCTGGTAGGTCGGCATCATGCCATCGTCCGCGATGCGCTCGAGCGCTGGCGCGGTGTCGAGAACGACACAGCGGGCGACGGTTTCTACGCGACCTTCGACGGACCGGCCCGCGCCGTCCGCTGTGCGCTCGACGTGATCGATCGGGTCCGCGACCTCGGGATCGAGATCCGAGCGGGCGTGCACACCGGTGAGTGCGAGGTGATTGACGGGAAACACGCCGGGCTCGCGGTGACGATCGGTTCGCGGGTCGCATCGATCGCGGGCTCGTCCGAAGTCCTCGTCTCTCGGACCGTGAAGGACCTCACCGCGGGGTCAGGTTTCACCTTCGAAGACGTCGGCGACCACGAGTTGAAGGGCGTTCCCCACCGCTGGCACCTGTACCGCGTCGTGGGTTGAGCCTGGTTCAGCCAGTCTGTAGTGCGCGGGTCACGAACTCCAACAGGTCGGCGTCGAACGTGCCGCGGGAGGCTTACTCCGGACCATTGTCCTTGTACATGCGGCCGAGGCTCTCGGTGATGCCGGGGTCGCCGCCGGTGAAGCCGGCGATCGTGCGTTCGGTGAGGTCGCGCCAGCGCTCCGCGAGCGCGCGCACCTCGGGATCCGACGGATCCGTACCGGCGTCGCGGTGGGCCTTCATCTGCGCCGAGAGCTCGGCCCGCTCGCGTTCGATGGCCGCGATCTGGTCTGAGCCGACCTCCTCGCGCCGTGCTTCGAGCTGTGCGAGCTGTTCGGGCGTGTAGTACGTCTCGTGCATCCTCATCACCTCCATGATCTGCGTGAGCTCTGAGACCGATGGGTCGTCGGAGCTTTCCAGCACCTCGAGGATCCGCTCCAGGCGCCGTTGGAGGCGCCGCGCGTGCAGGAGTTCGGCGTCGACCGCCTCCAGCTGGGCGGTGACCGCGTCCTTCAGCGTGAACCCGTCGCCCTCAAGCGCGCGAGCGATCCCCGCGAGCGGCACGCCGAGGGAGCGGAGCGTCACGACCTGGTGCAGCCTGCGGACGTCGGACTCGAAGTAGCGCCGGTGGCCGGCCTCCGTCCGCTCCGAGGCCCGCACGAGTCCGATCTGGTCGTAGTGGTGCGGCGTGCGAACGGCGAGCCGGCGCGCTCAGCGAGTTCACCGATCAGTAGGCCAGCATCGAACGTGATCCGTGGCACGGAAGCCACAGTACGACCTGGACGTTACGTGAGGGTCAAGCGGCTGACGAAGTTAGGAGATGTGTGTGGTTGCGCATGTCTCGGCGCGGGGCTAAATCTCGGCGTGGAGATGCTGAAAGCTTCCGCTGGTCGAGGCCGCAACCGATAGGGGGGCCACATGAGGGTCTCAGATCAGCCCGCGCCGCTTGAGCTCGTCAAGCAGGAATGCGGTAGTCGAATCCTGCGGGCCGGCAGGTACTTCGACCACGATGCTCGGATTGCGAGCTGCCAGCCATCGGTAGCCGTCGACAACGGTGGAGCCATTACTGTCGTCCTCCTCGTATGTCGCGAGAAACAGGAAGACGATATCTGCCTCGAATCCCGCCCAAACCATCTCGATGGCTCCGAAGAAAGCTTCCTGGCTGGATTTGTCGAGAAGACCGCCGAACCAGCCGTAGGCGACCGTCGACCACCACCATCGGTCTAGAACGATGCCGCGTTCGAGCCGTGTTTGCGCGAGCAGTGGAAGATTCTCTGCGTGGCAAGCGAGGTGAAGCAGCTGACGAGCGAGCGGCGATGCGATCTTCTGCTTCTCTGTGATCTCGTAGATGGCCTTGGTAAGAGCCGTCATGCCTGAGGGCATGTGGGTCACCAGCGGAGCCGGAGGATTCCAGCTGGCGGATTCGAGAGCATCCCGTTGGGTGGTCTTGCCCGTCCTGTCGAGGCCCTCGAGAACCACGAGTGCGCCTGGCTGGAGTCGCATCCTGCCTCCCTTGTCTGACTTGGTCAGAAAATCTATCAGAACAAACGCGCAGGCCTTGATTTTCAAACAGATGCTTGATAACCTGACGCCCATGAACCAAGCGGTCGGGATTCCGAGCAGGCGGATATGAGCGAAGACGAGGTTGTGGAGAGCATCGTGTCCGTCCTTGCTGAGATCCGTGCGGAGCCCGTCGAGAACCTCGTCTCTGAGGTCGAGGATGCCGTGATGGTGACGTCCCAGGAGGTGGTCGCGATTCTCGTGACGTTGGAGTCCGCGATAGGGATAGACACATCGGATCCTGAGGTGCTCAAGGGGTGCGACCTTCAGAGCCTCCAGCAGCTCGTAGATTTCGTTGCTGCCGCGGCGGTCGGGCGATGACAGCGTTCGTATCTGGCCCCGATGTCTCCTCGGCCTGGCTAGCCGCAGTTAGACACCTCCTCGAGGAGCCTGGGGAGCAGTGCAGCAACCTGGGTGTGGCGATCGCGCATCCGACGGTGGAACGCGCTAATGTTCGAGCCGAGCTGGAGGCATTTGCGGCGGATGCCCGACGAAGAGGCCTGGACACGCCACAAATCGACACCGTTGCGGGAACCATCTTCCAGACTTCCTTTTACCGACCTGGTGCCGCTGATCCCGAGGCCCATCTTTACGAGCTCGAGCGACGAATCCGGAAGGTGGTTAGACGCCACAAGCAGAATCAGAAGGGAACCTACTTCGAACGGCTCGTCGCCTACCCGCTCGCAGACGGTCAGGAATTCAACCAACTGCATCACGTACTAGGCAGGCTTAGAGGAGTCGCCAGCCGGGGGGAGCGCAACGGGAACCGATTCGAGCTCGCGATATTCCACCCTCAGCGTGACCCGTATCCCTTCGGTTTCCCGTGCTTAAGCCATATCAGCCTCACGCTTCGCGACGGGGTGCTTGACGCGACCGCGCTCTATAGGAACCAGTACTTTCTAGATCGCGCGTATGGCAATTACGTTGGAATCGGAGAGGTGCTTCGATTCCTCGCGACGGAATCCGGCTTCGCCGTTGGCGAACTGCTCTGTGTTGCGTCCCACGCCAAGCTGGAGGCAAAGGACTATGGACGTGCTCGCGTGTCTGACCTCGTCGATCGTTGCTCAGCATTGACCGCAGGTGACACAACATGACGCAGGGGAGTAAAGGGAGGCCCCTGACCTGTGGAGTCGACATCGTCGATGTTTCCGCATTCGGCCGTGCCCTTGAAGTTACGAATGGCCGGATGGCATCCGTCTGCTTCACGGAGCAGGAACGCGAAGATGGCGCTGGTCGAATCGAGCGACTGGCAAGCCGCTGGGCGGTGAAGGAAGCTGTTGCAAAGGCTCTTGGCGTTGGACTGATGCAGGGAATCGGTTTTCACGACATCGAAGTCACGACTTCAGCGGACGGACCGCCCGCGTTGAGTTTGCATGGTAGTGCCAAGACCCTGGCGGCGCGCCTCAGACTGACGCATTGGGTGATAAGTGTTTCCCACGAGCGTGGTTTCGCGATCGCCCTTGTGGTCGCGATGCGAAGCAATCGGAAACGACGAAGCGTTGAGCGAGGAGAAGAGCGATGACCGAACAGACTGCGAATGCAAAGAGAGATAGGCAAGCCGACGACGTCCAGGCTCTCGCACGCCGTCTTCGTGAGAGCCGTGAGTACTTAGGCCTGTCTCAGGAGGTCGTGGCAGATCGTTTGGGGGTGCCTCGCGCTTCGGTATCAGCGATGGAGGCCGGTAAGCGCAAGGTAAGCAGCATGGAGCTGCGGGATCTGGCAAGGCTCTATCGGACGTCAGTGGAGCAACTGTTGGGGGAGATCCCAGACCAGGATCCGGTCGTGGGTGCTCTTTACAGGACTGCTAGAAGCCTGACCCGCGAAGACCGCGAGCAGGTCTTGCGGTTCGCTGAGTTTCTCCGTTCCGCCGGCGCTGCGCCCACTGCCAAGGAGGACTAGTAGGTGCCCTCCCCTTCAATCACACTCCTCCGGCGAGAGGCTGAAGTCCGAGCACTACGAGTGCGACAGACCCTGGGGATACCAATGGATCGCCCCGTCGACGTCTATGGCGCGATTCGCGCGATGAGGTTGTGGCTCTTGTTTCAACCGCTGGACGGTTTGTTCGGCATGTACCAGCGGTACGACGCCGCGGCCGGGATCGTTATTAGTGTCAAGGTGCATCCAGCACTCCAGCGATACACCGCTGCGCACGAGCTCGGGCATCACGTCATGGGGCACGAGCTAGGAATTGACTCTGAGCGGAACATCACGAGATGGACAAGTCTGAACACGCAGGAACTTGGGGCGCAGATGTTTGCGGCTGAGTTCCTCATGCCCATTGCGGCGGTTAATGCAGCGGCGTCTTCGCTAGGCGTCAGCCCAGTCAACCTAGGCGAGGTCGGCGTGTACCAGCTTTCTCTTCGGCTTCGGACGAGCTACGCGGCCATGATCACGCGCTTGCAGACCCTGAGCTGGATCAGCGGACCGGAAGTCGCACGCTTGCGGTCGATAGCTCCAAAGAACATCAAGACGCGGCTGCTCGGACGTGCTCTCGCTGATTCGCAAAGCGACGTGTGGCTTGTGACCGATCGACAGGAGCAAGAAGCAATATCGCCGCTGGTCGGTGATGAGGTGCTCGTGAGTCTCAGGGAAAACCCATCGACTGGCTACCGGTGGGACTCTGAGCTCTCTGCCGGGCTGTCTGTTGAACAAGACGAATTCGTCGAGCCCACTGGGGCCGAGGGAGATGAGCCGATCGGGGGCCCAGGGCGCCGTCGAATGTACTTGGCAGTCAATGAGCCGTTGAGCTCTCATGCCCGATTCTCGCTGCAGCGTCAATGGGAGAGTCGGGAACCGGCCGGCGCCGTCGACGTGGAACTTGACGCCGACAGCCGTCCCCAAACGGGCGTCGACGCTGCGCAACGGCCGGCGTTACTGACGATCTGAAGCCGTGAAAGGGAAATCGATCGTCGACCTCCGGGGGGCTTTTGGTCCCGTGCGCGACCAGGGACTCCGGCCGACGTGCCTGGTGTTCGCTGCCTCCGCCGTTCACGAACACGCAAGGAATCACTCAAATGCCCTATCGCCAGAGGCCCTCTACGCTAGTGCGAAGAAGCGTGATGGCCTCCCGGCCGGCGGGGGGACCACCGTGTCAGCGACAGCAACCGCTGTCGAGGAAGACGGGCAATGCGACGAGGCAGCGTGGCCATACGGAGACTCAGTTGCATCTGATGCGGACGCCACGTACTACCACGCTCGCATTGACTCCCGGGAGCGGAGCGATCTCGTCGACAGAGTGTGCGGAAGCCTGGATGTCGGCATAGCCTCGATCGTGGTGTTGACGGTCACTGATTCTTGGTCCGGGGTTGGCCTTGATGGCCTCATTCCGGTTCCGGGGGTGGCTGATCGGATCGAGGGTCGGCACGCGGTCGTCGCAGTCGGCTACGACGACGCACAGCTGCTGCTTATCGTCCGTAACTCCTGGGGAGTCGGCTGGGGCAGCGACGGATACGCGCTCATGCCGTATGAGTACCTGGAGCTATACGGCCTCGAAGTGATAACCCTAGAGGCGATTCCAGGGCCCATCACAACGTAGACCTCAAGCGTCCGAACTGATCATAGGAATGGTCGAGCTCCAGCTGTCCAATTGCGGGAACGGCGGGTCCGGCAACGAGCCACTCTGCAGCGCGTTCGTTGATTCCCCACTTGGGCGGGTACCAGGCGGTAAGCGGTTCCCGCCGAGGCCGAAAGCGCTGCTTAATCCGTGTGCGACCGGAGCGCCCGGCGAACTCTGGGTGCACAGCCCGAGCGTACTTGTCGACCTCGCAAAACAGATTCTGGCAGTCGATTAGTTGGAGTGGACGGTTCCACAGGTCCTCGAATGCGATGCCTCGCTCCCGAAACTGCTGCTCTTGCGTTTCCATCGTCCACCGAACAACGTCGGCGGGCGATAGGTCCCCCGGATCCGAGAAGCATTTTGCCAGCCCGTCGAGGGCTCCTGGCCCTGGCACGACGAACTCGTCTTCCTGGAAGTGAAGGTCCGAGCTGTAGTTCAGGTCCGTAGCGAGTTGATAGCCGAGGAATGGACCGATCGATGGATATCTGACAAGGATGTCGAACGCCTCGTGCATAGATGTTGCCGCTTCAATCTTCGTGTCTACATGGCCGTCCAACATCGCGCTCAACAATCTGAGGTGGTTCTCATGTTTGCGTTGCCGGCCGAATGCTTGCGCAGAAGGCATGATGTAGGCGGCTGAGTAGATCTTCCTTCCTCCACGTAACTCGTGACCGAGGATCGCCCCGATCGCGTCTACATCGAACGTGCCAGCAGTGACTTCCCCGACACTGTCGCGAACGACCTCCCACGTCTCGATTCGGTTGAACAACTTGAAGAGAAGGATGCGCGTGAAGGTGTCACGCCACGATCGCTTGCGATCGTAGATGACGTGCCGGATGAGGAATTGACTCGTCCGATCCGACGCGCGATACGCGTTGGTGAACTTGAACGTCCGTAAGACCGCGTCTTCCGTCGGCGGTTCGCCTCCAGAACGCAATCGAGCACGAAAGATTCGTTGCCGCTCTGCGGCGAGGTACCAAAGAGACTCGAAGACGGGTGTTGGAGTGGGGAGCCGTCGTGGGATCCAGGTTGTGGTTGCCACCACTAACTCCTCTTGCCTCGCGGGCGTCCCGGCTTGCGCAGCTCATACTCGTGTGCGACGCCGACATCGCCTCCTATCCCAGCTTGCTGCACCGTTGCTACCCTGTAGGTAACGACGGCGTTGCGCAACGAATCTGCGACGGCGGGGGCGGTCAGGACGAGGGCCGCGAGCAGCTCCTTCCTAGTCGTAGCAACGCCTGCATTGTTCGCCACGTCGACGAGCCGGTCGAGACGAGAATCAATGGGAATCGGCCAGCGGAACCCTGGCTGCTTCGACGCAACCTCGGCCAGCCGGGAATCTGGATCGAACTTCACTGCGGCCATGTGAGGTCAGTATATAGCTGATACCTATCTCACACATATGTTTGCGCTCTAGAGTGGCGAAAATCAGCGACGTGACGCCTACTGTGACACGACCCGGATGGTTCGCGCATCGAGGTCGCCCTCGACGATGCCACCACCCTGTTCTCTCAACAGACGCCAGATGCCATAACCCTGGAGGATTGCACTGCGCCAAGCATTGGGGGGCTGGTCGGCGACCTCGAGATGGACGACCATTCGGCGAATCGTCTTCAACAGGTCCCAGTCGACCCGGTCACTTCCATGGAAGAACCCATGCGACGCTGCCTCGCTGAAGACGAACGCACTCAAACCTTCTTCGTGAGCGATCGCCCGGGCACCATCCTCTACCCGATCGACTAGCAACTCGGCCTTGCGCTTGCGCTTGAGGAGAGCGCGTGTGACCGGGGACCACCCAAGTACGGCCGCATGCGCCAAGTGAAACGCATCATGGAAGCGGTAGCCGTCGTCTTCATATGAGTTGTCGTCGATTCGGTCACCATACGGTTCTGAGCCTACGTAGAGTTCCGCCCGCGGGAGCCCATCTTTCCCCGTGCCTGCGGCGAACCGCACCGTGAACTGCCTAGGGAGCCGCTGATCTGGCGGGAAGTCGGCGTCATATTGCCGAGGCGCGGGCAACTCCTCACCCCACATGAGTGCAGCCTTCTCCAGATTCGCCGTGGCGATGTCGCTGAGCGAGAGATCAAGCGTTCGAGCCAAGGTCGCGGCGTACCAGAGCAAGTCACCGAGATCCTCACGCACCTCGGCCTGGAACCCGGTATAGGATTCACCGTCGCGGAGCCGCTTCTTGTACTCCGCGACTAGCGAACCAACCTCGCCCGCCAGTCCCAGTAGGGGAAAGGCTGGATCGTTGCGTGGCTCAGGCCGAATGTCCGTTGCTTCCGTGGCTTGCTGGTACTCGTCAAGGTGCATTTGGTCCTCCTAGAGATTGTCCGGTGGAATGCTGTCGAGCACTGCCACGAAGGAGGCATCCTCTCTGCTTGTTGGGGTATCTAAGTCCCGCGGCTACGAGTTGTCAGGAGAACCAGTCCCGAGGAGTTCTCATTACTTCGATAGACTGCCACGATTCGCAACCACCGCAAGAGAGGTCCTTTTCGCATGTCCAGAGTGATCCTGATCGCGTGGGATGGCGCCGATTGGCGCATCCTCGACCCGCTGCTCGAGCGCGGCGACCTGCCGAACCTGCAGGCGCTGATCGATCGGGGGCAGAAGAGCGTCCTGAAGTCCACGATCCCCACGCACTCGTGGGCGGCGTGGCCCAGCTTCCTGACCGGCGTCGACCCGGCCGACCACGGCGTCTACGACATCCTCGAGACCGTCCCCGGCACCCACAAGGCGTACCCGGTCACCTACAAGTCGATCAAGGAGCGCACGTTCCTGGCGGACCTCACCGCGGTCGGCAAGCAGCAGCTCCTGCTGGACGTGCCGCTCACGTTCCCGCCGCCCGACATCACCGGGAACCTGATCGCGGGCGGCGTCCTGCCGAAGGGTCGGAGCGTCAGCTACCCCGCCGACCTCCAGGACACGCTCGCGAAGGCCGGCCACGAGTGGCCGATCAACGGCATGAGCTGGACCACGTACCGCAACCGTCCCGACGCGTACCTGGATGAGGCGCTCACGGTCACCGGCAAGCGCATCAGGGCGAGCGAGTGGCTGATGGACAACACCGAGTGGGACCTGTTCGCCACGGTCTGGGTGAGCGTGGACCGCACGCAGCACTGCCTGTCCAACTACGTGGCTCCCGACCATCCCGACTTCGCGAAGAACACCACCACCGCGATCGGCGCGAAGACGCGCAGCATCTACAAGCAGCTCGACGACGCGATCGGCTCGTTCGTCGCGAAGGCGGGCCCCGACGACCTGATCCTGTTCATCAGCGACCACGGGTTCCAGAGCTGCACGCGCGCGCTGCACATGGACCACCTGCTGAAGCAGTTCGGCTACCTGGAGTTCTCGGCCTCGAACGCGATCTTCGGCCCGATGCAGTGGGGTCCGGTGCGGAACGCCGCGCGCAAGGTGTACGACCTCCTCGGCCTGCACGGCAAGGTTTCGCTTCCTCAGTCGGTCAACTGGTCGAAGTCGCAGGCGTACACGTCGATCCGCTCCACCGGTGAGGGCGTGTCGATCAACCTGGCCGGTCGCGACGTGGACGGCATCGTGGATCCCGCCGACTTCGAGCGGGTCCGCGGCGAGGTGATGGACCGGCTCGCGTCGTTCGTCGACCCGAAGACCGGCAAGAAGCCCGTGAAGGCGATCTTCAAGCGCGAGGACGTCTTCAAGGGCAAGCACGCCGATACCGCGCCCGACATCCTGATGGAGCCGAACGAGGGCTACAGCCTCACCCACGCGAAGTCCGCGATCGAGGACGCCGACTGGGTGAGCGGCGACCACCGCATGGACGGCGTGATCGTGGCCGCCGGACCGCGCGTGACGCCGTTCACGTCCACTCCGTACCTGATCGACATGGCTCCGACGATGCTCGCCGCGTTGGACACGCCCGCCGGCATCAAGCACACGGGCTCGGTGCTGTCGAACGTCGTCGGCTCGGAGGCGTCGGTGAAGTCCCAGGCCGTCGCCGGCACCGTGGAGATCGCGCCCGAGGAGCAGACCGTCAGCGACACCGAGGCCGACGAGATGGAAGAGCACCTGCGGGGGCTGGGCTACCTGGAGTAGCGCTACTTCACCCAGAGCCGGCTGAGCAGGACCCCCCATTGCGGATGGACCTGGACGTTCCCCATGCGATCCGAGAAGGCGTAGGTGAAGAGCGGGTTCGTCAGCGGGACCCAGACGGCATCCCGGACCAGGCCGTGCTCGATCTGGATCCATCGCTCGTTCGACGCCGCGGGATCGCTCGCCTGGAGTCGTTGCGCCTCCGCGATCGCGCGATCGAGACTCAGCGTGCAGAGGTCGGCCGCGTTCGACGGCGCCCCGCACCGGAACTGCACGTCGATGAATCCCCCGGCGCCCGGATAGTCAGCGATCCATCCGCTCACGTACAGCTGCGGCGCGCGCCCACCGTAGATGGCGCCGAAGTACGCGTCGAGGTCATGCACCACGTGCAACTTGGCGCGGAGCCCGAGGTCGTTCAGCACACCGACGGTGTAGCGCGCGACCGCGACGGCGCCCGGCGTCCACTCCGCCCCCCAGACCGTCACGTGCATGCCGGCAGCTTGCGAGGCATCGATCAGCGCATGCGCTCGACCGAGATCCGGCGCCGACCACACACCGCTCCCCGGTTCGAGGGAATACGGGCAGAAGGGCTCGTACCCCTGGAAGTTCGGAGGCAGGATCTGGCACGTCGGTCGCTGCGTCGTCGGACCACCGAGGAGATCGACCACGTGAGCGCGGTCGATGGCGTAGTTCAATGCCCGCCGCACGAGGACGTCATCGAACGGCGGCGAGTGCACGTCGAACCCCAGATGGGTCGTTCCGGCGCTGGGCGAACGGACCACCCGATCGGGATGGGTCGCGAGGAGCGATCCGAGATCGGCGGTCGCGGGTTCGTCGGTCATCCAGTCCAGGGTGCCGTTTTGCAGTCGCTGGAACGCTGTGTGGACGTTGATATCGAACGACCACGTGATGGCGTCGACGAACCCGTCGGGCTGCGCGGCGGTCGACCATTGCGTGAACGCCGGGTTCCGCACCAGCTCGACGTTCCGCGCGTCGGCATGCGCCACCATGTAGGGCCCCGTCGCCGGAACCGGGTCCAAGCCCTGGTCCACGGCCGGGGTCGAGACCGGGACGGGGAAGGCGGGCGGTAACGCCAGCTTGAAGGGCAGGTCGGCGTCGGGATGCGTGAGGTGGAACGTGACCGCCTGCGCATCGACCGCGATGGAGTTCGAGAGATCGCACGTGGTCGGGTGCACGGAGCAGGCCTGCACGCCCGCGATGGCTTGGTAAAGCGAAGCCAGGGCGGGGGCCAGCGAAGCAGTACGTTCGATCGCTCGGCGGAAATCCGCGGGACGGACGGGGTCCCCGGACGAGTAACGGATCCCACCGCGCAACGGGAATCGGTAGGTCAGCCCGTCGGCGGAGACCTGCGGGAGCGCCGATGCAAGATCCGGAACGAGCGTTGCGCCGTCCGGACCTCCGTCCTTCTTGTAGGCCAGCAGGCCGTCGTTCGTGATCGACAGGATCTGCCAGCCCAGGGCGTCGTACACGATGCCGGGGTCCAAGGAGGTCGGTGCAGCCTCGGCGGAAGCCACGGTCAGGTCGCCGCCCCGATGCTCGGTGGCCGACGCCCCGACGGAGAGCCACAGGGATCCCCCATCGGCAGCCAGCGAGGGGAGCGACCCACCGACCGGAACCGTCCGATCGACGGTGTTCGTCGTCGGATCGATCGCCGTCATCGAGCCATCGAACTCGTTCGCCACCCACAGGGTTCCGGCGGCGACCCCCAGCGCGTTGGGGCCGTCCCCCACCGAGATCGTCGCCTCGACACGACCGGTGGAGGCATCGAGCCGCGAGACGGTGCCGTCCTGGTGGTTGGTCACCCAGATCGACCCGAACGCGGAGAGCACGGCGGTCGGATCAACGCCGACGCTCTGGGTGAGCGTCACGCTCAGATCACCCGGGTCGACGCGCGCCACATCCGACGGCGCGACCGAGACCCACACGCCATCCGTGGAGAACGTCACGCTGGTGGGCCGGCCGGGGAGCGCGACGGCCTGGCTCCTGCCCGAAACCGGATCCACCCGAAGGAGGTGGGAGCTGATCGCGTCCGCGACCCAGAGCACACCGTCGCCGATCGCGATCCCCGTCGGGCCGGACCCGGCCTGCAGCGTCTGGCTGACCTCGTTCGTCTCGGTGTCGATGCGGCTCACGGTGCCATCGCCGGCGTTCGTCACCCACACCGATCCCGCACCGACCGCGACGCCCGCGGGGGAATCGCCCACCCGGATCGTGTCGGTGATCGCGCCGTCCGTCAGATCCAGGCGCGCGACGATGCCACGGTCGGGCTCGGTCACCCACAGGCTCCCGAAGCCGATGACGCTCGCGCCTGGGCGTTGGTCGAGCGTCGTCGCGAGATCGAGGCTTCCGTCATCGGCGTTCACCAGCGCGACCGAGTTCGATCCGACGTCGAGGACGCGGTCGCGGGACCGGAGCAGCGGGACCGAGATCGCGATCAGCGCCAGCACGAGGACGAGGGGGACGACGACGATGAGGCGTCGCGTTGGCTCCTTCCGCCCGACCGGAGGGGTCGGGCCGAAGGGTCGCAGTCGCTCGACCGGATCCTCACCCTCGGGCACGACGCGGATCACCGCGACGGGCTCGTCCAATCCCTTCAGCACCAGGGTCCCGCGATCCTCGTATCGGATCCCGTCGACCTTCCTCGCGAGGTGCGTGACCTCACGCGAGGCCAGGATCTCGCCGGCATGGGCTTGGCCGCAGAGCCGAGCGGCAAGATTCAGCGCGCCGCCCCGATAGCCGCCCTGGACGGGCACCGCCTCGCCCGCGTCGAGGCCGATGCCCACCGTGAGCGGAAGCTCCGGCGCGTCCAGGGTCTCTTCGACGAATCGCTGCTGCAGGTCGACGGCCGCTCGGATCGCCTCCCGCGCGGAGGCGAACACGCAGAGCGCTTCATCGCCCCGCAGCTCGAGCAACGTGCCGCCGCGAGCCTCGACCCCCTCGCGCGCGATGTCGGCGAACTTCGCCGCGAGCTTGCCCGCAGCTTCGTCGCCGCGCTCCTGCGTGAAGAGGGTGTACCCGCGGACATCCGCGATCAGGAACGTCCTGATCTGGACGTCGTGGCCTGCGTCGTCGCGGTGTGGGTCGTCCGGCCCGTTCGTGTCAGCCACGCACCATTATGCGTTCCGTGCCGTCCGCGTGGAACCTGACGGCATCGCTGCCGAGCACCCTCCCGCGGACCAATTGTGCACCGGTTCGGCTACCTGGAGTTCTCGGCCTCGAACGCCATCTTCGGTCCGATGCAGCAGGATCGGTCCTGTCGAACGTCGTCGGCTCCGAGGCGTCGGTGAAGTCCGAGGCGGTCGCCGGCACGGTGGCCGTGGCCGACGAGGAGCAGACCGTCAGCGACACCGAGGCCGACGAGATGGAAGAGCACCTCCGCGGCCTGGGCTACCTGGAGTAAGGACTCTGGCGACCCAGTTCAGCCGATCTCGAGGAACCGCTCGACCTCGTTGCTGCTCAGGAATCGTCCGCCGGTCATGAGCGAGCAGGCCGCGCTGATCGACGCGACAAGACCGAAGGCGTGGAATCGCTCCTCGACGGAGACATCGCGGACCGTGCCACCGGCATCGACGTACCGCTCGAGCGCGGCGATGTCTTTCACGCAGGACCCTGCGATCGACAGCTCGGACGAGGCGATCAACAGCTCCAGGTAGGGGACGGAGCCGGGTGCCTCGGTCCGCGCGATGTCGACGATGATCAGGGCCAGCTCCTCGGATGGCGTCCCGTCGAGCACGTCGCAACGCATGCCCTTGACCCGATCGGCGAGCGCCTGTCCGGCCGGCACCAGCTTCACGAGGACGTCTTGATATTCCAGCAGCGTGGCTCCGGGGAAGTCGAAGCTCTCCACGACATCTTCGATGTCTTCGAGGTACCTCACGAAAGCATCCACGCACCCCTGTTCCTCGACGCTGAGGATCGGCGTGGGGCTCGCTTCGGTCGTCGTCTGAGGCGTGGTCGAGGCGGTGGCGCTGGCCTCCGAGGTGGTGGCGTCCGTAGCCCCCGTCCCGGTGCCTCCGTCGCCGCAGGCAACCATCACCACCGTCAGCAGCGCCGCCGCGGTGGCACGTCGCACAGCCCCATCCATCGTGGCGGCAATGGTATTCGGATGTGGCCGTCGCCGAAGGCCGTCAGTTGATGTCGAACTCGTTCCCCTCAGGGTCATTCATCGCGACCGCGTAGTGGTCGAGGCTTTCCGTTTGTGGATACCGACGAGCGCGGCACCGAGATCGGCCAGACGGGCCGCCTCCGCGTCGACGCGTTGACGCTCTCTCCTCGTGCATCGGGCGAGCCTAGCTGCGCCTACCGACGCGCGCGATAGGGTTCGCCGGGAACGACCGCGAGGAGGAGGTTCGACGATGCCGACGACGGCGCAGGTGATGGCGTGGGCCGAGGCGTACCGCCAGGCGTGGGAGAACGCCGACACCGCGGCCGCCGTCGCGCTGTTCGCCGAGGACTCTTCCTACCGGTCGAACATCTTCGAGGAGCCGTACGTCGGGCGGAAGGGCGTCGAAGAGTACTGGAGCACCGTCACCGCCACGCAGTCCGACGTGAAGGTGTGGATGGGCCAGCCGGTGATCGAGGGCGACCATGTGATCGTCGAGTTCTGGACGCGGATGCTCGGCGGCGGCAAGCCGCTCACCCTCGTCGGCAACCTGCTGATGCGGTTCGATGACGACGGCCTCTGCACCGACCTGCGCGAGTACTGGCAGTTGCTGCCCGAGTTCCGCGACCCCTGGCCCGGCTGGGGCGAGTGACGAGCCCGGCGAGATGGAGGAGCACCTGCGGGGCCTGGGCTACCTGGAGTAGCCGGCTCCATCGGACCTCGTTCCGAGTGTGAGATCTGTCACACCTCACGCCTGACGCCGGTGCTACGGTGACGTGGTGGTTGCCGCGACCTGGGGTGCGATCGGCCTCCTTGGAGCCCTTGCCATAGGGATGTTGTTCATCATTGCCTCGCGCATCGGAGCGCTCGGCGATCGCGTGGAGGCCCAAGGCGAGTCACTCCAAGGTCGGATCGACGCGCTGGGCGGTCGTACGGAAACCCAAGGTGAATCGCTGCAAGGAAGGATCGACGCTGTCGGTGACTCGCTCCAAGGACGGATCGACGCTGTCGGTGACTCGCTCCAAGGTCGTATCGATGGTCTCGGCGCGAGGCTCGATGGACGGATCGATGCCCTCGGAGGGCGTGTCGATTCCTTGTCCGGAAGGTTCGACTCACTCGAAGCGCGCATGGATGCCCGGTTCGATTCCGTCGACGCCCGGCTGGACGCGCTCGGGGCTCGCGTCGACGTCCATCTCGACCGCCACGCTGGCTAGGGTGGATGTCGGTCGGGCGTGCCAGCCTGATCGGAACCGAGCATCCGTGGAGGTGTCAGATGGCCGTGTCGTACCAGCTGGTGATCGACTGCACGTCACCCGAACCGCTCGCGAATTTCTGGGCCGAGGCGTTGCACTACGTGATCGCACCTCCGCCGCCCGGCTTCGACTCGTGGGACGACTTCTACAGATCGATCGGTGTGCCAGAGGACGAGCTTGGCGGTGGCACCGACATCATCGAGGATCCGAACGGTGAGGGTCCGCGCATCTGGTTCCAGATCGTCCCCGAGAAGAAGTCGATCAAGAACCGCATCCACATCGACGTGAACGCGAGCGGTGACCGCGGTTCGTCGCTCGACACCAGGCGCGAGCGGGTCGAGGCTGAGGCTGCGCGGCTCGTATCTCTCGGTGCGACTCGGTTGCCCACGATCGTCCAGGAGGGTCTGGACCACTACGCGGTCGCGCTGACCGATCCCGAGGGCAACGAGTTCGACATCAACTAGCCGTTGCTGAATGACACCCCATTCGACCGCGATCGACCGCATCTCTCGACATTAGTCCACTGGTTAGTCCATACTGCATGGATGGATAGCGTGAACATCCACGACGCCAAGACGCACTTCTCGAAGCTGATCGAGCGTGTCGTGCTCGGTGAGGAGATCGTGATCGCGAAGGCGGGTCATCCCGTGGCGAAGCTCGTGCCGATCGTCCCGGACCCGCATGCTCGCCGGCCGGGGAGCGCGAAGGGCGTCTTCGTCGTGCCGCCCGACTTCGACGCTCCGCTCCCCGACGTCGTCATCTCAGAGTGGGGATGAGGGTCCTTCTCGATACCCACGCCTTCTTGTGGTGGATCTCCGACGACGAGCAGCTGACCGTGCAGGCTCGGGAGACGATCGGTGCCGCGGACAATCAGGTGTTCGTGAGCGCGGCGTCCGTCTGGGAGATCGTCACCAAGGCGCGGTTGGGTCGGTTGCCACTTCCCGAACCGGTCGGCCGCTTCGTGGCGACGCACCTGGAAGAGAACGCGTTCCAACCGCTGCCGATCGCGATGCGCCATGCGTTCGCACTCGAGGCGCTTCCCGATCTCCATCGCGATCCGTTCGACCGGATGCTGGTCGCCCAAGCGCTGACCGAAGGGATGCCGCTCGTGACCGGCGACCATGCCGTCCGCGCCTATCCGGTCATGACGATCTGGTGATCAGAGCGTCGATGTTGGCTCGAACGCCAGCTGGCCGAGCGAGTGTCGCCCTCCCGGCGTAGGGTGGAACCGTCCCCGACCCAGAAGGAGCGCGAGCGATGGACAGCGTGGTGCACTTCGAGATCCCCGTCGACGACCTGGAGCGTGCGAAAGGGTTCTACGCGACAGTCTTCGACTGGGACCTGCAGTCGGTGCCGGAGATGCAGTACACGACGGCCGGGACGACGCCGGTGGACGAGACGTCGATGCGGCCGACCGAGCCCGGCGCGATCAACGGCGGGTTGATGAGCCGCAGCAAGGAGACGCCGTCGCCGGTGATCACGATCGGCGTGGACTCGGTCGAGGAGTCCCTGAAGAAGGTCGAGGCCGAGGGCGGCACCGTGATCACGCCGAGCACGCCGATCCCCGGCATGGGCGCGTTCGGGTACTTCAAGGACTCCGAGGGCAACGTGATGGGGGTCTTCCAGAGCATCTGAGCGTGAACGATGCCGGAGCGGATGGACATCACCGTCACCGACGAGGACGGGATGGTGATCGCTTCGGCGCGCGACCTGCGGCATGACGCCGTCACGCCGATCAGCCGCCTGCGCTCGACGGCGAGTCCATCCGTCACGAGAGCATCCGGCCGTCCGACGCCGGCCTGGCTACTTGGAAAAGTGCCTATTTTCCGGCGGCGTTCGTTGCTCGCCTCCAGCCGGCCGCCCTCGGTTCCCTCGTTTTCCGTAGTGGCGCTTCGAAGCTGACTGTGCCAGCATGCTGGTCGATTGACTGGAGTTGAGGGGACGTTTGCATGTCGGGGATAGGCTCGCCCGGGCGCTACTCGCCTGCCCAGCGGCGATCTGGCGTCGGCGCTGTCGAGACCATCGCCACATCGGGCCCGGACCCGGAGCTGGATTGGGATCAATATCTCGAGCTTCCCCATCCTGATCGGATCGGGATCTCGTGCTCGGGCGGCGGTATCCGCGCGGCCTCGTACTGCCTTGGCGCGCTTCAGGAGCTGCGGAAGCTCGGTTGGCTGAGCGCCGCGGAGTATCTCTCGTGCGTTTCCGGGGGCGGCTACACGACGATCGCCCATGAGGTGTTGACGAGCGAGACGCTTCGGCCCGCCCCGGGCATCCCGTGTGCCGCACACCCGAAGGTCTTCGCGATCTCGGCTCCGTTCGCGGTGGGGTCGCCCGAAGAGCGCCACCTGCGCGGGAACCTCGACTACATCGCGCCGGGCGGGACCGGCCGTGTCTGGCTATTGGTGAACCTGATCGGCGGGATGCTCCGCCATCTCCTCCCGTTCGCCGCAGCCGCGTACGTCGGCGCGTGGTTCACCGGCATGGCGGTGACCAGGTGGCTCGGTCCGACCCTGAATCACCCAGGAGTGCCCCACTCGGTCTGGGCTTCGCTGACCCCGTTCCTGCGGGTCGTCATGGCCATGCTGCTGCTCACACCGCTCTTCCTGGTCGCTCGTCAGCTGTTCCAGGCGCGTCCACGTCCGAACGACGAGGCCCTGCCGATCCTGCAAGGTTGGGCGCTCTTGTGGCTGGAGGCCACCGGCCTCGTCGCGTTCTTCCTGTTGCTCGTCCCCGTCGGATTGCTCGTGCTGCACCTGCGTCCGTTCGACATCTCCGGGCTCGGGGCGTTGAAGGGCGGGATCATCACCGAGATCGCGTCGCTCGCTACGGTGGTGGGCGGAGCACGCCGATTCCGGCTCGGTCTCCTGAAGCTTCCCGGCAAGATCGTCACCCTCTTGGCGACACCGATCGCGATCCTGCTCCCGTTCCTCGGTTTCACGTATTGGGTGAGCCAATACGGGGCGAAGTGGGACTGGTGGCGGACCGGCGCGTTGGTGATCTCGTTCGTGTTGTTCTCCCTCGTCTTCCCCCGGCTGGACGAAGTCACGTCGCTCCCGCATCTGTTCTATCGGGAGCGCTTGGCGACGGCATTCATCGGCGAACGCACCACGGAGCCATTCCAGGTCCAGGGCTACGATCAACCGCCCTGGTCGCGGCCGCTCCTGTTCTCCGAGCTCCATCGATGCACGGAGGGCCCGGCCAAGTTACCGAAACTCGTCGTCTGCGCGAACGTCGATCTCTCGGACGGCGTGCCGACGGGTCGGGGCGGCGCGTCGTTCACTTTCGAGCAGGACTTCGTCGGCGGTCCGACGACGGGCTACGTGCGGACGACATCCATGGAAGCCGCCGTGAGGGACGGAACGTTGACGCTTCCGGGGTTGATGGCCGTATCGGGGGCTGCCGTGGCGCCCAGCATGGGGAAGATGACGCGGTCGGGACTTCGGTTCGTCATGGCGTTGTTCGATCTTCGGCTGGGCGTGTGGTTGCCCAACCCCAGGCGATACGAATGGACCAACCCGGAGGGGAAGCTCTTGCAGGTGTTCACGTCGCAAGACGTGTGGGCCGACAGGCAGGCACTCCCGGCCGTGCGCAGGGCTCTCGCAGCGGACGAGGCGGATGGGATCGGCGTGGATGACGCTTTCCACCGTCCCGGGACGAAGTACGTGTTCTACGAGGCGCTGGGGAAGAACAGCTTGCGTCAGCGGCACTTGTATGTGAGTGACGGAGGCCACTGGGAGAACCTCGGACTCGTAGAGTTGCTCCGTCGCGGTTGCGGCAAGATCGTCTGCCTGGATGCCGCCGGAGACGACATCCACCATTTCAACACGCTGTCCGAGGCGATCGATCTGGCCCATGCGGATCTCGGAGTCGAGTTCGACATGGACATGGACACGCTCATCCCCGGCGAAGATGGAAAGAGTCGAGCGTGCTATGCGACCGGCACGTTCCACTATCCGAACGGCAAGACCGGGAGGATCGTGTACGTGAAAGCAGCGATCTGCGAGAAGGCGCCGATCGAGGTATTGACCTACAAGGAACGCGACGACAAGTTCCCGAACCACCCGACCACTGATCAGTTCTTCAGTGAGTACACATTCGAGTCGTACCGAACGTTGGGGCAGCATGCGGTGCGTGAGGCCTTGATCGGGGAGGGGGCGTTGTGAACCTCCTCCATGCCCACGTGCACCCGTGGGTGACGGTTGCCGCGGGCGCGGCGGCGTTGGCGCTCGCGCTCATGTTCCTCACCGGTGGGTATGCGAGCGTGCTGAGGCGACGCGCGGGCCGGCCCGTACCCGAGGGGAGACCGACGAAGCGCTACGACGCGAACGCGGTGCTGCAGTTCATCAAGGATGTGGGAAACAGCGGCTGGCATGTCTACCGGATGCAGCTGATCTGGGACGTGGTGTTCGCGATCTTGCTGGGCGTGGCTGGCGTGGTGTTGGCGGATGGGATCTTGGGGTTGCTCCTTGGGCCCGACAGTCCGTGGCGATTCCTGAGCTTCCTGCCCGCCCTCGCTGGTCTCGCCGACGTCGCGGAAGACCTGTTGTTGCTCTATGGCGTGGGGAAGGTTCCGGCGGCTGCCCTGCCGCATCCGGGGTCGGTCGCGACGGCGTGGGGCTTCACGATCGCGAAGTTCGCCTTGCACTTCGCGTGGCTCGCGCTCGTGGTCGTCGCCGCCCAGCGGCTGATCGTCCTCGGTCCCTGGGTGCCCGTGGCCTGATCGTCGAGCGGCCGGCGCCTCGCGTCGCTCGGCTGGACGGCAACGACGCTCCGGGGTGACACTAGCGGCGTCATGCCGGGCCCCACACGGACACGACCGGTCGGCGAGGGCATCGGCGCCGGGACGTCAGAGCAGGTTCGACCGTTCGTCGGTCGCACCCGCGAGCTGGACGAGCTCGGCGCGGCGTTCGCCGACGCCAGCGACGGCCACGGAGCCGTCTTCTTGGTCTGTGGCGAGCCGGGCATCGGCAAGAGCCGGCTGATGGAGGTCCTCGCCACATCGGCGAGAGCGGATGGTTGGCGCGTGCTGGTCGGTCGCTGTTGGGACGGCGGCGGCGCGCCCGCGTACTGGCCGTGGGTCCAGGTCGTGCGCGCCGCGGGTGGGGACTTCGACGCGCTGGCTCCGGCGAGCGACGACGCTGCGGCACGCCCATCCCGGCGTTCATCGGTCTCCTCGGCGGTCGATCCCGATGCCGAACGGTTCCGTTTGTTCGAAGGGGTCGCCACGTTCCTCGGCGACATTTCGAGCGAGCAGCCGGTGATGATCGTGCTCGACGACCTCCATGCCGCCGACGAGCCGTCGCTGCTCCTCCTTCGGTTCCTCGCGACTTCAGCCGACACGCGGCGCGTGATCGTGCTGGGCTCGTACCGCGAGAGCGAGCCTCGGGTCCTCGATCACGCCGAGCTGTTCGGCGAGCTCACCCGTTTGGGTCGCCGGGTGCCGCTGCGCGGGTTGAGCGTGGAGGAGGTGACGTCTTACCTCACGCTCGTGGGCGGCGAGCCGACGTCCGACGCGATCGCCGCTCGCCTCCAGGACGTGACGGGAGGCAACCCGTTCTTCCTCGGTGAGGTCGTCCGCGTCCTGATCGCCGAAGGACGGTTAGGCACGTCCGACGAAGCCGCGATGCTTCGCCTCCCGGAAGAGGTCCGGGCGCTGATCCGGCGGCGCGTGGCAGCGCTGTCAGCGGATGCGATCGGGATGCTCCGCGTGGCCTCCGTGCTCGGCCGTGATCTCGACCTCCGGGTCATCGTCGAAGCGGGGACGCTCGATGTCGATCGCACGGCCGACGTCGTCACCGAGGCCGTCAGGGCGGGCATCTTGACCGAAGACCCCGGCGCGCTGGGGGAGTACGCGTTCGCGCACGACCTGGTCCGCGAGACGCTCTACGACGATCTGCCGGCCGGTCGCCGGCTGGAGCTGCATCGCACGGCGGGCGACGTGTTGGAACATGTGTTCCGCGACGACCTCGGTCCGCACCTGGCCGCGATCGCGCATCACCTCACACGAGCGGCCGCGTTGGACGACGGGCGCCGCGCCGTCGAGTACTCGATGCTCGCCGCCGATCGCGCGGTCGCCGTGTTGGCGTACGAAGACGCGGTGGCGCTCTACGAACGTGCGCTCCAACTGTTGGCTCCGTCCGAGGATCAGAGCGGTGGCCGCCGGGACATCCTGATGCGACTCGGCGAAGCGCGAGCTCGATCCGGCGACACGGTCGGAGCCCGGCGCTGCTATGAGGAGGCGGCGGACCTGTCGCGCGATGCCGGTGATCCTGAGGCGGTCGCGCGCGCCGCGCTCGCCCACGTGACGAGCGCCGCCCCCGTCCGTCTGGGCTTCGGAGGACTCCTGGTGACGACGAATGTCGATCCCCGGAACACGGGTGTCGCATTGCTGGAGGAGGCGCAGCGAACGCTCCCACCGGGTGACTCCTCCCTCCGAGCCAGGACGCTCGCGCGGTTGGCCGCGGAGCTGTACCAGTTCCATGAGACGGATCGAAGCCGCGCGTTGGCGCGAGAAGCAGTAGACATGGCTCTGCGTCTCGGCGATCCGGAGGCGCTCGTCGAATCGTTCCACGGCCGGCACTGGGCGACGTTGTCTCCCGACACCACCGAGGACCGCCTGGCGAACGCGCAGGAGATGTTGCTGGCGGCTACGGGCGCGGGCGACGAGGAAGCCGCGTTCCTGGCGCGACACGCCCGGCTCCACTGCTTCCTCGAGATGTGCGACATCAGAGGCGTCGACGCGGAGCTGGCCGCGATGGAACAGCTCGCCGCCAGGATCAGGCAGCCGTTCTACATCTGGCACGTCGCGTGTCTCCAGGGGATGCGCGCGCTCCTGGACGGACGGCTGACCGACGCCGACCGCTTGTTGAGCACCGCGTTCGGCATCGCTCGGGTCCGCGAGAGCGAGGACGTCGTCTACATGTACGAGGACGCGCAGGTCTTCGCGATCCGTTGGGCGCAGGGCCGTCTGGAGGAACGGGTCGACCGAACCGTGCGACATGGTGAGCTTTACCCGATCGCTCGCTGGCGGGATGCGCTCGCAGCGGCCGAGCTCGGAGACGAACGGGCCGCGCGGGCCGAGGTCGAACGGCACGCGCGCCGCGACTTCTCCGACCTGCCGCGCGACGGACTGTGGCTCTTGCACGCGTGCGCGCTCGCGCAGGCGTGCGTGTTGGTCGGCGACGAACGCCGCGCGCGTTCCCTGTACGAGCTGCTCGTGCCGTTCGCCGATCGGCACGCGATCTCCGTCTCGACGCTGCCGTTCGGGCCGGTGTCGATGCGGCTCGGGATGCTCGCCGCGATGCTCGAGCGGTGGGACGACGCCGAGGCGCACTTCCTGGTTGCCGTGGAGCGTTGCGACGCGATGGGGGCCAGGGCGATCCGGGCGATGGTGCTGATCGAACGCGCTCGGATGCTGCTTGCGCGGCGTGGTCCCGGCGACGAGGTCCGCGCAGGTGAGTTGCTGTCCGCAGCGATCGCGATCTGCGACGAGCTCGATATGCCCGGCATCCGGGAGCGAGCGCGGACCCTGGCGCCGACCACCGGTGTCGACGCCGCGTCAGTCGCGGCCCCGCGTGCGTCGCTCATCCGCGAAGGGCAGTACTGGACGGTCCGCTACGGCGACGAGATGGCCAGGCTGCGGGATCGGAAAGGTTTGCGCCACCTCGCGCACCTGCTCGCGGCCCCGGGACGCGAGCTCCATGTCCTCGAGTTGATCCAGGCCGAGTCCGGCGGGACGACCGTGGCGGCTACGGCCGACGATGACCTCGCGCGCCACGTGACCGAGCGGGAGGAGCCGGTGCTCGACGCGCGAGCGAAGGAAGCCTATCGGCGGCGTCTGCGGGAGCTGGACGACGACCTGGAAGAGGCGCGCGCATGGAACGATCCCGAGCGCTCGGCGAAGATCCAGGAGGAGATCGAAGCGCTCGGGGACGAGCTGGGCCGCGCGCTGGGCCTCGGCGGCCGGGACCGTTCGCTGCCGTCCGATGCGGAGCGGGCGCGCATCAACGTGACGAAGGCCATCCGCGCGGCGGTGCGGGCGATCGGTGAGGAGTGTCCCGCGCTCGGCCGGCACCTCGACGCGTCGATCCGGACCGGCAGGTTCTGCGTGTACGCGCCGCCCGGTCAGGTGCCGCCGCAGTGGGAGCTGTGACCCGGTGGAAGGAACAACCGTTCCGTGAGGATTCACGCCAGTCGATGCAGAGGCGGATGCCACGGTGGGCGTCCCGGGAGGAGGAGCGATGTCGAAGACCGAGGTGAAGCCGCAGGGGACGCAGGAGATCTACTCGCTCGAAGGGTCCCTGCTCGAGGCATGTTCGTGCAACGTGCTGTGCCCGTGCTGGATCGGGGAGGACCCGGATCTGGGTGATTGCCGCTCGTTCCTCGCGTACCACATCTCGTCGGGGCGGGTGCAGGGGGTGGACGTCTCGGGGCTCTCGGTCGTGGCCGTCTGCTACATCCCGGGCAACGTCCTGGCCGGCAATTGGGATGTCGTCGTGCTCGTGGACGATCGGGCGACGCCCGAGCAGCACGATGGTCTCGTGGCGGCGCTCGGCGGGGCGCTCGGCGGGCCGCTCGCCGATCTGGCGCAGCTGTTCGGCACCGTGAAGGGCGTCGAGAGCGTGCCGATCTCCCACGAGGTCCGTGACGGCGTCGGCTCGCTCGCGATACCCGGTGTCCTGGAATCGTCCATGGAGCCGTACCGGAGTGCCGACGGAACGGTGACCACGCTACGAGACTCGATCTTCTCGACGGTTCCCGGTTCACCGGCCTGGGTCTCGAAGGCGTCCACGACGTGGCTCACGCTGCCTGCCTACGGCATGGAGTGGGAGTTCGAGGGACGCAACGCGATCCAGTCCGAGTGGAAGATGGAGTACGTCGCGTGATCCGAACGGATACGGCTGCTCGGGCCGCCACGGTTCGGGTTCCCCGGGTGCTGGTGGCGGCGATCGCGGTGGCATGGGCCGTCGCGATCGTCGCCCAGGCGACCGGCACCGCGGCACTCGTACATCACGACGCGCTCGAGCACGATGGTCTGCCGTTGTGGGTGAGCGCGGGGCTGTTCCTCGTGGCATGGCAGCTGATGATCGCGGCGATGATGTTGCCGTCGAGCATCCCGATGATCCGCTCGTTCCGGGTCGCGTCCTCCGCGCGTCCGAGGCCCGAGCGCGCGTTGGCTGCGCTCGTCGCGGGCTACGCGTTGGTGTGGTCGGCGTTCGGGCTCGCGGCGTTCATCGGAGACATGGGCCTGCACCGGCTCGTGCACGACTGGGCGTGGCTCGGCGCGCACCAGTACGTGATCGCCGGCTCGACCCTGCTCCTCGCGGGCGCGTTCCAGTTCTCCGACCTGAAGGACCGTTGCCTGAGCGAATGCCGGCATCCCGGGACGTTCCTGGTCCAGCACTACGATCGGGGTTCGGCGGCCGCGTTGCGGCTGGGTGTGGCGCATGGCCGCTTCTGCGTGGGGTGCTGTTGGGCGCTGATGCTGGTCGGGTTCGCGGCCGGCGTCGCGAGCCTGTGGTGGATGGCGGCGCTCACCGCGGTGATGGTCGTGGAGAAGACGGCGCGAGATGGCGAGCGATACGTCCGGCCGATCGGCTGCTTCCTGCTCGCGCTCGGGCTCCTTGCGTTCGCGTTCCCGACCTGGTCCGTGTTCGGTTCGGGCTGACGGCGGCGTAGGGGACGAACTCTCGAAGATCTGACTTCTTGCGCGTCCTTCGCGCGCGTGGTCGAATCCGACCCGGCGCGCGAAGGGAAGGTCTCTTGCTCAGAGCCCGCAGCAGACTGTTGCCTCTCGTCCTGATCTTCGCTTCCGCGTGTAGCGGCGGAGACCCTGGTCCGAGCGACCAGAGCACCGAACCCGTTCAGAGCTCGACCGCGTTCAGCCTCGACGACGCGTTGCAGCCCGACGGACCGCTCCGCGGTATCGCCTTCACCGGTCACGTCGACCGGGAGGACCCGAAGGTCCGTCCGACGCTCTCCTTCACGACGGAAGACACCGAGGTGACCGCTGTGATCGGGCTCGGGGACGTCGATGAAGGCTCCACCGTGGTCGTGACCTGGTATCGCGTCGCGGGACTCGAGGAGCGTGAGGAGCTGTTCTCACATGAGATCACCGTCGGCCAGGGAGGACGTGCGTTCTCGCAGGGCGTGGCCCCCAACGGCCTCGCCCCGGGTATCTACGACACGGAAGCCACGATGGACGGACATGTTGTCCACGCGCCGTGGGTGGTGCAGGAAGCTGGAGGATCGGTGACCGGCGCGACCGCTCAGACTGCCACAGGAGCCGAGACTGGGGACACGCTGGGAAGTGGGGACATCTGGTCGAACGATGGGACCGGTCTCCCTCCGCCGCCGGGGATATCGAACGATACATGCACGGTCGACGGGATAAGCGGGAGCTTGGTCCCCGCCGAGGATGTTGGGGCCGAAGCGTGGTGGCTGGGCCCTTGCGCGACGGGCACGCTTACCGCGACCGTCTCGGGGCCGCCGACGACCCTCGCATCGTCGGACAGCCTCGAGGGTCCGGTGGCCGGTCTGAACGGGAACACCAACCTTTGCTCTCTTTCGGGCGGTTCCGACATGCCGGGCATTGTCGTTCACTTGGAGGCGACCGGGAGCGCCAGCGGCTCCGGGGACTTCACTCTGCCTGACCACGGTGAGTCGTTGTTGGCCGGACTCGAGGGTAGTCCTGAGGCGGGGAGCGAGGTCGAACCGGGCGACCGGATCGATCTCCGGGCGCTCTCGCTGTTGTTGACTCCGGCGCTCGGCGTGAAAACGCTCCACATCGACTATGGGAGCGAGGTGCTCGACTCCGTCGGGAACCTCTCTGGGAGCGACCAGCCTGTGCCGTGCGATCTCGGCCGGTACGGTGCTTTGCTTGAGACCGTGTACGAGGTCCCCAGCGACCCGCCGCCGATCATCGAGCTCTGCGCCACCGGCGTCGGCTTCGACGGCACGGAGTCGAAGGACTGCATCCGCTACTACACGGGCGAGGTGTGGACGGGGAGCGGAACCTTCACGTCTTCGGTGACGTATCCGGAGGGCGCCGGCGTCTGTAGAGACGCCGTCGAGATCGCGTACACGTTCGGCATCGGCGAGGACGGTGCGATCGAGGGAGCGGGTGTCGCCACGCACACGAGGGAGGCCGAGTGCTCGTTCCCGATGTCGGGCACGCAGTGGGAGACCATGGGGCTGAGCGTGAGTGGTCAGCGCGACGGGCAGACCATGAGCCTCGATCTCGATCTCGATCTCGCGGGCCAGATGGAACCTGCCGGCAGCTACGACGCCGGTGGTTTCGGGGCAGCGCTGGCCTTGGGCTCGGGAGCCGTGGACCTCACGGTCCAGGGAACGTCGGCAGAGGGTATGGCTTCGTTCTCCGAGCTCTCGGGTAACCCACCAGCCGTCTACGCGGCATCGGGCACCCTCGCCGCGTCGTGCACGAGTGGGTGCGGATCCGGCTAAGGATCCGAACGCGAGGGCTCAGCCCGTGATCGGCTCCCCGGCCGGCGAGACCACGAACCACACGTCGCCGATGCCCTGCCCGTTGGTGTCGCCTGCGGCTGCGTCGCCGGAGAAGTGATAGAGCGGGTGGCCGTTGTACGTCACCTGCATCTTGCCGTCATCGCGCTCGGTCGTGCCCAACAGCGACTCGTCGACGTCGCCATCACCGCCGGCCTTCACCTCGCCCTTGGCGATCAGGGCCGGCCAACTCGCCGCGCAGTCGTCGTAGCACGTGCTGGTGCCATCCGTGTCCGGCTTGAACATGTAGAGCGTGTTCCCGTTCGCGTCGACGAGGATCGTCCCGAGGGAGGAGTCTTCGGCCTCGACCTCGGTCTCCCCGCCGCCACCGGACGCCGGTGACTCCGACGCGGATGGAGGTGGGGTGTCCGACGCGGTCTCGGTGGGCGAGCTTCCGCCTGTCGATCCGGTGTCGCCACCGGCGGTGTCGTCGCTGGAGCACGCGGCGAGCAGGAGCAGGAACACGGACGCGACGATGAAAGACCTGCGGATGGACAAGCGCGATCAGCCTCCTCGGTTGGAACGATCGACGGGCGCGCGCGAGCTCGCGTACAGAGGGTCTACGGCCGGGCAGCAGCTACGGCTTGAACCAGTCGCTCGTGTTCGACCAGTCGGTGTGGCCGTGCTCGCCCGGAGCGGCGCCGAGCCGCGCGACCGGACCCGCGGCGCGCTTGGTGTTGCCCGTGGCAGGGTCGAAGCTGAGCAGGAGCAGCGCGCCGGTCGAGTCCGGGTCGAGGCCTCGTCGCACGACCAGGATGAACCGGCCGTCCGCGGACCACCGGGCGACCTCGTAGGCGGCGTTTCCGGGCCCGGAGAGACGGGTCCGGTCCTTGCCGTCGGTGGAGAGCAACCACAGGGCTCGGATCCCGCGGCCCGGCGGCGACTCGGCACGGTTCGCGGTAGCGGTCGCGACGATCCACTTGCCGCTGGGCGAGCACGCCGGCCAGATCCAGCTGCGCGTGAAGTCG
>JBBQVZ010000024.1:0-33649 GCA_038211015.1 Actinomycetota bacterium | reverse complement strand
CCACGCGGACCTCGCCCCTCCCTCGAAGGGCGTCCCTCCAACGTGGTGCAGGAATCGGCCGGCATCCCGATACGCGCCGCCCGCTCGGCCGCCCACAATCGGAACGACTCGATCCGAGGGGGCTGTACATGCGTCAGTGGGACCTGATCGGCATCACGGACCAGGTACCGGTCATGACCCAACCCGTGCCGCGCCCGGCGTCGCCCGTGATCGCGGAACCGACGGCCGACGAGCCGGTGTTCTTCTGGACCACGGACGGCGCGTTGCGGCTGCAAAGCGTGAGCGATGCCGCCGCCGAGGTGATCGGACGATCTGCCGATGGATGCAAGGGCCGCGATCTGCTGGAGGTCTTCGGGCTCGAGGGGCCGAACGCCGCGCTCCTGGATGCACACATCGCGGCGCTCGGGGGCGACGCCGCCATGTTCGTATTGAAGGGGGATCGGGTCAGCGTTCGCTGCCGGGTGGGCCCGGTGACCGACGGGCTCGGGAAGCCGTCGGGAACGTATTGCGTCGCGATGCACCTCGACGACGTCGACGTGCGCGACGACACCGAGCGTCCCGCCGTCGCCTGAGGGGCTCAGCCCGCGAACGACGCCGCGGCCTCGAGCGTTCGCTCGGTCGTGGCGTCGTCGTGCGCGGCCGAGAGGCTCCAGAGCTCGAAGCCGGACGGCGGCAGGTAAACGCCGCGCTCCAGCATGTGGTGGAAGAAGCGCGCGTACCGCTCGTGGTCCACGGCCTTCGCGTCCTCGAAGTTGCGCACCTGCCCATCCGTGAAGAACACGCTGAACATCGAAGCCGCACGATTCACGGAGGCGGCGATCCCGGCGTCGCGGAACCGCTCGGCGAGCCCGTCCGTGAGGCGGACCGAGAGTCGCTCGAGCGCTCCGTACGGCCGTTCGCGCGCGGCCAGGTCCAACGCCGCGATACCCGCGGCGACCGCGACCGGGTTCCCGCTCAGCGTCCCGGCCTGGTAGACGGGACCGATCGGCGCCAGCTGCTCCATCACGTCGCGACGTCCGCCGAACGCCGCGCAGGGGAACCCGCCGCCCACGATCTTCCCCAACGCGGTGATGTCGGGCATCACGCCGTACATCGACTGTGCTCCTCCGTATGCGACTCGGAACCCCGTGATCACCTCGTCGAAGCAGAGCAGCGCGCCGTGTTGGCTGCAGATCGCGCGAAGCCCTTCGAGGAACCCCGCCTCCGGTGGGACGACGCCCATGTTCGCCGCGATCGGCTCGACGATGACGACCGCGATCTGCCGTCCGCGCTCCGCGAAGATCGCCCGGACGGCGTCCAGGTCGTTGAACGGTGCGGTGATCGCGTCTTTCGCCGCCCCCTCGGTCACGCCCGGGGAGCCGGGGATACCGAACGTCGCGACCCCCGAGCCCGCGCCCTTCGCCAGGAGAGCGTCTGAGTGACCGTGATAGCAGCCCTCGAACTTCACGACCAGATCGCGTCCGGTCGCGCCCCGCGCCAGCCGGATGGCGCTCATGGTCGCCTCGGTGCCCGACGAGACGAGACGCACCATGTCGATGCCCGGGACCGCGTCGACGATCCGCTCGGCCAGCTCGACCTCGAGCGCGGTCGGCGCGCCGAACGATGTCCCACGCGCAGCGGTGGCAGTGGCCGCCTGGACGATCTCGGGGCGGGCGTGACCGAACAGCAGCGCGCCCCACGACTGGACGTAGTCCACGTAGCGGACGCCCTCGACATCGATCAGATAGGCGCCTTCGCCTCGTTCGATGAACCGAGGCGTCCCGCCCACCGCACCGAACGCGCGCACCGGGGAGTCGACCCCTCCGGGGATGACGTTCGAGGCACGCGCGAAGAGCTCGTCGGAGGTGGTCACGCGCACGATGGTACGTGTCCCGTCAGTCCAGGCAGAACTCGTTGCCTTCCGGATCCTGCATCGTCACCCAGAACGCGCCGCGCTCGTCCATCTCGTAGAGCCTCGCCGCGCCAAGAGCGACCAGCTGCTCGGCGCGTTCGTTGAGCCGCACGCGACGGGCGTCATCTTCGAGTCCCGGCGCCGAACGGACATCGAGGTGCACGCGGTTCTTCCCCGCCTTCGCCTCGGGCACGCGCTGGAAGTAGACGCGCGGCCCTGACCCGTCGGGATCGACGATGGCGCTCTGATCGTTCCACTGCTCTTCGGGGATCCCCTGTTCACGAGCCCAGTCCTCCCAGGAGTTCCAGCCTTCGGGCGGCGGTTCCTCGATGTAGTCCAAGACCCGCTTCCAGAATCCGGCGAGCTCGGCGGGATCGGCCGCATCGAACGTCACCTGGATCGCGAGTGCCATGTCGTTCAGCTCCCTTCGATGGTCTTCGGCGCGAACCGCCGCTCGGACCGTGATCGTCACGTCAGCCCTGCGTGAGCCAGTCCGCCGCGTCCTTCGCGTAGTACGTGAGGATCAGATCGGCGCCGGCGCGGCGGATCGACGTCAACGTCTCGAGGACGACCCGCCGTTCGTCCAGCCATCCGTTCTGCGCGGCGGCCTTGATCATCGCGTACTCGCCGGAGACGTGATACGCGGCCATCGGGAACGCGGTCGCGTCTTTCGCGCGGCGGATCACGTCCAGGTATGGGACGGCGGGTTTCACCATCACGATGTCGGCGCCCTCGTCGATGTCGGTGAGGATCTCGCGGATGGCCTCGTCGCTGTTCGCCGGATCCAATTGGTATCCGGTGCGGTCGCCGAACTTCGGAGCGCACTCCGCGGCGTCGCGGAACGGTCCGTAGAGCGCGCTCGCGAACTTCGCGGCGTAGGCCACGATGCCGACCCCGTCGTGACCGGTCGTGTCGAGCGCATCGCGGATCGCGGCGACCTGTCCGTCCATCATGCCGCTCGGCCCGACCATCTGGGCGCCGGCCTCGGCCTGCGCGACCGCGATCCGCCGGTAACGTTCGAGCGTGGCGTCGTTGTCCACGTTGCCGTCGTCGGTGAGCACGCCGCAATGTCCGTGATCGGTGTACTCGTCCAGGCAGAGGTCCGCGATCACGACGTGGTCGTCGCCTAGCTCCTCACGGAGCGTCCGGAGCGCGAGCTGCGCGATCCCTTGCGGGTTCCACGCCTCCGAGCCTTCGGCGTCCTTGCGCTCCGGGACGCCGAAAAGCATGAACGCGGTCACGCCGCGCGACGCGATGGCTGCCGCCTCCTTGCGCAGCGATTCGAGCGTGTGCTGGAACTGTCCCGGCATCGACGGGATCGGAGCCGCGTCGGCGATGCCCTCTTTCACGAACAGCGGCGCGATCAACTGCCGAGGAGCCAGCTCGGTCTCGCGGATCAACGCTCGGAGCGCCGATGTTCGCCGCATCCGTCGCGGCCGCTGATGGGGGAAGCTCATGCGCGCGATTCTACCGAGGTGGCGCCAGGATCCGTTCGACGGCCGTGATGAGCCCATCGATCGTGTGAGGGCGGGCGACCGCGGATACGCGCAGGCCGTGCTCCCGAGCCTCCCTGGCCGTGACCGGACCGATGCTGACGACCTTCGGGTTGCCACGGACCACGCCCATCGCACCGACGAATCCGCGAACCGTCGACGCGCTGGTGAACGTGATGGCGTCGACCAGTCCGTCGCGGAGCGCCGTGCGCGCCTCCGCGGGGAGTGAGCGGGTCATGCGGGTCCGGTAGGAATCGACCCGGACCGGCGACCAGCCTTTCGCGGCGAGCGCGTCCTCCATCCCGGCGGGCGCGATGTCGGCTCGGGCACAGAGCACTCGTCCCTCGCCGCGAGGGAACGCGCGGACCAATCCGGTGGTCGTGAACGTCCCGGGCATGAGATCCGGTGTCCGACGCGCCCACGCGCGGAACGCATCGCCGGTGCCGTCCCCGATCGCGGCGACCTTCGCGCGGACATCCGACGGGTCGTTCAGCCGCGACGCGAGCATCTCCACCGTCGAACGGCTCGTCAACGTGATCCACGCGAACCGGCCGGCGGACAGGTCGCGCAACGCGCTCGTGAGGGCGGCCGATCGCACCGGCGCGATCTCGATGGTGGGTGCCACGATCGCCTCGGCCCCCAGCCGGCGGAGACGGCGGACGAGCTCGACGGATTGATCCGCCGGTCTCGTCACCAGGACGGTCCGGCCGGCGAGCGGCTTCATCCTTCTGCTTCCCCGGCCTCGTCTTCCAGCGCCGCGAGGATCTCTTCGGCTCCCTCGGCGATGAGCGCCTTCGTCGCGAGCGCCGCCACTCCTTCGGGGGAATCGGCGACGACTTCGACCCGCGCGATCCGCGAACCGTCGGGGGAGATGACGACGGCGAGCATCTCGACGCGGGCTCCGTCGACGGTCGCCAGCGCGCCGAGCGGCAGCGCGCAGCTGCCGCCGAGGCGCCACATCAACGAGCGCTCGGCCTCGAGAGCCGCCCGGCTCTCCGCGTGGTCGAGCGGGGCGAGCGCCAGGAGCGTGGGCAGGTCGTCCTCCCGAGCTTGGAGCGCAAGGGCACCCTGTCCCGGCGCCGGGACCATCACGTCCGACCCGAGGGGCGCGGAATGAGGCGGAGTGACGCCGAGGCGTGCGAGTCCCGCAGCGGCGAGCACGGCAGCGTCGACGACTCCCTCCGACACCTTGCGGAGCCGCGTGTCCACGTTCCCGCGCAGGTCCTTCACGGTCACTCCGGGGAACGCCCGGAGCAGCTGCGCCCGTCGGCGGATGCTGGACGTCCCGATCACGGCTCCGGCTCGGAGCGTGGCCTCTCGGAGCACCATGACGTCCGCGGGGTCCACCCGGGGAGGGACGGCGGCGATCACCAGCCCGTCGTCCTCGTCCGCGGGGAGATCCTTGGCCGAATGGACCGCGACGTCGATCTCGTCGCGCTCGAGCGCCTCCAGGATGGTGTCGACGAACAGACCCTTCAGGCCCGCCGGCGCGTCGACGGAGGGCGCACCTTCGTCGCCCGATGTGGACATCGGGACGATCTCGGAGTCCACGCCGTGCTCTGAGAGGCGGAGTCGGACCTCTTCCGCCTGCGCGAGCGCAAGCGGAGAACGGCGGGTGCCGATCCGGAGCGTCACTCGGGATCGGGGTCGAGGCGCAGGAGCTCGACCAGCAACTTCGCGTGCAGGTCGTCGGCCCCGGGATCGGAGCGTTCCTTCAGCTCGACGATCGGGTCGTGCAGGAGCTTCGCGGCCACACCCCGCGCCAGCGCCTCGACCGCCGCGCGCTCCTCGGGCGTGAGGTCGGAGAGCCTGCCCGCGTGGCGGGCGAGCTCCGATCGCACGGCTTCTTCGCCCCGTGCCTGAACCGCTCGGATCAACGGCGCGAGCGCGTCCGAACGGCGCCGGACCGACCACCGACGAACCTCCTCGGCGACGATCTCGTGTGCATGCGCGATCTCGTCGGTGGTGTCGTCGTCTCGCGCCATCAGCCGGTCGCGGATCGAGCGGATGTCGATGAGCCGCACGCCGTCGAGCGCTCCGACCTCCGGGTCGACGTCCCGGGGCACGGCCAGGTCCAGCAGGACGAGCGGGGCGGGGCGGACACGCGCGAGAGCGGCCCGAACCATCCCCTCGTCGATCACCACCTCGGCGGCTCCGGTCGCCGAGACCACGAGATCCGCGTCGGTGATCGCCGCTGGGAGCCGGTCGAGACCCGCGTAGGCGTCCCCGGTCCGTTCGGCCAACGCCTGCGCTCGTTCGGGCGAGCGGTTCAGCACCCGCACGGATCCGACGCCTCGACCTCGCAGGTGCTTCACCGCGAGCCCAGCCATCCGGCCCGCACCGACCACGACGACTCCGAGGCCGCGGAGATCCCTCAGGACCTCGGTCGCGAGGTCGGTTCCCAGCGCGACGAACACGTCCGGCGCGGCGCCCAGCGACGTTTCGGCGCGCGCTCGGCGGCCCGCCCGTGCGGCCGCGTGGAAGAGCGAGCGCACCGCGGGCCCGGACGCTCCTTCGGTCTCGGCCGTTCGGAGCGCCTCGCGGACCTGCGCGTGGATCTGCGTCTCGCCTATCACCATCGAGTCCAGCCCCGAAGCCACCGCGAATAAGTGATCGGCCGCGTCCTGCTCCCAGTGCGAGTAGAGGGGCTCGGCCAGCTCGTCCGGCGACACGCCGCGGGTCTCGGTCAGGACCCGTTTCAGCGCCAGGAACCCGGCGTGGTACGACGGGACGCTCGCGTAGATCTCGACCCGGTTGCAGGTGGACAGGATGACCGCTTCCTCGACGGCCTCCATGTCGAGCGCATGGCGGTACCCCTTGACCAGGTCGCCGTCGGCGAAGGAGAGCCGCTCCAGCAGCTCGATCGGTGCACGTCGGAAGCTGATCCCGAGGGTGAGGATGGGCATCGGAAGGTGCGACGGATTCTAGCGGCCTCGCGATCACGACCACCGGCCGTCGCCGGCCGGGACCCAGACGGGCAACGGGTACGATGCCGCGCGACCGTTCGGAAGGGATCATGGCGAAGCCACGGGCACGAGAACTGGGGATCCAGATCGGGCGCATGGAACCCGGCGTCCTGAACGCGATCACCGACGTGACCGGCGTTCGTGTGGGGCATCGGACCCTTGTCCGCGGCTCCGACGGGGATCCCCACGCGATCCGGACGGGCGTGACGACCTTCTTCCCCCACGAGGGCGATCCGTGGCGCGAAGCCGTTTACGCGGGCACGCACATCCTCAACGGGTACGGCGAGCTGATCGGCATCAACCAGATCACGGAGTGGGGTGTCCTGATGTCACCCATCGTGTTGACGTCGAGCCTCGCCATCGGGAAGGCATACGACGCAACGGTGCGGTGGCTGTCCGGCCGCGACGTGGCCGCGGGTGAGGAGGTCATGCCGGTCGTCTCCGAGTGCGACGACTCGGGCCTGAACGACATCCTGTCGTTCCCGCTCACGGACGAGGACGTCGCCGCGGCACTGGACGGGGCGGTCGACGGCGATGTTCAGGAGGGCTGCGTCGGCGCGGGAACGGGCATGCAGTGCTTCGACTTCAAGGGCGGCATCGGCACGTCTTCGCGCGTGCTCTCGGCCGGCGCGGGCGCGTACACGGTGGGCGCGTTGGTCCTGACGAACTTCGGTGATCGTCCGGAGTTGCGGATCGACGGCGTGCGTGTGGGCGAGGAGATCACCGACCTGATGCCCATCCAACACACCGAAGGATCGTGTGTGGTGGTCGTCGCCACCGACGCGCCGCTCCTGCCGCATCAGCTCCGACGCGTGGCGCAGCGGGCGGGGATGGGGCTCGCCCGGACCGGCTCGACGGCGTCGAACAGCTCGGGCGAGCAGATGCTGGCGTTCTCGACGGCGAACCGGATCGCGGTTCGCGCGGTCGACCCGGTGGTGGACGTCCGCGCCGTGGCCGACGCGCGGCCGGGGGAGCCGTGGCTGCTCGGCGAGTTGTTCGCCGCTACCGTCGAGGCCACCGACGAAGCGGTCGTGAACGCGCTCGTCGCGGCGGAGACCACCGTCGGACGCGACGGGAACACGCTCTACGCGATGCCGGTCGACCGTGTGCTTCCGATGATGGAGCGGGCGGGCCGTCTACGGCCGCCGCACTGACGAGCCCCGCCACGGGTCGAACCGGAACGGATCGAACGGTGCCGCATCGAACGGCGGCGCACCGCCCAAGACGATCGACGCCACCAGCTTCGCCGTTCCCGCGCCCAGGATGACGCCCTCCGAGCCGTGGCCGGTTGCGACCACGAGGCCGTCGCGGACGACCCCCACCAGCGGGCGCTCGTCCGGCGTGATCGGCCGGAGCCCCCACCACGTGGAGGTGACCGTGGCGCCGGCGAGCGAGGGGACCAGCCGGATCGCGGCGCGAAGCTGTCTCTGCGGCACGCCGGGATCCTCGGGCTCGGGCGTGATCCACGGTTGGCGCGACGACCCCACCAGGATGGTGCCGTCCGTATGGAGGTGGAGGATGGCCCCGACCTCGGCCTCGGGCATCCCGTCCTTGGCGACGCTCCCGGCGGACGGTTGTGCCACGGCCGCGAGACGCTCGGGTGCGTCCCGCCAGCCCACGTGCTCGATCAGGTGATGCAACGTTCCGCTCGTCGGCCTCACGCGGACGATCCATCCACGCGCGCCGGTCACCGCCAGGTGCACCCCGATCGGATCGAGGAGCGACGTCGACCAAGGGCCGGCGGCGAGGATCACGGTGTCGGCGTGGATCGGCCCGTCGTCCGTGACGACACCGCGGATCGCATCGCCGTCATAGACGAACGCACGCACGCGGACGTGGTGCCGGATGTCGGCGCTCGCCGACTTGGCGGCGAGCGCCAGGGCCACGGTCAACGCCGCGGGATCCAGGCGATGCCCTTGGTCCAAGAGCCAGCCCGCCACCGCGTCCGGCGTGATCGCGGGTTCGGCCTCTCGCAGCTCCGCGGGGTCGAGCGGCTTGATGGCCACGCCCTGCGCCGTGGCCGACGACAACGTGTGTTGCGCTCGTGAGATGTCCTCGCTCTCGAGCGCCACCAGCAGGTGGCCGACGGGCTCCGGGTCGATCCAGACGGGGAGCGCTGCCGACGCCGCGACCTCGAGGTACTCGGGAAGGGTGGCGCGAGCCATCGGTTCGAGGACCGGGTCCTCCGGGAGCACGAACCATCCTTGGTTCCTGCCGGAAGCGCCGGCCGCGAGGTCGTCGCGTTCGATCAGCGTGACGGACGCTCCCGCGCGCGAGAGCTCGTACGCACAAGCGGCGCCGACGATCCCGCCCCCCACGATCGCGACGTCCGGCACCGTCGCAGACTAGCGTGCCTATCCGGCGACCGCGGCCTCGTCGGGTGCGTGGATCGGCAGCCGCACGGTGAACGTGCTGCCCTCCCCCGGAACGCTCTGGACGGTGACGGTTCCGCCGAGGTGACGGACGAGGTCGCGCACCATCGACAATCCCAGTCCGGCCCCGCTGAAACGGCGCGTGGACGAGGAATCCACCTGGTAGAAGCGCTCGAAGATCCGCTCCATCTGCTCGGGCTCGATCCCGATCCCGTGGTCTCGCACCGAGAAGACCAACTCGTCATCGTCGGCGCGGGCGTCCAGCTCGCAGATCGCATCCTCCGGCGAGTACTTCAGCGCGTTGTCCAGCAGATTGGTGATGACGCGCGAGAGGAGCTGGCGATCGGTGTGCAGGACCGGGATGTCTTCGGGGACGTTGGTGACGACCCGCTCCACGTCGGTGCCCAGACCCTCGACCGTCTCGCGGCACAGGTCCTCGAACAACACGCGGCCGATCGAGATGGACAGCTGGTCGTTCTCCAAACGCGACGTGGTCAACAGGTTCTCGACCAAGCCGATCAAGCGGTTCCCCTGGCGTTCCATCCGCTCCAGGAACTCCTCGCGCAGGAGCGCGTCGTCCTTGAACTGCGGAAGCCGCAGCGTCTTCGCGTATCCGGTCATCGCCGTGATGGGGGTCCGCAGCTCATGCGAGACGACCGCGACGAACTCGCCCTTCATCCGGTTCAGCTCCCTGAGCTGCTCGACCGTCGCGCTCTCCTTGCGCAGGAGGTTCTCCAAGCGCTGGGCCTGCGCCGTCAGGAGCTCGTTCTGTTCCGCGAGGCGGTCGGCCATCATCCGGCTCTGGAAGTACATCTGGCGCGCGAACACGAGCGGCGCGAGGAACACGACCACCGACCAGGCGCCCTCCTCGATGAAGAATCGCGCGATGACGACCCCGAAGAGCGCCAGTCCGATGTAGGAAGCCAGGAACTCGATCGGCCGTGTGCCGTGCATCTTCCGAAGGACCTGCGGCACGGTGAGGCCGTGCTGGAGAGCGGCGTGCAGCGCCACCAGGATCGCGTTGAAGCCGTAGGCCACGACCGTGGCGCCAAGAGCAGCGGGAACGAGGATCCACCACGGTGCGGTCACGTCCGTGATCTGGTGGAAGGCCAGGCTCGCCCCGACGATCGCGAGTGCCATCTGGGACCTGTTCCACATGGCACGGAGGAACGGGATCTCTCGGCGGACCTCGTGGATGTCCGACGAGCCCACGATGGCGATCATCCCGGCGATCGGCGGGCTGTAGAGCATGGCGACACCGATCATGATGGGGAAGGACAGGGATAGCTCGATGTCCTCCCAGGCAGGGATCGGGATCAGGTCGACCGCCACGATGCACACCACGAAGAAGAGGGCACCCCATCCGAGCGTCGTCCAGTCGACGCCGATGGCCATCAGGCAGAGCCAGCAGGCCAACGGGATGATCAGGACCGCTTCGAGGGTCGCGACGGCGGCACCGCCTGGAGGGGGACGACGCCGAGCGAGGTCCTCGGGAGCGTTGCGCTCAGCTTTCGGGTTCTTCTCGCCCATCAGGTGGCGACCTTGGTCGTGGTGACACGAGGATGGCGTCGCGGCATCGAGGACACGATGAACCATGCGGCGCCCAACTGCACGAACACGTCTCCGACCGAGATGGCCTGATCGAGCGGGGTTCCGAGCGGGATGACGTCCCCCAGCGGAAGGAGGATCGTTCCGTCGTCGGCCAGATGGTGCTTCGAACCTCCGCCGGTGATCAACTCGTCCAGCGTCTCGGATTGATGCGACCTCACGAGGGCGTTCCTCGTGACCGGCATCCCCTGGTTCGCGACGATCACGACGGCGTTCAACGCGAGGCCGATGAGGATCAGCGCGGATCCCCGGGTCCGGACATTGAGGGCAGCGAACGCGAGCAATGCGACGAACGATGCGTAAAGCAAGGCGGTTCCAGTGGCTCCGCCGAGCGGGATGAACTGCAGCACAACGCCCGCCAGGGCGAGCCAGGCGCCTCGGAGCTTCACCGAAGGGAAGTCACGGAAGGTGCCGCCGGCCACCAGGCCGGCGGCGGTGGCCGCGACAACAGTGAACATGATCAGCCGCATCTCGCTCCCGCAAGGGTCCGTTCCCCCTTGCGGTATCGGGGTGCGTCGGTTGTCGCTTGAGCCGTCGGCCGAACGGGTGACGAGATCGCCCCTAAAGGGCCGACGGAAACTGCCGACATATCGGGGGGACAGGACCCTGACATGGAAAGGAGGAGAGTATGGAACGTCTTCGGCGAGCCCTCCTCTCACTTGGCGCCGCTGCCGTTTTCTTGATGGCTGCTGGTGCCGGTTGGCGCAACTGGTAAGAGGTCAAGGCTCATTCGCCGTACGCCGGGCCCGCCGTTTCACGGCGGGCCCGGAACACGGCCTCGTCACGCCACCAGCCCTCCTTGAGGCTCCCTCGTCGCCATCTTCTAGAATCCTTCGCGGAGACGTGCCTGAGTGGCCGAAAGGAGCCGCCTGCTAAGCGGTTAAGGGGGTAACACTCCTTCCCGGGTTCGAATCCCGGCGTCTCCGCCGGTCATGCAGTGGTCTCGACTCAGGCGCCGAGCTTCTCCTCGGCGAGTCGCGTGCCATCGATCCGCGCGCGGATCTTCTCGAACGCGATATCGCGCGAGGTCGACGTGTCGTCCGCGAACGGCGAAAACCCGCAGTCGTCCGTCGTGCCGAGATGCGACACGGGAACGTACGTGGACGCTTCCACGACCCGGTCCCGCACCTCCTCCGCCGACTCGACGCGTGGATCGATCGGGTCGGTCACCCCGACGAAGACCCGTTGCTCGGGGCGCCGGTGCTCGGCGATCAGCTCGAGCACATGGCCGCGGTCGGTCTCACCGGCGAGCTCGATGTACAGGTTGCCGGCATGCAGCCGGAAGAGATCGGGCAGGAACCGGGCGTAGTCGACGTCGGCGCTGTGCGTCGAGTCGTGGTCGCCGCCCGGACACGTGTGCACGCCGATCCGTTCCCGTTCCTCGTCCGAGAAGCGATCGAGCACGCGGTTGTTCAGCGCCACCCAGTCGCTGAGGAGCTGTTCCGATGGATCGAGCTTCAGCGACAGTCGCCCCTCCGTGAAGTCGACCTGCACCCGGTGCGCGCCATGATCGAGCGACCTGCGGATGTCGGTCTCGCACTCCGAGACGAGGTCGTCCAGGAACGTCTCCCGCGGGTACCCGTCGAGCCCGTCCGCCGGATACAACAGGCTCAGGGCCGAGGCCGCGATGACGGCCTGCTTGACGGGCACGTTCGCGTAGCGCTGCGCGGCCACGAGGTATTCGTCGGCGTATCGGCCGAACCGATACGGCCCGGATGTGAGCGTCGGGAGCTGCCGCGTGTGCCCGTCGGCGAACGGGATCACGGCTCCGTCGGGAGCGAGGTTCTCCAGTCCTTCGAGCGGATAGGTGATGAAGCTCGACTTGGTCTGCTCGCCGTCCGAGATCACGGGAGAGCCCGTCGCTTCGAAGCGTTCGACGGTGTCTCGGAGCGCCTCGTCCTGGAGCCCGCGGAGTTCGTCGAGCGTGATCGTGCCTGCCGCGAAGGCGCCCATGCCATCGATCAGCGCCTGGGGTCGGGGGATGCTGCCGATCGGTTCGGTGAGGATCATCTCGCTGCTCCTCGCGTCGGGGTGGGTGTGCGGATGGAGGCGAATCGTACCCAAGCGCCCCTCGCCTGTCTCGCGCGTCGCGC
The DNA here is from genome assembly GCA_038211015.1 of Actinomycetota bacterium. GTDB lineage: Bacteria > Actinomycetota > UBA4738 > UBA4738 > HRBIN12 > JBBQVZ01. The sequence continues at coordinate 21,226 of JBBQVZ010000024.1, read as the reverse complement.
GGCCTTCTCTTCCCCAAGCCTCACGCGTACCCTTCCTGGTTGATGCGCACGGCCGCCGTTCCCCCTCGCACGCTCCGTCTGGGTGAGCACCACTACCCGCTGGTGCTCCCGTCCATCCGTGACCCGCGGCTGCATCTGGCGGCGGCGATCATCTCGATCCACATCCTGGGTCAGACCGTCCTCGGCTTCCACGTTTCCGTCGTGCAGATCCTGGTCGCCATCCTGACGTGCGCAGTGATCGAGGTGACGTGGACCTTCCATCAAACAGGGACCCTCGTCTGGCCCGCGAGCGCCATGCTCACGGGAAGCGGAGTGGCCCTGATCTTCCGCGTGATCGGCACCGAGAACGGCGACTACTGGAGCTGGCACGGCTGGTACCTGTTCGCCATCGTGGCCGGGCTCTCCCTGGTCACGAAGTACGTGATCCGATACCGCGGCTCCCACGTGTTCAACCCGTCGAACGTCGGCCTGGTCGCCGCGTTCATCATCCTGGGCAGCAGCCGGGTTGAGCCGCTCGACTTCTGGTGGGCTCCCTTCAGCGTCTGGATGGCGATCGCGTACCTGATCATCATCATGGGCGGCGTGCTCATCACCCGGCGCTTGCACCTACTGGCGATGTCGGTGGCGTTCTGGATCATCCTGGCCGTCGGCATCGGCGTGGTGGCGGCGTCGGGACACTGCATGACGGCCAGTTGGGCGTTCGAGCCTGTCTGCGGCTCCCGCTTCTGGTGGACGATCGTGACGTCACCCGAGATCTTGATCTTCCTGTTCTTCATGATCACCGACCCGAAGACGGTGCCTGCGGGTCGGGTGGCGCGGCTGGTCTTCGCCGCGGGTGTCGCGGTCGTGAGCACCGTGCTGATCGCGCCGCAGACCACCGAGTTCGGTGCCAAGGTCGGGTTGTTGGCCGGGCTGGTCGTCCTGTGCGCGGTCCGCCTGCCCGTCGAGCGCTTCTTCCCCGCGGCGAACTCCGACCAGGACCGGTTGGGGGCCTTCGCACTGCGGCTCACGGTGGCGGGAAGCCCGACCGTCGTCCCTCGGCGTGCGTTCACGCGCGGCGCGATCGGTGGTTCGGCGGCGGTCTTCCTGGTGGCCGGCATCGTCGCGGCCGGGGCGGCGTCGCGGGGGATCCCTCAAGCCCCACGCGCCGAGGTGTTCCCCGTGATAACGGCCGAGATCGATCCGTCCACGCTTCCCGGTGTCACCGTCGACGCAGACGTCTCGAAGTCGAACAGCGATCTCACGGGTTCCGGCGCGCAAGCGATCGGCGTGAGCCTTGCCGAGGACCTCGCGACGGAGACGCAGGCCCTGCTGGCCGCCGACAAGAGCCTCCTTCCGGCCGTCGCCTTCGGCGACCACCTCAGCGAGATGCAGCAGCGGATCGATGAGGCGGTCTCGACGGGCAGAACCGTCGTGGCCAACTACCGGTTCGAGTCCCTTCGCATCGCATCCGTGATCCGCTCCCCTGGCCAGATCGGGCTCAGCCTGGGTTTCGACGCACGTGGCACGTTGGAGGAGGTCACCTACGACGCCGACGGCGACCAGACCGATCGAACAGCGTCTCCGTTCGCGCTCACTTTCGTCCTGAGCCGGCCGACAGGCGGCCGATGGATGATCGTGGCAACCTTGCCGTTACGGTGAGCCTTTGAACGACGACTGCGGCCCACGCATCCGCGTGGGCCGCAGTCTCTTCAGGGTGCTCTCAAGCCTCAGGTCACGTCACCGTGACGACCCGCGTCGCGACCGCGGCCGCGCCCCACCCGTCCGTGACGGTGAGCGTGACGGTGTACGTGCCCACCAACGCGTACGCGTGTGTCGGGGACACCGCCGTACTGGTCGCCGTGGCGTCCCCGAAGTTCCACAGGTACGTGAAGGCGTCACCGTTCGGGTCGGACGAGCCGACCCCGGAGAAGGCGCACACCCGCACCGCGCACGTCGGCGTGCCGATCACCGGGATCGGCGCCACGTTCGTGCCCGGCTGGGCGATCGTGACGACCCGCGTGATGCTCGCGAACTTGCCCCACGCGTCGGTGACGGTGAGCGACACCGTGTAGGTGCCGTCGGCCGTGAACGTGTGGACCGGAGACACCGCCGTGCTGGTCGCCGTCAGGTCTCCGAAGTTCCACAGGTACGTGAAGGCGTCACCGTTCGGGTCCGAGGAGCTGACACCGTAGATGGTGCACACCCGAGCAGCACACGTCACGGGGTTGATCACTGGGGTCGGCGCCACGTTGCTCGCCGGCTCGGTGATCGTGACGTTGCGCGTGATGCTTGCGAACTTGCCCCACGTGTCCGTGACCGTGAGCGTCACGGTATAGGTGCCGTCGATCGCGAAGAGGTGCACAGCGGTCGCCGACGTGCTGGTCGCCGTGAGGTCACCGAAGTTCCACAGGTAGGTGAAGGCGTCGCCGTCCGGATCGGACGAGCCCGTTCCCGTGAGGGTGCAGGCACGCGCGGTGCACACCGGCGTGTCGATCACGGGGATCGGCGCCACGTTGGTCGGCGGCTCGGCGAAGCTGACGACCCGCGTGATGCTCGCGAACTTGCCCCACGCGTCGGTGAGCGTGAGCGTCACCGTGTACGGCCCGTTGGCGGGGAACGTGTGGGACGGGGCCGATGCCGTGCTGGTCGCCGTGAGGTCACCGAAGTTCCACAGGTAGGTGAAGGCGTCGCCGTTCGGGTCGACCGAGCCCGCGCTCGACATGTTGCACACGCGCCCGATACAGGACGGTGCGTTGATCACCGGGACGGGCGCCACGTTCGTGCCCGGCTCGGCGATGGTGACGACCCGCGTGATGCTCGCGAACTTGCCCCACGCGTCGGTGACGGTGAGCGTCACCGTGTACGTGCCGTTCGCCGCGTATGTGTGCGATGGGGTCGCCCCGGTGCTGGTCGCCGTGAGGTCACCCCAGTTCCACACGTAGGTGATCGCATCGCCGTTCGGATCGGACGAGCCTGTCCCGAAGAAGTTGCAGGCCCGCGCCGCGCACACCGGCGCGCCGATCACGGGGATCGGTGCCACGTTCGTGACCGGCTCGGTGATCGTGACGACCCGCGTGATGCTCGCGAAGTCGCCCCACCCATCGGTGACGGTGAGCGTCACCGTGTAGGTGCCATCGACCAGGAACGTGTGCGACGGGGCCGATGACGTACTCGGCGCCGTGCCGTCACCGAAGTTCCACAGGTAGGTGAACGTGTCGCCGAGGTTCGGGTCCACCGACCCGATCCCTGAGATGTTGCACACCCGCGCCGCGCACGACGGCAGGTTGATCACCGGGACCGGCGGCAGGTTGCCCGGGGGCTCGACGATCGTCACCGTCTGCGAAGTGACGCCCGAAAGCCCGTTCTCGTCGCGCACCGTCAGGATCACCGTGTAGGTGTTCGGACTGGTGTACGTCCGGGTCGGGACCGGGCCGGAGCCCGAGCCGTTGCCGAAGTTCCAGGAGTAGGTCAGCGTCGGGGTCGTCTCGTCGGTCGAGGAACGGCCGTCGAACGAGCAGACGTTCGCCACGCAGCTGTACGTGAAGTTGGCCACCGGAGGCAGGTTGCTCGTGAAGCCCTCCACGGTGACGTTCCGCTGTGGCGGCACGAGGGTCGCGAAGCCGTGCTGGTCGATCCCACGCGCGAAGACCGCGTAGCTGCCCGGCGGGATGGTCGGGGTCGTGTAGGAGAAGTTCGACCCCGGAGAGCCGGGACTGTTCAGGAACGCGCTCCGCCAGCTCACGGTGGTGCTGGTGAAGGCGCCCGTCGAGCTCATGTACTGCCCGAGGCCGTTCCTGATCGCCACCTGAGCCTGGGCGATCTGCTGGTCGTCCTCGACCCGTCCGCTGACGAAGATCCGGCCGTCGGTGAAGACGGTGCCTTCCTCCGGCGAGTACAGGTTGTCCGTGACGGTCGGCGGCAGGTCACCTGGGTAGATCGGGTAGCGGGATGTCGCCCCCGAGGTCGAGGGATTCTGTTGGTTCGACGTGTCGTAGGCGAACGCCGTCACGGCGTAGGTGCCCTGGGTGGGCAGGTCCAGCGAGAGGGTCCACGTCGTGCTGGTGGCTCCCGGGCTGCCCAGGGTGGCGTCGAGGTACGCGGCGGCCGCGGACAGCGTCCCGTTCGGCTGGACGTAGCGGCTGCTGTCGAGTTCCCTGACCGTCACCCGGACCGCCGAGACACCGATGTCGTCGGTCGCGCCGCCGGCCAGGTCCAGGTGCAGGACCTGCACGCCGTTCACGGTACCGGTGGGATTGATCGTCGCGTTGGGGAAGGCGTCGCCGGGGACCTGGACGTTGATCGTCAGGCGGCCCTGGTTGCTCGACGCCGTCGTCAGCCCGAGGTCGTCGGAAGCCCTCACGGTGAAGGAGTAGGTCCCCGACGTCAGATTGAAGGGTGTGGTGTACGACCAGTTGTAGGTGCTCCCACTGATGTCGAGCGGTGAGATACGGTGGAGACCGGCCTGGACGTTGACGCCCCACGTGCCGTCGGCCGCGAGCCGCTCTCCGGTCGCGCTGTTCGACAGGCTGACCGTCACGTCGTGGAGACTCTCGTCGTCGGTGGCCGAGCCCGAGAACGTCACCGGGCTGCCGGGCGCCATCGTGAGCGGGGCGATGGCCGTCGGCGGGATCATCACTGCCGGTGTGGCGATGTCCACGGTCGGCGGGACCGCCGTGTCGCTCACGATCCAGCTCCGGACCCCTTCTCGGAGGTCGGACTGGCCCGCGGTGTCCACTGCCACCGCACCCGCTTCCCATTCGGCTTCGTAGGGGACGGTGACCTCCCACGACCAGGTCGCGCTCGTGGCGCCGATGACGTCCGGCGTGATGCGGAAGGTGTTGTAGTTGGCCTGGGCGCTGCCGTCGGCCTGGAGGTAGCGGTTCTGGGCGTCGCGCATCGACACCGTGATCGAGTTCACGCCGACGTCGTCGGTAGCGGTGCCGGTGACGATGAAGGTCGTGGTCGGGATCACGCTGGTGTTCGGCCCGGTGATCGACGTACTGGGTGTCTGGTCGGTCATCCCGAACGATTCGATCCGCTGGAGCGGCCTGGATGCCAGGGGTTCATTGGTGCCGTTGTTCCCGAACGTCCGGGAGTAGAGCAGGATCCGGTGGTTGCCCGAGATGGTCAACGGCACCGACCAGGTCGTCGACGTGCCGCCCGGCGAAGCGAGGGTGGCGTCGAACGTGTTCGACGCGTTCCCCCAGGTCATGTTGTCCTGGAGGTACTGGTTGGTGTCGCGCTCGCGCAGCATGACCTCGACTCGCTGGACACCGCTGGTCGCGGTGGCGGTGCCGTCGACGACGAACTCCTCGTCGGAAGGCTTCACCCGTCCCTCGATCGGGTTGATGATCACTGAGTCGTTGGGGACCGTTGAGGGGATGTCGTTGAAGTCGTAGACGGCGATGCGGCCGCCGTTCTGCGAACCCTGTGTGTTGCCGTCGCCTCCGGTGATGACGCCGCCCGGCATCACCAGCATGGCCTGGTTGCCCTCGTAGGAGTTGGATCCCGGGTTCCAGTCCATCGACTTGCCGAAGACCGGGTCGATGGCCCCGACGTGGTCGCGGATCACGACGTCGTCGCCCAGGCCGTAGCCGGCCAGGCCCTGACCCCGGCCGTAACCGACGTTGTTCAGGCCCGGCCACGGGTCCGGCGCGGTCGGTGACTCGTTGTAGTTGAAGTGGCCACCGGCGTAGACGGCGACCTCGCTGATCGCCACGGAGTACACGCTGTCGAACATGCGCGAGATCCACAGCGGCTGGACGTTGTCGCCGCCCTCGAGCGGGTATGCGACCACCGTGTCGCTGATCGGCGGACGGTCGCCGCCGGAACCGCTGCTCACCACGAAGTACGAGTCGTCGGGCGCGATCGCACCCGCGATGATCCGCGTGATGCCGCCGACGAACTGGAGGTTGTCGTCCCAGAGCCGGCTGCGCCAGGGGAGCAGTTGGTTGGTCTGTGTGTCGATCAGGCCCATGCCGTAGCGGTCCTGGCCGTTGATCTGACGCCCGGTGTGCACGACGAGCAGCTTGCTTTCGTCGTGCGTCAGCACGATGGCGTGCACGCGGAGCGTGCCGTTGGTGCCGATGCCACCGGTGATGTTGTTCACGAAGCCCGACACGACCTGACCCGTGGTGGCACTCAGGGCCGCCAGGGCACCGCGGGGCACGCCGTTGACCGTGGTGAACTGACCCCCGACATAGACCGTGGTGTTGGTCGCGTCGACCGAGGTCGCCTGGCTGTTCGCGTTGGCGGTGAAGCCGAGCACGGTCGCGCCGGTGACCGGGTTGATCGAAGCGATCTTGCGCTTCGTGACGCCGTTGACGGTGTTGAACGTCCCGACGACGAAGAGCTTGGTCCCGTCCGGTGAGGCCTCGACTTCCTGGACGCTGCCGCCGCCGAAATTGGGCCGGAAGTTCGCGTCGACCAGTCCGGTGGTGATGTTGAACGAGAACAGCGCCGGCTGGTTGTAGGACGTGGTGTTGGTGCCCCGGTTCCGGACGCTCGTGAACGTGCCGGCGACGAAGACCCGGTTGCCGATGTACTCGAGGTCGGTGATGTCACCGGTCGTGACCAAGGGCGTGTTGGTCCGAGGAACGTCATAGGCGATCCGGGTGTGTCCGGGCACCGGCTGCCCGCCGGGGGTTGTCGTGGTCACGGTGATCGACGCCGAGACCGGGCTGAGCGCGCTGACGTTGTTCGCGGTGTCGACCGCTTGCACGCGATAGGTGTGGCTCGAACCGGCCACGAGGCCCGTGTCGGTGAAGGAGTTCGACGTCGTCGATCCGACCTGGGTCGCGCCGCCGTCCCGGAAGACGCGGTACGTGATGGGAGGGGACGCGTCGGTCGAAGCGGTCCAGCCGATCTGGATCGAGCCGGGCGTCGTGCTGGCGCCGGAGGGCTGACCGGGAGTCGTGGGCGGCGTGGTGTCTCCAGGCGCGCCGCCATCGCCGACCGCCTCGTCCAGGACGACGTGGTCGAAGTTGACGGTGAAGGTCTTGGCGGCAGTGTCACCGATCTGGATACGCCCAACCGGGGTCGTCCCGGTGTTCGCGACCCAATCGCTCACGATCTCGACACCGTCGCGGAAGAGATCCCAGGTGGTGTTGGCGCCAACCGTGCCGCAGAGTTCGATGTTGTGCCATCCGGTCCCGATGGGCACGTTCGAGTTGATGGTCGTGCTCCCGAAGTCCGAACGAAGCTGGAGGTTCCCGTTGGCCAACACGACGGCCTTGATGACCGGACCGTTGGCCGCGGTCCGCATGCGGAGCAGGTCGGCCGCACCCGAGGTGCGGTTCACGTTCGCGCTGATGCAGGGCGTCATCGTGGTGGTCGGAAGGTTCCGGAATGCCGATGCGGACTGGCTCGTGACGTTCGCTAGGGCGCTCGGAGCGGCCGGGGAGCCGATCGTGTTGTCGATCGTGATCCGGGTGGCGGTCCAGGCGCTCAGGTTCGCGAAGTCGTCGGAGACGATCGTGGCCGCGTATGCCGCCGGCGCAACCAGCAATTGCAACGCCCCCGCGATCAGGGCGGTGAGCCCAAGGATCGCGATCGCTTGTCGTGCGCTGTTGTGCCGCCGTGCCCTCATGTCTGTCTCCTTGACGTTCGTCCTCGATGGCTATATCGATTGCAACCGAACACGGCAGACGTGCCGTGGACGGCGTAGCTTACGCGCCGAAGGGGTCAACACTCAAAGACCCTGATATGCGTCTCGTACAACCTTCGGGCGAAGCCCCATCACCTGGGGGGGAGTTATCCCCCAGGCAGGGGGTCCCCGCCCGAGCCAAATTGTGGACCCTGGAGGGTGACGAAGTCCCCCCCCAAATGGGCGAATGTCTGATGGGACTTTCGTCGTAGGTCCCTGGACGCCGCCTCCGCCGGATCACGGGGCACGACGGCCGACTCAGCTTGGATGCGAGCACCCGTAGATGAGTGGTTGCCGTCAGGGATGGAGACGGACATGGGGCCACCGTTGATCGTGGGGGTGTGCTCGGCAGATCGCGACGGTGGATCCAGCGTCCTGGGTGGCTCACGCTTCCCGTCGAGGTTGAGCCACTAGCTCAATACCCTCAGATCACGGGCCGATATCGCGAAGGTGGTACATCCCGTCGAAGCTCGTAGTTCTCCGGCCGCCCTGCATGGATGGATCGATCGCGTGGTCGCGGTGCAGGGCGGGCTCTCCTCGTGGCTGAGCGCCGGAGCCATCTGTCTCGGATTCGGGATCTGTTACGGCCTCACGGGCCTATTCGGTACCCAGTCGGTAACCCCGACGTGGTACACGCCGCTGGTCCTTGTGAGCGCGGCTCGCTTCCGCTATCGGGGAGCGCTGGTCTCATCGGCGGTCGCGACGATCCTGGCGGGCCCTCTTTGGCCGGTGACCGACGGGAGCCTTCGCCAACGCTCGACATTGTGGGTGGGGCGCGGGTTGGTGTTCCTGTTCGTGGGACTCGTCACGGCCGCCCTCATCGACCGCATCATCGCCGGACGGAAACGCGAGCTCGAGCTCGCGGAGCAGGAGCGGGACCTCGCAGTCCGGCAGGCGGCCGTGATCGCGACCGTGTCGCACGAGTTCCGCACCCCGTTAACCGTCATCACGGGGGTCGCTCGGACCCTCGAGGTGCATCGCATGGTGTCGACCGAGGGTGTCCCACTGCTCTCCGGCTTGCTCGACGCTGCGCGCAGGCTCACGGACCTGGTGAACACGGTGGGCGCCGTGTTGGATGGTTCCGACGACGAGACGTTCGTGCGGCTCGAGCCCGTTGTCCTCCGGGACGTGATGGAGCATGTCCTGGATCACCTGGGCATCCGAGATCCTCGGAACCGTGTGTCGGTCCATATCGATGCGAACGCCGAGATCTTCATCTCGGATCGCGAGCTGCTCAGTCAGCTCCTGCGACACGTCATGGAGAACGCTGTGAAGTTCTCCCCGACCGACGAACAGGTCGAGGTTCGCGTCCATCGCGAGCGGGGCAGGATGGAGATCCGCGTCGCCGACCGGGGTCCGGGCATCGATGAGTCGTTGCTGCGATCGCCCATGCCGTTCACGCAGGGCGACCGATCCATGACGCGAACGACCCAGGGTCTCGGTCTCGGACTCTTCGCCGCATCGCGGCTCGCCGCCGTGCTCGACGGCACGATCCGGTTCGAGGCCCGCCCCGGCGGGGGAACCGCAGCGATCGTGGAGGTGGCGGCTCCGGATACGTCCCATCAGTCGGCCGACGGCGTGCCAGGCTCCGCGATCGCCTGACCCGGGCGTTCGGGCGGTCCGACCTGCTTGGGTAGACTGGTGGCTCTGCGCCGGTAGCTCAATGGATAGAGCATCTGACTACGGATCAGAAGGTTGGGGGTTCGACTCCCTCCCGGCGCGCTACGGGCCTCTTGTCAGGACGATCGTCCACATCGTGGCGTTCGAGGTCGTTGCGGCCCCCCAGGCGGTGAGCCCACCGTAGGTCCCGGCCGCGACCGGGGCGGCGCTGTCGGCGACCAAGCCGACCACGGTGCCGGAGCCGGTCTGCGTGCCGTTCGCTCGCACGACGACACCGGCAGGCGGGATCAAGGTGGTCGTCGTGGAGTCCTTGTGCGTCCAATACGACACCACCCAGCTCTCGGGCGACGTGACGGATGCGATCGGCGACACGTGCGAGGACCGGCCGGCCACGTCGGTCGTGCGAGAGAACGTCGCAACCGGGTCCACGCTCGACGTGCCTCGGTAGGCGACGAGCACAAGGTTCCCCTTGGAGCCCCCGGGGAGACTGATGCGCAGCGTGCGTCCGGCGTCGGCTGCGCCGGCGACCTTCCGCCACACGCGCGTGATGGCATGAGGCATCACGAGCGTGTCGAGCGGCTGCCAGCCCGTCACCCCCGTCGGCTCGCCGATCGTCTGCGTCGTGTTCGTGGCGAACAGCAGCAACAATCCGTCGCCGGGTGCGACAGAGGTCGGCACGACCAGCGAATGGCTCGTCGAGTTCCGGTTGGCCACCACCTGTGCCACGAACTCGATGCCGGCCGCCGACGCCGGGACGGACACGAACCGACCGGCCTGATCGATCGCTCCGTCGTCGTCGGTCACCGAGAGGGTGATCGTGTAGTCGCCCGCCATCAGATAGGTGTGCACCATCGTCTCGCCGACGGCAGCGGTTCCGTCGCCGAAGTCCCACGTGTAGGCGGCGAGTGTTCCGTCAGGGTCGAATGAGTCGTCGGCCCAGACCGTGCAGCTCAAACCAGTGCAGGAAGCATCCATGACGGCGTTCGGCGGCTGGTTGAGCGGCGGTTCGCTCGTCAGCCCCACCACCCGCTCGAGCGGGACGAACTTGAAGTTCTGATAACCGCTGTTCCCCGGAAGGGTGTTGTTGTTGTCCTGGCAGACGAACATGCCGTTCGGGAACGCAGGCCCGAGGTCGGCGGCGAGGGCATCGATGCCGTCGGTGCGCCCACAGCCGTCGACGACCCCATCGTCGAGCCGGAAGCTCCGGATGAACGCGTTGTTCCCTTGGCGTTCGAACACCAGGTAGGAGTTCAACGTGTCGGAGGCCGCTTGCGACGACGCGAGCAAGTACCCCGTGCCGCCCGGCTGATAGACGATCGTGAGGCCCTCGGCGTCGGGCAGGATGTGGCCACCTGCCGCGATCGTGCGGTCGACACCCACGCGCGAGCCTGAGGTCGTCGGATCGGTCGGCTCCGCCCCGTACTTCCAGATGGCGACGTCCTCCTCGCTGATGTACAGGTCGCCGAGCTCGTCGTCGGCCACGCAGCCCTCGACCTCGGTGCCCACATCCCACTGCCGCACGATCGTCCCCTCGACCAACCCGTCGGCGTCGCTGTCGGACAGCGCCATCTGGGCGATCACGCCATTGCGGTTGTTCACGAAGACGTAGGTGCTACCCGAGACCGGGCTGCGATACAGACAGATCCCTTCACCGCCCATGCCGCCGGTGGAGATGCTTCCTGTTCCGGAGTCGGTGATGTTGCTCAGCAGCCGGGTCGCCGGATCGATCCGGTAGATGCGGATCCCGGCCCGATAGGTGACGGCGATATCGGTCGTTCCGGTACCGGTCACGAGCCCGGTCTGAACATCGACGTTGCCGAAGAACCCCTCGTCGAACCGCTGGATGACCGCTCCAGAGAGATCGTAGACCTCGAGCGAGCCACCCTTGTCGTTGCCGATCACGATCGAGCGAGATGGATCGATCGGGTTGCGCCAGATCGCCGGGTCGTCGGCGGCATCGCCCGGGTGCGTCACCGGCGTGGTCTCGACGGTCGCCTGCGCGTTCCCGATCGGCTGGTCGACCGCGCCTGCGTTATGGATCGGCAGGAGGGGCAGGCCAGCGGCGAGGATGGCGAGGAACAGCACCGTCGCCCACCGGCGTCGTGCCGTATGAAGTGAAGCCATCGGGGAAGTCCTCATGCTTCGTGCCTTCTGCCGCTCATCGGCTTCGTCCACGCCGGTCTTCTAACCGGGGATGGAGGATAGTCGAAAAGAACTACGCCGCATAGCTGCTCCCGCCAGCCTCGGTTGGCCGCCTATAGTTCCGTTGGTGGCCGAAGCCGGCAGGGGGTACACGAGTTGACGGGCCCGCAGATGGATGGACGTGGCGGGGCCTCAGAAGCGAGTGTTCGGGCGAGCATCGCCGGGTTCATCGCTGCGGTCGTGCTGATGCTCTTGGTGTACGGCGGGAGCGACGCGCTCCGGAACTTCGATGCGGCCCTGATCGGGTACGCGACGGCGACCATCCTCTTGACGTTCGGCGTGGTGTATCGATACGCGATGTGGGTGCAGACGCCTCCGACCCGTCGGTACCTCGTCAAGGGCTGGCAGGCATTCTTCTCCCTGAGGAACTTCTGGCGGTTCCCCACGATGGTGCCGCGAGGGCTCTTCTGGTACCTGGGCCTGCAGACGTTCATCAAGAAGCGAGGCACCGGCCGATGGCTCGCACACCAGGCGCTGTTCTGGGGCGTCATGATCGCGACGCTCATGACGTTCATGCTCGCGTGGGGCTGGGTCCATTTCGAGGCGACGCCTTCGCAGGACTACGAGATGTTCGTCTTCGGCTTGAAGGTCATCACCTTCGAACCCTTCTCCGTGTGGGGATGGATCACGTTCCACGGGCTGGACCTCGCCGCGGTATTGGTGATCGCGGGGTGCGGATACTTCGTGTGGCGCCGCGTGCGCGATCGACAGGCAACCAGCGGACAGCGCTTGGGCTACGACTTCGTCCCGCTGATCGCGCTCATCGCCATCTCATCCACGGGTCTCTTGTTGACGTTCTCGAGCGCCCTCCTGAACGGCGAGGGTTATGAGTTCTTGGCGATCCTGCACATGGGGGTCGTCGTCCTGTCGCTGATCTTCATCCCGTTCGGGAAGTTCTTCCATGTGGTGCAGCGGCCGGCAACGGTGGGGGTGACGATGTTCAAGCAGACGTCCCAGGCGAGCCGAGGGATCGTTCGATGTGTCCGCTGTGACGAGCCGCTCGAGGGTGCGGCGTTCGTGGAGAACCTGCAGGAGACCATGGACGAGCTAGGCCTGAGGTACCGGGGGCTGGTCGAGACCTGTCCGCGCTGCAAGAGGGTGGAGCGCGGCCGGGCCTATCTCGAGCGTGTGAAGCGAGGGTTCTGAATGGGCTCGGAGCTGTCGAGCTTCCCGGTGATCGCGCCGGGGATCTCGGATTTCCGCCAAGCTGAGGCGTCGCCGGAAGGCGACCGGCGAGCCGAAGCGTCGGAGATATCCCTGGTTCCCACCCATTGTTGCTATTGCGGCGTGCAATGCGGCATGTACCTCAAGGTGGCAGGCGATGGCCGGGTGGCCGGCGTGGAGCCGCGCAACCACGACATCAACAAGGGCAAGCTCTGCCCGAAGGGCGTCACCGCCTACCAGCAGGTGAACCACCCCGATCGGCTGCTCTATCCGTTGGTCCGAGACGGGCGTGGCGGGGAGCTACGGCGCGCGACATGGGACGAGGCGCTCGATCGTGTCGCCTCGGAGATCCTACGCATCCAGACCGAGCACGGGCGCGACGCGTTCGGTGTGTACTCCGGCTCCTCGCTCGTCACCGAAACCACCTACCTCATGGGGAAGTTCGCGCGGGTGGGCTTGAAGACGAAGCACATCGACTACAACGGGCGCCTCTGCATGGTGAGCGCCGCGGCCGCGAACAAGAAGGCGTTCGGCATCGACCGAGCAGCGAACCCGTGGCAGGACATGCTCTCGACGCAGGTGATGCTCTTCGCCGGCGCGAACGTCGCGGAGTGCTTCCCGGTGATGTCTCACTACGTCTGGGGCGCGCGCGATCGAGGGGCGAAGCTCATCGTGGTGGACCCTCGTGAGACGCCGCTAGCGCGGACCGCGGACCTCCACGTGCCCGTGCGTCCCGGCACCGACGCGGCGTTCTTCAACGGGGTCCTCCACGTCGTGGCGCGAGAGGGCTGGATCGACGACGTGTTCATCGCCGAGCGCACCGTCGGATGGGAGGACGTCCTCGCCGTTGCGCGCACGTACGATCCGGCTCGCGCGGCCGAGATCTGCGGCATCGATCCCGACCTGATCGAGCGGACGGCCCGCATGTGGGGGACCGCGGAGCGCGCGATGGCGTTCCATGCCCGTGGGATCGAGCATCAGGCCCTGGGCGTCGAGAACGCGCTGACCATCATCAACCTGGTGCTGGCCACCGGTCAGATCGGCTCGGAGGGCAAGGGGTACGGGACGATCACCGGCCAGGGCAACGGTCAGGGTGGCCGCGAGCACGGTCAGAAGGCGGACCAGCTCCCCGGCGCGCGCGACATCGAGAACGCCGAGCATCGGCGCTTCATCTCGGACTTCTGGGGGATCGAAGAGACGGAGCTGCCACACGCCGGCGTGAGCGCCGTCGAGCTCGTCCACCTCATGGAGACGGGTGAGATCCGTGGCTTCCTGGCGCTCTGCAACAACCCGTTCGTGTCCATGCCCAACGCATCGCGGATACAGGCGTGCTACGAGCAGCTCGAGTTCCACGTGCAGGTCGACTTCTTCTTGAGTGAGACGGCGGCACGGGCCGATGTGGTGCTGCCCTGCGGTACCTGGGCAGAGGAGGGCGGGACCACGACGAACGCCGAAGGAAGGGTGACGCTTCGACACAAGGCCGCTGAGCCGCTGGGCGAGGCTCGCCCGGATTGGTGGATCATCGGCCGCATCGCCGATCGGCTCGGCGTCGGTGACAAGTTCTCGTTCGGCTCCGTCGAGTCGATCTTCGAGGAGTTGCGCGGCGCGTCGAAAGGCGGCCTCGCGGATTACAGCGGCATCACCTATCAACGGCTGGAGGAGTCGGGTGGCCTGTTCTGGCCCGTACCGAGAGAGGATCACCCGGGCACGCCCCGACTGTTCGAGGAGCGGTTCGAGTTCCCCGACGGCAGGGCGCGATTCAATACGGTGGAATGGCACCCGCCCAGCGAGCCGGTGGACGCCGAGTACCCCGTGCGCTTGACCACGGGGCGGACCGTGGCGCATTTCCTCTCCGGGAACCAGACCAGGCGCATCGGGACCTTGGTGGAGCAGTCACCGCGGCCCTGGGTGGAGGTCCACCCCGCGCACGGGTTCGCTCCCGGTGATCCGGTCAGGGTCGTCTCGCGCAGGGGCGAGATCACGCTGCCGGCGCTCGTGACCGACACGATCCGGGAGGACACCGTGTTCATCCCGTATCACTGGGCCGGTGCCACGGCGGCGAACCTCATGACGGTCGACGCGCTGCATCCCGTGAGCAAGATCCCCGAGTACAAGGTGTGCGCTTGCCGCGTGGAACGGGGAACCGAGATCACTCCCTCTCCACCGCCACCGAATCCACCCGGTTCGCCCGCCAACGAGGCAGCGGCGCTCGCTACGACGGATCTGCGACAGCCGAGCGCGCCGCAGGGAAGGGGGACATCCGAGACATGATGGGTCGCACGCTCTTCATCGATCCGGGCCGGTGCATCGGATGCCAGGCGTGCGTCGCCGCCTGTCGCGAGTGCGATTCGCACCGCGGCAAGTCGATGATCAGCCTCGACTACATCGATCAGGGCTCGTCGACGGCTTCCATGCCAACCGTCTGCATGCATTGCGAGGACCCGGTCGCGCCGTGCGCGGAGGTCTGCCCCACGGACGCGATCCTGGTCACGCCGGACGGCGTGGTGCACGAGGCCGCGAAGGAGCGATGCATCGGCTGCGCCAACTGCGTGCACGCCTGCCCGTTCGGCGTCCCCAAGCTCGATGTGGAGGAGATGCTTCAGTACAAATGCAACATGTGTTACGACCGGACGTCGGTCGGCCTTGCTCCCATGTGTGCAGCCGTCTGTCCCACGGGGGCGATCTTCTACGGCAGCATCGACGAGTTGCTCGCCGAGCGCCCCGGCGCCGCCGCCACGGACCTGGTGGTCTTCGACGAACAGAAGATCCGGACGGGCGTGGCGGTCATCGTGCCGAGCGAGTACGCGGGCGAAGCCCTCCCTGGGACGCGCTGACATGCGGATCCGTGATCGAGCGGCGCCCGATCGATCGTTCGAGCGCATCAGATCCGACGCTTCCGTCACTCGGCGCGACTACCTCCGGATGCTGGTCACGATCTCCGGCGGGCTGGTGCTGGGTGCCGTGGCGGTCGCGGCCGGCGTGTTCCCTCGTCGCACGGGATCGAGCGGTGAACGCAAGATCGCTGATGCGATCGCTCCCGGCCAGGCGGTGACGTTCACATACCCGGAACCCGACGACCGCGCGATCGCCATGCGCCTATCCGACGGAACGCTGGTCGCGTACTCCTCGATCTGCACGCATCTCTCCTGCGCGGTGCTGTGGCGATCCGGTGGAGAAGAGCTGGTCTGTCCATGCCACAACGGGCGGTTCTCGGCGTCGAGCGGTGAGGTGCTCGCCGGCCCGCCGCCTCGCCCGCTCCCCGTCATCGAGCTCCAGGAGCGGGCCGACGGGATCTACGCGGTGAGAGCCGTCGCTCGATGAGCCGGCCCGGTCCCCGCCTCGCACGAGGAGCATCCGGTCCCGGGCCGGGCGCCGGCGGGGACCGCACCCCCGAGCGCACCGCCGCCGACGTCTCGAGGATCGTCTTGATAGCCACGATCGTGGTCGGCCAGCTCTGGGGACTCACCGTGGCGCTGAACGCGTGTTTCGAGGGGGAGATGGCGACCGTCTGGTGGTTGGTGGCGTTCGAAGGGCTTTCGTTCCTCGTGGCGTTGGGGATGTGGCTGCTCACACCCGGGGAACGATAGGAGCGACCGTGTCTGCGACGGCGACCGAGGCGACACACCGCGTGAGCCGGGATGCATCGTCCATCGCGAGCTTATCCCCGGGCTACTTCGCGTTGGTGATGGCCACGGGCATCGTCTCGATCGGGGCCGAACAACGTGGCTATCACGGTGTGGCGACCGGGCTCTTATGGGTCAACTCCGCGGCCTACGTGATCCTATGGGTGCTCACGCTCTTGCGCCTCGCTCGTTATCCGCGCCGGATGCTCGCCGACCTCATCGGCCACCGGAGCGGCGCGGCATTCCTCACCGTTGTCGCCGGAACGAACGTCCTGGGAAGCCAGTACGCGGTGGTCACGGACGTGCCGGGCCTCGCCGTCGCCCTGTGGTGGGTCGGGTTGGTGCTGTGGGTGGCGCTCCTCTACGCCTTCCTCACCGCCATCACGTTCGGTGAGCCCAAGCCCGACCTGGGGACGGGGATCGGCGGCGTTTGGTTGCTCCTCGTCGTCTCGACGGAATCGATCGCCGTCCTGGGCACGGCCGTCGCTCCCCACATCGCACTCACCGGCGTGCTCTTCGTGTCGCTGCTGGCGCACCTTGTGGGGGCGATGCTGTACGTCGTCGTGATCGGGTTGATCTTCTATCGGTGGACCTTCTTCTCCATGGGTGCGGATCAGGCAACGCCGCCGTACTGGATCAACATGGGCGCGCTGGCCATCACGACGCTCGCGGGATCGAACCTGGTGCTGGCGGCGCCGCAATGGGAGCTGCTCCGTGAGCTCACCCCATACCTCAAGGGCACGATCCTGCTGTTCTGGGCGTTCGCCTCGTGGTGGGTACCCCTCCTCGTGATCATGGGTTTCTGGCGTCACGCGGTCAGGCGTGTCCCCCTCCGCTACGACCCGCAGTTCTGGGCGCTGGTCTTCCCACTGGGGATGTACCCGGTCGCCACGACGAAGATGATCGCTGCACTTGGGTTGTCGTTCGGCGCGTGGATCCCGGCGGGGGCGTTCTGGGTGGCGGCGACGGCCTGGACGATCACCTCCTTCGGGATGGTGTTGGCCGAGCGACCGCACTTCGCCAGATCGACCTAGGCCCACGATCTCGCTGCATCGAGCAACGCAGCGATCGCCTTCGCGTTCCCCATCGCTTCGTCCACGGCCAGATGACGAGGCTCCTCCAGCCCGCGAACCACGCGATGGATGTGCCGGATCGCCGGCGTGAACGACATCTCGCCGGACGTCGTCGCGGGTTCCACGTCCATATGGCCGTCGCGCACGATCGTCACCTCGTCGTCGGCGTCCGGATGGAAGGGGCCGGTGATACGGATCTCACCTTCCGTGCCCAGGACACGCGTGAGCGTGTCGTATCCGCTGCGGAAGCCGCACGAGAACACGAGCCGGCGATCGCCGGGGAAGACCAACGCGCCCCACATCTCCGTGTCGGCGCCGTCCGGAGTCCACTCGGCGTCGGCGAGCGCTCGCGAGAGCTCGGGCTCGGCGTCGAACAGCAGGCGTGCGAGGCGGATGGGATAGCAACCCACGTCTTGGATCGAGCCCCCGGCCAGGTCGGCGAAGAGCCGGATGTTGCCAGGGTCGTCCAAGATGAAATGGAACCGCGACTGGATCTCGCGGACATCGCCGATCGTGCCGTCGGCGAGCAGCTCCCGGACGCGGTCCATCTGCTGGTGGAACGGGAAGACGAACGCCTCCCAGAGCGATCCCGTCGCGGAGCGCGCCGCGGCGAGCACCCGCTCCGTGTCCTCGACCGTTCCGCAGAGCGGCTTCTCGCAGAGCACGGTCTTGCCCGCCTCGAGCGCGGCGATGGTCCAGTCCGCGTGCAGCCCGTTCGGGAGCGGGACGTACACGGCCTCGACGTCGGGATCGGCGATCACCGCCTCGTACCCCTGGACCGCGCGCGCGACCATCTGCTCGGCGGCCCATCGCTGTCCCCGCTCCAGGTCGCGGCTCCCAACGGCCACCGCGACGCCGTCGCCCGTCTCGCGGAGCGCCGGGAGGAAAGCACTCTCCGCGATGCCCGCCGTCCCGAGGATCCCCCACCGAACCTGCTCGCCGATCTTGCTCATGCGCGGACCCTAACAAGTCGTCGCGCGGGGACGCCATGTCAACTCCGTATGCTCGGTCGATGAGCAGTACCCGCACGCGACTTGGCCGAGTGGGCATCCTCCAGCCGCTCTCGATCCGTGATTTCGCGTGGCTGTGGACCGGCATGACCGTGTCCATGGTCGGCGACGGCATCTACATCGTCGCCATCGCGTGGCAGGTCTACCAACTCAAGAACACGCCCACCGCGCTCGCTGCCGTCGGGATCGCATGGTCGCTTCCGCAGCTCTTTCTGTTGGTGGGCTCCGGCGTGTTGTCCGACCGACTGGATCGCCGGCACCTGATGATCGCCGGCGACATCCTGCGGCTGCTCGCGATCGGCACCGTCGGCGTGCTGTCTCTGGTTGACGAGCTGACGATCCCTCGGCTCATCGGGCTGGTCGTGGTCTACGGCGTCGGGCAGGCGCTCTTCTTTCCGGCGTTCTCGTCGATCGTGCCGAGCATCGTCCCGGCGGAACTGCTCGTCGAAGCGAACTCGCTCGGTCAGTTCGTGCGGCCGTTCGCCATGACGCTCGTCGGGCCACTGGTCGGCGGGTTGTTGGTAGGCGGCGCCGGCGCCGGATGGGCGTTCATCGCCGACGGACTGACGTTCGCGTTCTCGGCCGTGATGATCACGTTGATCCGCGCACGCCCGACCGAGCGAGACGCGGCGGATAGCTCCTCGTTCTGGTCCGACACGAAGGAAGGCATCCGGTACGTCCGGGAGCGCGCGTGGCTCTGGGTGGCGCTGATCTGTGCGTTCGTCAGCCTGCTCTGCACATGGGGTCCGTGGGAGACGTTGGTGCCCTTCATCGTCAAGAACGCGCTCCACGGATCGGCGATCGATCTGGGGTTGGTCTTCGGTGCCGGTGGCGTGGGCTCGGTGCTCGCCGCGTTGATCTTCGGACAACGCGGTGGGTTGCCCCGGAGACCACTCACGACCCTCTACCTGTTCTGGGCGCTCGGGATGCTGATGACGACCGGATTCGGCGTGGTCAACGCGGTCTGGCAGGCGATGATCGTGGCGTTCGTGGCCGAGGGATCGATCACCGTCCTCGTGGTGGTCTGGGTGACGTTGCTGCAGCGGCTGGTGGCGCCTGATCTGCTCGGCCGCGTGTCCAGCCTGGACTGGATGGTGTCGATCGGCGGTGTGCCCATCTCGTTCGCGATCGTGGGGCCACTCGCGGCCACATTCGGCGCCCAGACGACCATGATCTGGGCGGGACTGCTGGGCGCGGCGGTCACGATCGGGTTCATGTTCGTCCCCGGCGCGCGGGGTCCGGAGCGCGACGGCTCGCTCGCCCCCGAGGCATCCATCGGGTCTTCTGGCGAGCGCCGGTAAACTCACGGGTCATGGAGTACACGCACCTCGGGCGGCTCGGTCTCGTCGTGAGCCGCTTGACGCTCGGCACCATGAACTTCGGACCGCACGCCTCGGAAGCCGACAGCCACGCGATCATGGACGCGGCGGCCGCCCACGGCGTCAACTTCTTCGACACGGCGAATGTGTACGGGCGGCACCTGGGCGTCGGGGCGACCGAGGAGATCATCGGTCGTTGGTTCACCAAGGGCGGCGGACGGCGCGACAAGGTCGTGCTCGCCAGCAAGGTCTACGGACAGATGGGGGACTGGCCGAACGAGGGTCGCCTGTCGGTGCTCGCGATCCGCAAGGCGTGCGAGGCGTCGCTCAAGCGGCTGCGCACCGATCACATCGACCTCTACCAGATGCATCACATCGACCGGGACGCATGGTGGAACGAGGTCTGGCAGGCGATGGAGCTGCTGGTGCAGCAGGGAAAGATCCTCTACGTCGGTTCCAGCAACTTCGCGGGGTGGCACATCGCTCGCGCGAACGAGATCGCGCGAGCGCGGAACTTCCTGGGCCTGGCGTCGGAGCAGAGCCTGTACAACCTCAGCGCGCGGACGGTCGAGCTCGAGGTGTTGCCGGCCGTCCGCGAGTACGGCATGGGCTTCATCCCCTACAGCCCGCTGTCGGGCGGTCTACTTGCCGGCGCGCTCTCCAAGGTCGAGGAGGGTCGCCGCTCCAGCGAGTACCTGCAAGGCGAGATCCAGGAGCAGCGGGGCCAGCTCGAGCGTTGGGAGGCCGTCTGCGCCGAGCTCGGCGAACGGCCGTCGGACGTGGCGCTCGCCTGGCTGCTAGCACAGCCCGGCGTCACGTCGCCGATCATCGGACCGCGCACGCCCGACCAATTGCACGCGTCGATGCGTGCGCTCGAAATCCGCCTGGGCGACGACGTGCTGGCGAAGCTCGACGAGATCTTCCCCGGTCCGGGCGGCGCGGCTCCCGAGGCGTACGCCTGGTAGACCCATCGAGGGGGGAGGCCACTATGGATGTCGGACACCCGGCAGGAAGGACGCCTCCGATCCGCCGGGAGACCCTGGTCGAGGTCGTGGGCTACGTGGGCGCGGCGGCGGCCGTGGCGGGGACGGTGACCGTGTTTGCCCGACACTCGGATCTGTCCGACGGCGCGTCGCTCGCCATCTCGCTCGTCGTGGCGGCCGTGCTCGTGGTCGCCGGCCTCACGATCGGGGATCGTTCGCCGGACGCGTACCAACGGATGCGAAGCGTCCTGTGGTTCGCGGCCGTCGAGTCCTTCGGGTTCGCCTCCGGGATCTTCTGGTTGAACATCGTCGATCTCGGCATCAAGACCGCCGTGACGGTCGCGGGTGCGACCGGCGCGATCTTCGCGCTGGTGCTCTGGCTGCTGCTGCGCCGCTCGCTCCAGCAGATCGCGTTCTTCCTCACGGCGGTCGGGACGATCACGACGCTCGTGGTGCCGAACGGCTCGGGGTCCCCGACCGACCTGAACGGACCGCTGCTCGTGGTCTGGTTGTCCGGCCTCGTGTGGTTCGCGGCGGGAACGGCCGAGATCGTTCGGCCCGCGAGGACGGCGCGCGTCCTGGGCGCGGCGGTCGCGCTGATCGCG
>JBBQVZ010000023.1:0-33791 GCA_038211015.1 Actinomycetota bacterium | reverse complement strand
TGCGAACGACCTGAACCCGGACCCATCGGAGGCCGGGACCCACGGTCGGTTATCAGTAGCGGCCCGCCGAGCCGGACGAGCGAGATCCTCGATCCGGGGCGCGGCGGCCCACCACTGAGAACTGGCCGGACCCGACCTCCTGCCCACAGCCGCGCGGACATCCGCGTTCGCGCGCCATCTTTCCAAGGAGGAATGGCCTATGGCCACCACCACCCGCACCTGGTCCTTCGGGACCCAGGACCTGACCTTCGAGTCGGGCAAGTTCGCATCGCAGGCAGACGGCGCCGCCGTCGTCACCTACGGCGAGACGACGATCCTCGCCACCTGCGACAGCTCCGCTCCCCGCGAGGGGATCGACTTCTTCCCGCTCACGATCGACGTCGAAGAGCGGATGTACGCCATCGGGAAGATCCCCGGCAGCTTCTTCCGCCGGGAGGGCCGTCCGTCCGAGACGGCGGTCCTGACGTGCCGGCTCATCGACCGCCCGCTGCGGCCGACGTTCCGGGACGGCTACCGGGACGAAGTCCAGGTCGTCATCACCGTCCTCGGCATGGACGGCGAGAACCCCTACGACATCCCCGCGATGAACGCGGCGTCGGTCGCCACATGCCTGGCCGGATTGCCGTTCGACGGGCCGGTCGCATCCGTACGCATGGCGTTGATGGACGGCGAGTGGGTCGTGAACCCGACGTTCCAGCAGACGGAGGAGGCGACGTTCGACGTCGTCGTGGCCGGACGCAAGAACGAGTCGGGCGTGATCGACATCCTGATGATCGAGGGCGAGGCGCCCGACAACACGTGGGCCCTGCTCGCGGACGGCGCCACGGCGCCGACCGAGGAGACGGTCGCCGAAGGTCTCGAGGCCGCCAAGCTCGCGATCGCCGAGGTGATCGACTTCCAGCAGGAGTTCGTGGACGCCGTCGGCGTCACGGAGCAGTCGTGGGAGCCCCGTCCGCTCTACGGCGACGACGTGTACGACGCGGTAAGCGCGTTCGCCAAGGACCGTCTGGGCGAAGCGATCGTTCCCGACAAGGCCGAGCGCGAGGCGAAACTCGACTCGTTGAAGGCCGAGGCGAAGGAGCACCTGACGTCCATGTTGGGCGATGACTTCGCCGCACGCGCATCCGAGTTCGGTCCCGCGTGGAAGCAGCTGCAGAAGAAGGTCATGCGCAAGCGTGTGATCGACGAGGGCATCCGGCTCGACGGGCGCACGCCGACAGACATCCGGCCGCTCTCCGCCGAGGTGGGCGTGCTCAAACGCGCGCACGGTTCGGCGCTGTTCAACCGCGGGGACACACAGGTGCTGAACGTGACCACGCTCGGCATGCTCCGCATGTCGCAGATGATCGACACGCTCGACCTGGTGGACAACAAGCGATACATGCACCACTACAACTTCCCGCCCTACTCCACGGGTGAGACGGGCCGTGTCGGCTCGCCTCGTCGTCGGGAGATCGGTCACGGCGCGCTCGCCGAGCGGGCGCTGATCCCCGTGGTTCCCAACGAGGAGGAGTTCCCGTACGCGTTGCGTCTGGTGTCGGACGTGTTGAGCTCCAACGGCTCGACGTCGATGGCGTCGGTCTGCGGTTCGACGCTCTCGATGATGGACGCGGGGGTGCCGCTCAAGGCGCCGGTCGCGGGCATCGCGATGGGCATGATCGCGGACGAGGGCAAGTACGTGACGCTGACGGACATCCTCGGTGCCGAGGACGCGCTCGGCGACATGGACTTCAAGGTCGCGGGGACACGCGAGTTCGTCACGGCGATCCAGCTCGACATGAAGGTCACCGGGCTGCCGGGTGAGGTCCTCGCCAACGCGCTGAAGCAGGCGCGCGACGCCCGCTTCAAGATCCTCGACGTGATGGAGGCGACCCTGCCCGCCGCGCGCGACGAGGTCAACTCGAAGGCGCCGCGGATCATCTCGATCCAGATCCCGGTCGACAAGATCGGCGAGGTCATCGGACCGAAGGGCAAGCGGATCAACGAGATCATCGCGCTTACCGGCGCGGACATCGACATCCAGGACGACGGGACCGTCTTCATCGGCTCGACGACCGGTGGCGAGGGTGCCGATCAAGCGGCGCACATGATCGACGAGATCGCGAACCCGCGACCGGTCCTGGTGGGTGAGACCTACGAGGGAACGGTCGTGAAGACGACCACGTTCGGCGCGTTCGTGAACCTGGTGCCCGGCCGCGACGGTCTGGTCCACATCTCGAAGCTCGGGCGCGGCAAGCGTCTGCAGAGCGTCGAGGAGGCCGTGAAGGAGGGCGACAGGCTGACCGTCCTGGTCGAGGACATCGACGCGCAGGGCAAGATCAGCCTGAAGCCGATCGGCCCGGAGTGGGAGGTTCCGGAAGGGACCGACCCGAACGCCGGCGGTGGCGAGCGTCGTCCCCGTGAGGACCGCGGCGACCGTGGTGGGCGCGGCGGCGGCGAGCGCGGCGGCGGCGAGCGCGGCGGCCGTGGCGGCGAGCGCAGCGGCGTCGGGGGCGGAGGCGGCGGTGGCGACAAGCCCCGCGGTCGTCGGTTCCGCGACCAGCCCGGCGGCGAGCGCACGGACACGCCTCCTGCCGAGTAACACCAACACCATATGACGATCCATCGCACCGAGTACACGTCCGGTCTCCGCGTCGTCACCGAGCGGATGCCGGGCGTGCGCTCGGTGTCGCTGGGAGTCTGGGTCCTGGCCGGTTCCCGAGACGAAGCCCCTGCCATCAGCGGCTCCAGCCACTTCCTGGAGCATCTGCTCTTCAAGGGGACGAAGAGCCGCAGCGCCCAGGACATCGCGCAGGCGTTCGACGCCGTCGGGGGAGACCTGAACGCTTTCACCGCGAAGGAGTACACGTGCTACTACGCCCGCGTGCTCGACCGCGACCTGGAGCTCGCCGTCGATCACCTCGCGGACATGCTGCAACACTCGGTGATCCGCTCCGCGGATCTCGACGGGGAGCGGCAAGTGATCCTCGAGGAGATCAACATGCACGAGGACTCTCCCGAGGATCTGGTGCACGACGTGTTCACCGAGACGCTCTGGCCGGACCATCCGCTCGGCCGGCCGGTGCTCGGCACGGTGGCCACGATCGAGGCGGCGACGCGCGCTTCGGTCCACCGGTTCTACAAGCGCCACTACGTGCCCGGGAACTTCGTGGTGGCGGCGGCCGGCAACGTTCGCCACGAGGACGTCCTCGCGCTCCTGGCCACCCGGATGGAGACGGGACGCGCCCTGCCCGAAGGCGGCGCATCCACGTGGAACCTGAGGAGCGCGGGTCATCCGCCCGCCCCATCGGGCAAGCGCCTCGTCCGCAGGCGCAAGACCGAGCAGGCGCACATCTGCCTGGGTACCAATGGCCTGGCTCGCTCCGACCCCGACCGGTTCGCGTTCCTCGTCGTGAACACGGCACTGGGGGGCGGCATGTCGTCGCGCTTGTTCCAGGAGATCCGGGAGCGGCGCGGGCTCGCGTACTCCGTCTACAGCTATCACTCTCAGTACACGGAGGCGGGTCTCTTCACGACGTACGCCGGCACCACGCCGGCTCGCGCCGAGCAGGTGATCGCCCTGCTCCGTCGCGAGCTCGAGGACGTCGCCTCCGGGAACCTCACCGAGGAAGAGTTCGAGCGCGCGCGGGGCCACGTGAAGGGCTCGCTGGTCCTGGGTCTCGAGGATCCGGGCGGACGGATGTCGCGCCTGGGCAAGTCCGAGATCGCGCACGGGGAGATCCTGTCGGTGAGTCAGACGCTCGGCCGGATCGAGCGCGTGACGCTCGACGACGCGCGACGCGTGGCCGAACGGGTACTCTCGCAACCGATGACGCTCACCGTGCTAGGTCCGTTCCCGGGAGGAGCCTTCAAGGAGGTCATGACGTGATCCGGGTCGGCGTCGTGGGCGCCGCCGGACGGATGGGCCGCGAGGTCTGCCGCGCGGTCGTGGCCGACGCGGACCTCGAGTTGGTGGCCACCGTCGATCCGTCCCATGCGGGCCAGGTCGTCGAAGGGTCCACGCTCTCCGGCTCGCTGGACTCGCTGATCGAAGCCGGCGCGGAGGTCGTGGTCGAGTTCACGCGGCCCGAGGCCGCGCCGTCGAACATCGCCTGGTGCATCGCACACGGCGTCCACGTGGTCACCGGCACGACCGGATTCGAGCCGGACCCGGCGTGGGCCGAACAGCGCGACGTGGGCATCTTCATGGCCCCGAACTTCGCGATCGGCGCCGTGCTGATGATGCGGTTCGCGGAGGAGGCGGCCCGGCACCTGCCGGACGTCGAGATCGTCGAGCTCCATCACGCGGACAAGCCGGACGCCCCCTCGGGGACGTCGATGGCCACGGCGCGCCGGTTGGCGGCAGCCAGGGGTCCGAGGCCCACCTCGCAACAGCCTGCCGAGCGTGTTCCCGGTGCCCGGGGCGCCGACGTCGACGGTGTCCGCGTGCACTCCGTCCGCCTGTCCGGCCTGGTCGCACACCAGGAGGTGATCTTGGGCGGGCTCGGTCAGACGCTCACGCTCCGCCACGACTCCACGTCGCACGCTTCGTTCATGCCCGGCGTGGTGATGGCGGTGAAGGCTGTTCCCTCGCGACCCGGCCTCACCGTGGGTCTGGACGCGCTCCTGGGGCAGGAGTGACCAAGCGGCTCGCCGCGGTCTTCGCCCATCCCGACGACGACACGTTCGGTGTGGCGGGCAGCGTGGCACTCCACGCCGGCGACCCCGACTTCCGATTCGTGCTGATCCACGCGACGAGCGGCGAGGCCGGCATGATCTCCGATCCGTCTCTGGCCACGCGCGAGACCCTGGGCGCGGTCCGGGAGGAGGAGGACCGGCGTTCGTGGGTCGCCCTGGGGAGGACGCCCGACCGGCACGAATGGCTACGGTATCCCGACCACGGCTTGGCGGACGTGCCGTTCGGTGAGGTCGTCAAACGCGTCGAGTCGGTCCTGCGCGAAGAACGACCCGACGTCGTGATCACGTTCGGCGCCGATGGGATCACCGGGCACCCCGATCACATCACCATCGGCGAGGCGGCGACGGAGGCGTTCCACAGGCTCCGCGCCGATGGAGGCGCTGGCTTCCATCGCTTGATCCGCGTCGCTCTTCCACAGTCGCTGTTGGACACGTGGAACGAGAAGCTGATCGCGCAGGGCCGCGAGCCGATGGACCCCGCAGAGCTGTATCAACCTCGCGGCGTGCCTGACGCCTCACTCGGATTCGAGGTCGACACGAGCGCGGTCGCGCAACGCATCGTCGCGGCTCTCCGCGAGCACCGCACGCAGGCGTCGGACTTCGATGAGCTCCTCTCGGAGGAGGAGCGACTGGAGGCGGCGGGCCGGGCGAGCGGCCTGATCGCGTGGCCACCGTGGGAGCCGGGCGACGACATCGTGCGCGACGCGTTCGAGGGACTCGACTGACCGAGGCCTGACGCGCGATAGGCTCGACCGCCATGAGCATCGAGATCCGCACGATCGCTGAGGACGAGTTCGAGGACTGTCTGCGCGCGATCGAGCTGTCGTTCAGCGGCGGGATCACTCCGGAGGATGTGACGCGGGAGCGTCTGATCGCCGAGACCGATCGATGCCTCGCGGCGTTCGATGAAGGTCGGATGGTGGGAGGTGCGATGGCGGCGAGCATGCGCCTCACGGCCCCGGGAGGGGCACAGGTCCTGGCGGCAGGCGTGACCGCCGTCGGGGTCCAGCCGACCCATCGTCGTCGCGGGATCAACACGGCGCTCATGCGCGCACAGCTGGACGACGTCCGATCGCGAGGCGAACCCATCGCGGTGCTGTACGCCTCGGAGGGCGGGATCTACGGACGTTTCGGCTATGGCTCGGGGTCGTTCCTCGGCGAGATCGACATCGAGGTGGACCGGGCGACGTTCATCCGCGGCTATCGATCGGCGGGACGTGTGCGCCTCCTGCCGCGCGGGGAGGCCCTGCCCGCGATGCGTCCCGTCTACGACCGCGCGCAGGCACAGCGACCGGGCATGATCGCCTTGGACGATCGTTGGTGGGAAGCCCTGTTCTTCGAGGGAGAATCCGAGAAGGAGGATCCGACGTTCTTCGCGGTGCACGACACGGACGGCGTCGCGGATGCCTACGCGACCTATCGCGTGAAGCACGAGTGGGCCCACTCGCTGCCCAACCTGGAGCTCACCGTCAAACAGCTCATCGCGACCACGCCGCAGGCCTACGCCGACATCTGGCGCTATCTGTTCGACATCGACCTGGTGCGCCGGGTGAAGGCATGGAACCGTCCGGTCGACGAGCCCCTCTTTCTCCTGATGCGGGAGCCGCGCCGCCTCCGCTTCCGGACGGGAGACGGGCTGTGGGTCCGGCTCGTGGACGTGTCCGTCGCACTCGCGGCGCGCGGATACGCCGGTGACGGCCGGCTCGTCGTCCAGGTCGAGGACCCGTTCTGCCCGTGGAACGAGGGTCGGCATGCGCTCCACGTCGACGGGGGTGGGGCGTCATGCGGGCGAACGGACCATGACGCCGATATCGCATGCAGTGCCACCGATCTGGGGGCTACGTACCTCGGGGGAGTCACGTTCCGACAGCTCCATCGCGCCGGGCGCATCGACGAGCTGCGTCCCGGCGGGCTCGAGCGTGCGGATGCCTTGTTCGCGTCCGATCCTGCTCCGTGGAGCTCCGTCCCGTTCTAGTCCGTGACGGACTAGTCGTTCACGCGCCTCGCAGACCCTGCACCACGAAGACGAACCCGATGGCCGCCAGGCCGAATGAGAGTCCGGCTCGGATCCAGCGGAGCCCCCGGTCGCCGACCAGCTTCCGCCCTCCGCTCCCCAAGAGCGTGAACGTGAAGTCCGACAGGGACACGCCGATCGTCATGAACAGCGCGGC
Organism: Actinomycetota bacterium; assembly: GCA_038211015.1. GTDB lineage: Bacteria > Actinomycetota > UBA4738 > UBA4738 > HRBIN12 > JBBQVZ01. Next base: position 26,943 of record JBBQVZ010000023.1, on the reverse strand, counting down.
CGCCAGCGCCGCATCGCGCCCGGCATCGGCCGTCGCATCGGCGATCACGGCCGAAGCGGTCGTGGCGAAGAAGATCCATGCGCCCGGGTTCAACAGCACCGAGACCACGCCGCGCGTCGTCGGCCCCATCGTTGGCGGCACCTCCGCGGCGACCGCCTCCGGATCTCCGGCCTCCCGCCGGACCCGACGCAGCTCGTCCACCGCTAGGAAGATCAGGAATCCTCCGCCGACGACGCGGAGCCCTCGCAGCAGCCCTTCCCCGGGCGCGAGGGAGGAGAACCCGAACGCGAGCGCCACCATCACCAGGAAGAGCGTGCCGTTCGCGCCGATCATCACGCGCAGCCCTCCCGAGAAGCCGCGTTTGGCGGTCTCGGTAAGGAGCAGGAGCTGGACGGGGCCCGGGGCGGCTCCCAGGGCGAACCCCAGCGCGAACGCGGCTCCGACGTGCGAGGACCAGCTCACCCGGCCTGCGAACTTCCATCCAGCCGGAGCTCCTCGACGGCGATCGACCCGTCGTCCTTCAGCGTGACGAGGATGCCCTCGCACTCCCGGAGCGGGTCGATCTCACCACCGGTGAGCCCGAGTGCCGCGTGCTCCACGAGCGGGGTATGGCTGATCCCGAGCCCTCGCCCGCCATCGGGGACGCGGTCCAGCAGCGCCAGCACGCCCGCCGCCATCCCCGCCGGACCGCCTCCGGAGGCGTCCTGACCCCCGAGCCCGGGGACGACCTCGTGGTCGGGCAGCTGCTGACCGGCTCCGCGAAGGAACCATGCCGCCGTCTCGGCGGCACGTTGGCTGGGGGACACGAACACGACGTCGTAGGGCATCGTGGCGGCCCGGCCCGTGTCCTCGGCCTGGGCGCGACCGGCCGCGGAGAGCCGATCCGCGTTCGGGTCTCGGCGGGCGTGTCGGCGAAGCTCCAGCTGTCGCACGTTCGGATGACCTCCTGCGAGGTTCGCGTATCATGCCGCATCCGTGAGCGCCCCACGCCGGATCCTCCCGTTGATCGTGCTCGTCGTCGCGCTCGTTGTGGGATGCACCGGCGACGGCGACGGCGGGAGGACGCCCACGCCAAGCGCCTCGCCGACGTCGCCGGTCCCGACCGGCCCCGTCCACTTCGAGCCCGGACACTACCGATACGAGTTCGAAGGCGTGACGGCCGATCTCGTGTTCGACGGCAACGACGCGACGATGGACGTCAAGAACGCCTCGGGCGCAGAGCTCGCGGCGCCTTCGCTCTACGTGATCGACGGGACCGGCGCGCACGAGGATGGCGTGGTGGCCGATGCGGCTCCGATCCCCGACGGGGAGAGCGCGACGTTCGCCGTGACGTTCCCCGACGACGTCACGGAGGAGACGATCGGGCTGGTGGGACTGTTGTTCGGCGATTCCGACTACGGACTGTTCGCTCCCGTGCCCCTCGCTTGACGCTCGCCTTCGCGGCTGGCGGGCTCGGCCTCTCCCGCCTGCCAGCGGGCGAGGACGAAGATCAGGTCCGAGAGGCGGTTCAGGTAGCGGCGCACCTCGGGATTCACGGTTCGTTCCGCCCGCTCCAACTCCACCACCCGTCGTTCGGCGCGTCGTACCACGCTCCGAGCCAGGTCCAGCGCCGCGCTCGCCGGGTTGGCGCCGGGGACGATGAAGACCTGTGGGAGCGGCCGGAGGGCCACCAGGTCGTCGATCCGTTGCTCGAGGCGGCGGACCATGTCGTCGGTCACGAGTGAGACGCCCTTGTCGAGCTTCTTCCGCTTCGCCGGGTTGGCGGCGAGGTCCGCCCCCACCACGAAGAGCTCGCGCTGAAGGACCAGGATGTCTTCCCGCAGGTCGGGGTCGTCGGCCAGGGACCGGGCGAGCCCGAGGGCCGCGACGGCCTCGTCGGTCGTGCCGTAGGCGTCGGTCACCAGGTCCGCCTTGGAGATCCGACCCCCGTACAGGAGTCCCGTGGAGCCGTCGTCGCCGGTCTTGGTGTAGATGCGAGGCATCGGGAGCTAGCATAGGTGCCGCCTGGGTCCGTGGCTTCGGTAGCGAAGGAGGACGCATGACCGGCAGGTTCGGATCGCTGATCACGGCGATGGTGACGCCGTTCCGCGAGGAAGACCACGCGCTGGACGTGGACGGGGCGCAGCGTTTGGCGTCGCATCTCCTGGACACGGGCAGCGACGCGATCGTCGTTGCCGGTTCCACCGGCGAGTCGCCCACGCTTTCGTATAAGGAGAAGGCCGAACTGTTCCGCGCCGTCGGGGACGTCGTGCGCGGTCGCGGGAAGTTGATCTGCGGCACGGGCACCTACTCCACGGCCGAGACGCTCGAGCTGACCCAGGCCGCCGAGGACGCGGGGGCCGACGGACTGCTCGTCGTGACCCCGTACTACAACAAGCCGCCGCAACGTGGCCTGATCGCGCACTTCGAGCGCGTGGCCGATGCGACCGAGCTGCCGATCATCGTCTACAACATCCCCGGGCGGACCGCGACACGCATCGAGCACGACACGCTCCTCCAGTTGGCGAAGCGACCCAACATCGTGGCGGTGAAGGATTCCACCGGCGATTTCCAAGGCGTGTCCCGGCTGATGGCCGAGGCGCCGCCCGACTTCGAGGTGTACAGCGGAGACGACTGGGCCACGTTCGGCTACGTATGCTTGGGTGCCGTCGGGATCGTCTCCGTGGCAAGCCACCTGGTGGGCCCCCAGATCCGCCAGATGATCGAGCTGATCCAGACGGGCGACGTCCCCGCCGCCCGGAAGATCCACGAGGACCTGTCTCCGCTTTTCAACGCGCTCTTCATCACGAGCAACCCGATCCCGTTGAAGGCCGCGTTGGGGATGATCGGTCTCCCGGCAGGTGTGCCACGGCTCCCGCTCGTCCCGGCCACCGCCGAAGAGCGGACGCGAGTCCGCAAGGCCCTGGAGGATGCCGGTCTCCTCTGACGACAACATCCGGGTCGTCTTCCTCGGCGGTGTCGGCGAGGTCGGCCGCAACATGGCCTGCATCGAGCTGGATGGGCGCATCCTGCTCGTCGACGTCGGCCTGTCGTTCCCGTCGGCGGACATGTTCGGCATCGATCTGGTGCTGCCGGACTTCGACTACGTCCGGCAACGCGCCGATCAGATCGAGGCCGTGGTGCTCACGCACGGACACGAGGACCACATCGGCGCGCTGCCGTACCTGCTCCGCGAGCTGACCGACATCCCTGTCTACGGCACGGCGTTCACGCTCGCGTTGCTCGAGGGCAAGCTCGAGGAGCATGGCGTGGCCGATCGCTGCGAGCTTCACGTGGTCACGCCGGGTGAGGGGACGACCACGGTCGGGCCGTTCTCGATGCGGTTCCTGCGCGTGACGCATTCGATCCCCGACGGCATGGCCGTCGTGGTGGACACCCCGTTCGGCGGGATCCTGCACACCGGGGACTTCAAGATCGATCAGACGCCGCTGGACGGCCGGCCCACCGACCTCCACGGCCTCGCCGAGGAGGCGAGCGGGCTCGGGGTCCACCTGCTCCTCTCGGACTCGACTAACGCCGAGGAGGCCGGATACACCCAGAGCGAACGGAGCGTCGGCCCGGTCCTGCATCGCATCATCGAGAAGGCACCGCACATCGTCGTGGTGGCCTGCTTCTCGAGCCACATCCACCGCATCCAACAGGTCGTGAACGCGGCGCGGGCCAACGAGCGCGTGGTCGCGTTCCTCGGTCGCTCGATGCTGAAGAGCGTGGAGGCTGCGCGCCGGCTCGGGCTCCTGCACGTTCCCGACGAGGACATCGTGGGCATCGAGGAGGTCGACCGGCTCGATCCCAGCCGCGTGGTCGTGATCTGCACCGGGAGCCAGGGCGAGCCGTACTCGGCGCTGTCGCTCATGGCCGCCCGCGAGCACAAGTGGGTGAAGCTCGGTCCCGACGACACGGTCGTGCTCTCGTCGTCGCTGATCCCCGGGAACGAGCCCGCGATCCATCGCGTGGTCGACGCGCTCTACCGGACCGGCGGCGACGTGTACCACGTGCCCGCCGACGCGGTGCACGCCAGCGGTCACGCCGCCCAGGAGGAGCTCCGTCTGATGCTGTCGTTGGTCCGGCCTCGCTGGTTCATCCCGATCCACGGCGAGCGCCGGCACCTGCAACATCACGCCCGGCTCGCCGTGGAGGTCGGCATCCCGAACGATCACGTGATCGTCTGCGAGGACGGCGACGTGGTGGAGGTCGGCGAGCAGGTGCGGGTCGTCGACCGGGTCCAGGCCGGGATGACGTTCGTCGACGGGCTCGGGATCGGTGACGTGGGAGGCTCCGTCCTCCGGGACCGGCGGAAGCTCGCCGGCGACGGCGTGGTCGTGGTGGTGCTGACCGTGGACGCGCAGACCGGCGAGATCATCGCGGGCCCAGACATCGTGAACCGGGGCTTCGTCTACGACGAGACTTCCGGAGACATCCTTGAAGAGGCCAGGAAACGCGTCATGCTTTCCCTCCAAGGGAGCGCGGAAGCCCGCGTCACGGATCCGTCCGTGCTCCAGCAGAACGTCCGACGTGTGCTGGGGAAGTACTTCTACGAGGTCACCCAGCGCAAGCCGGTCATCCTGCCCCTGATCATGGAGGTGTAGGTGCCCCAGAAGACGGCCCGCCGGGCCCCGGTCCGGCGGTCTTCCCCGTCGTCGAGGAAGCGGACCGCCAAGAAGAAGCCCCAGAACCGCGGGCGGAGGCCCACCCGGACCCCCACCCGGCAGATCCTCTCGCCGTGGGTCCGGGATGCGGTGGGGATCGGACTGGTGGTCTTCGGCCTGCTGGCGGTGCTCTCGGTCTGGCTCGACGCGGCCGGACCGGCCGGGCACGGGATCTCGTACCTCCTTCGCGGCGCGTTCGGCGTGGGGGCGGCGGCGTTCCCGGTGGTCGGCGTCTACTGGGGCGTCGTCCTCCTCCGTGATGTCGCGGCGGAGGATCGCGTCCGCATGTCGATCGGCTTCATCGTCCTCGTCTTCGGCACCCTCGGACTGATCTCGCTCTTCCGCGGCAACCCCGGCGTCTTCGAATCGCACGACGTGATGGCCGCCTCGGCCGGCCTGACGGGCGCCATGGCGGCCCACCCGCTGTCCCGCTTGCTCTCGCCGCTCGGTGCGGGCATCGTCTGCGCCGGCTTCGCCACGCTCGGGCTGCTGATCTTCACCGGCACCCCCGTCTCCCGGATCATCGAGTCGGTCCGCGAGTTCCGCGAGTCGCGGCCGGAGCGCGATCCGGTTGGCGCGCCGGAGACGGAGCGACAGGCTCCGCGGACCCTGAGGCCGGGGCGGGTCTCCATCCGTGCGGCGCTCGGTCTGGACGACCCGGACGATGGTGTGGTCATGCCGGAGTCGCCGGATCTCGAGGTCGGGTCGGATGACGAAGTCGATCCCGAGCCCGCCACCGCCCGGCACGCGAGGGCGAGAACGGTCTCCACCGCCGGCGGTCCCTACCAGCTGCCGCCGCTCGACCTCCTCCGGTCGGCGCCGGCCTCCGCGTCCGACGGTCGCGACGAGAAGGACACCATGGAGGCGCTCGAACGCACGCTCCAGACGTTCGGTGTGGACGCGCGCGTCACCGGCTGCTCCCGGGGCCCGACGGTCTCGATGTACGAGGTCGACATCTCCGCCGGAACCAAGGTGAACAAGGTCCTGCAGCTCTCGAGCGACATCGCCTACGCCCTGGCCACACCCGACGTGCGGATCATCGCGCCGATCCCCGGCAAGTCCGCGATCGGCGTGGAGGTACCGAACAAGCACCGCGACTTCGTGATGCTCGGCGACATCCTTCGTTCCAAGGCCGCGAAGGAGGCCACGCATCCGCTCACGGTCGCGCTCGGCAAGGACGTGCACGGCCGGCCGCAGCTGGTGAACCTGGCGACGATGCCGCACATCCTCATCGCCGGTGCGACGGGCGCCGGCAAGTCCAGCCTGATCAACTGCTTCATCACGTCGATCCTGATGCGGACCACGCCTGACGACGTGCGCCTCGTGCTGATCGACCCGAAGCGTGTCGAGCTCAGCCATTACGCCGAGGTGCCGCACCTGCTGTCTCCGGTGATCGTGCATCCCAAGCGCGCCGCGGAGGCGCTGCAATGGATCGTCCGCGAGATGGAGCTGCGGTACGAGATGCTCGCGACGGTCGGCGTCCGGGACATCGACGGGTACGAGGCGGGCTTGCGCGAAGGGACGCTCCGGATCCCGCCGGGTCAAGAGGCCAGCTACGAGCACATGCCGTTCATCCTGGTGGTGATCGACGAGCTCGCCGACCTGATGATGGTGGCGCCGCGCGACGTGGAGGACGCCATCTGCCGGATCGCGCAGATGGCGCGCGCCGTCGGCATCCACCTGATGGTCGCGACGCAGCGCCCGTCCGTCGACGTGGTCACCGGTCTCATCAAGGCGAACATCCCGTCGCGTGTGGCGCTCATGACCTCCAGCCAGGCCGACTCCCGGGTGGTCCTGGACATGAACGGCGCCGAGAAGCTGGTGGGTCACGGCGACATGCTGTTCGCGCCCGCTAACGCCTCGAAGCCGACGAGGCTCCAGGGGGCGTGGGTCACGGAGCAGGAGATCCACGAGGTGTGCGGGTTCATCCGCGATCAGCGCGAGGTCGTCTACGAGCACAACGTGGAGGGACTCGGCCTGCCACCCCTCGAGCGCTCGGATCCCATCGGTAGCCAGGGCGCGGGCGACGACGAGGAGCTGCTGGAGCAGGCCGCGGAGCTGGTCATCCGCTCCCAGCTCGGATCGACCAGCATGCTGCAGCGCAAGCTGAAGGTCGGGTTCGCGCGCGCCGGCCGCCTCATGGACCTCCTGGAGGAGCAGGGAGTGGTCGGCGAGGGCCAGGGCTCGAAAGCCCGCGACGTGCTGATCACGTGGGAGGAGTGGGAGGAACGCCGGAGCGCGTGATCGCTACAGCGCGCCGACGCGGCGAGCGACCTGGAACAGGTTGTCCGCGTGCTGCTGAGGGTCGATCATGAACGATCCCGAGATCCCGACCTCACCCTGCCAGTAGGCGTAGATGTCACCGTCGGTCCAGCCTCGCGACCGGGCGCTCTTGAAGCTGCGAACCATCTCGCTCCCTCGCCAGAGCGATTGCGGCGAGACGAAGAACCCGCCTCGCTCGCCGTCGATCGAGAGCCAGAAGGATCCGACCAGGCCCCATGCGCCGTCGTCTTGATCGCCGGAGACGAGGAGGAATCGCACCGGTCCCTCGGACAGGAGATCGGGTGTAGAGACACGCTCGAACGAGCCGAGCGGCGATCCCTCGGTGGATCCATCGTGTGTACGGTCTGCGTCGCGATCCATCGTTGCTCCCTCCTCCCGACGGCACACTAGGTCAACCAGGTGCGGCGTGCAGCGGTCGGAAGGCGATACCCGGCAGGTTCTTGGTCCTAGGTCGTGCGCCCCCGGACGGGGTGGGCCTCTTCGGCGAGGATGGCCCAGCGCTCGTGGTCGCGCCACCTTCCTGCGATCTTGAGGTACCGCGGCGAGAAGCCCTCCCGTCGGAATCCGGCGTCGGCCACCAGAGCCAGCGAGCGTTCGTTGCCGGGCTGGATGTTCGCCTCCAATCGATGGATCCCGAGGGGGCCGAACGCGTAGCGGAGCACGAGTCGGATGCCTTCGCGCATGTATCCCTGGCCCGCGAACGGCTCGAACGCGTAGTAGCCGAGGTAGGCGCTGCACAGCGGCCCGTAGAAGATCTGGCCGATGGTGTACACACCCACGATGGCCCCGTCGTCCTTGCGGCACACGAGCAGCGCCTGGGTGTCGGCGTTCCTGGATCGATGGAGGTAGGCGGCGAACGCCTCCGGGTCCGACGGTGCGGCCACCCAGCGGCCGTGCAGCGTCCGGCTCGCTCCGGCGCGGTCGAGGAACTCATCTCGGTCGCGTGAGCTCGGGTGCCGCAAGAAGACGCGGTCCCCGGCGGCGAGCTCCCGGCTCACAGGGCGTCGAGGCGGGCTCGCGCGCCGTCGATGAACCCGTAGTCCGCCGGATACTGCATGGACGTGAACAGCATGCGATCCAGGAAGATCGTGCCGGTCTCATGGTCGAATTCGTACGTTTTCCGCGACCCCTTGGGGATCTCCACGACGACGGTGAGGACTTCGCCGGAGCCGTCCATGGAACGAGTCTAGTCAGGGAGGGCGCTATCATCCCGTGTTCGTGGCCCGAGTTCACGGCCCGAGGTCCACGTCCGGAGGTGCTGTGCACGACTCGATGATCGGAGTGGGTTCCGCTCTGCGGAAGGCTCGCGAGCGGCGGGGCATCACCCTCGACGCGGCGAGCCGCGACACCAAACTGCACATCGACCAGCTCAGGGCGCTCGAGTCCGAGGACTTCGAGGCGTTGCTTGGCGATGTCTACGTCCGTGGCTCCTTGCGGACGTACTCCCAGTACCTGGGTCTGTCACCTGACAAGGTCATCGGCGCCTACGGCCGTCACGCGGATACGCCGTCACCCCCGCCTCCGCCTGCGAAGCTCGGCCGTGTCGAACGGGCGATGGCGGCGACGCGGATCAGGGACAACCAACGGCTGATGGTGTTCCTCGCCGGCACGGTCCTGGTGATCGCGGTGGTGTTCGGACTCCTGTCCCGAGGGCACTCGGCGCCGGCTCCCGCCACGCTGCCGACCGTTGCGGCGCAGCCGGACCCGCTCGACCGTGAGATCGACGCGGTGGTCGAGGCGGTCGCGGACGTCGGCGTCACGGTGACGATCGACGGGGTCGAGTCGACGTATCCCATGGCGGCGGGGGAGACGCGGACGTTCTCCGCGCAGAACGATCTGGAGCTGTCGGTCACCGACGGTGGGGCCGTTCGCCTCACGGTGAACGGCGTCGATTACGGCATCCCGGGACCCCCGGGCCTGCCCTGGAGCCATCCGTTCAGCTTCGGAGCGAGCGAGGGAGCGACGCCATCGGCGGGAGCGTGAGGGCCGAGGTCGTCGGTGTCGGGACCGAGCTGCTGCTCGGGCAGATCGCCAACACGAACGCCCGATGGATCTCCGAACGGCTCGCCACCGTGGGGGTGGACGTCATGCACCACCAGGCGGTCGGCGACAACGTTCCCCGGATCGTCGACGTGCTCCGTGTGGCGCTCGACCGGGCCGACGTCGTGATCGTGACCGGCGGGCTCGGGCCGACCGAGGACGACCTGACGCGCGATGCCATCGCGGAGCTCCTCGGCCTCCGGATGCTGCGCCATCCCGAGATCGAAGCGCTGCTGCGCGAGAAGTTCGCCGGATACGGCCGCGGAGACATGCCGCTCAGCAACCTTCGCCAGGCCGATGTCCCCGACGGCATGCGCACCATCACGCCCGTTCGCGGTACCGCGCCCGGACTGGTGGCGGAGCTTCCCGACGGCACACGGATCTACGCGGTCCCCGGTGTTCCCATCGAGATGGAGGAGATGATGGAGGGGACCATCCTTCCCGAGCTCTCGTCGCTCGCCGGCCCCGCGACGATCGTGTCGCGGACGCTCCGGTCCGCCAGCCTCGGCGAGTCGAGGGTGGCCGAGAGGCTGCGCGACCTCTTCGAGGCATCGTCCAATCCGAGCGTCGCGTACCTGGCGTCGTCGAGCGAGGTGAAGGTCCGCCTCACCGCCAAGGCGCCGACGGAAGCACAAGCGGAGTCGTTGCTCGCCCCGCTGGCGGACGAGGTGCGCGCCCGACTCGGAGATGCCGTCTTCACCGCCGACGACGAGGAGCTCGAGGTCGCGGTCGGCCGGCTCCTTCGGGCCTCCGGCACAACCCTCGCGTGCGCGGAATCCCTCACGGGAGGCGGCGTGGGGGCCCGGCTGACCTCCGAGCCGGGCGCGTCGGACTACTTCCTTGGCTCAGCGGTCGTCTACACGGCGGAGGCGAAGCGGGACGTCCTCGGCGTGTCGCAGGAGACGATCGACGGGCCGGGCGTGGTGAGCGAGCGCTGCGCCCTCGAGATGGCCGCGGGGTCCCGCCGCGTGTTCAGGGCCGACGTCGGTCTGGCGTTGACGGGCGCAGCCGGTCCGCGAGCGCATGCCGGGGCCGATCCGGGGACGGTGTGGATCGCGTTCGACGCCGGGGACGTGCGACACGCGCGCGGCTTCCGGGTGCCGGGGGAGCGGTTCCGCGTGCGACGCTGGGCGGAGCAGGCGGGGTTGGATCTGGTGCGGCGATACCTTGAAGGCGTGCCCCTTCCTGGCTCGGACCTGTGAGCGATGAGGTGAAGGACGACGCATCGCAGCGTGCCGGAGAGCCGGCGAGCCGACTGTTCCTCGCCGTCGAGGTGCCGGGTCCGGTCCGGGAGGTCGTGAACGAGGCGATCCTTCCATGGCGCGCGTCCTTTCCGAACGCTCGCTGGATCCCGTCGGAGAACTGGCACGTGACGCTGAAGTTCCTGGGCAGGACCCCGGTGCGCCTGACGCCGTGGGTCGAGGAGACGGTGGAACAGATCGCCGACACGAACCCGCCCGCCGAGGTGCGGGTCAGCGGCCTGGGTGCGTTCCCGTCCGCCCAGAGGGCCAGGGTCCTCTGGGCGGGGATCGAGGACCAGGCAGAGGGCCTCGCCGCGCTCGTGACCGGTCTCGAGTCGGCGCTCGCGGAGACGTTCCGGCCGGAGATGCGCCGGTTCCATCCGCACCTGACGGTGGCGCGTTCCGAGCCGCCGATCCATCTGCCCGACCTCTACTCCGAGACGCCCCTCGTCTCGGAGCCGTTCCCCGCTGACCGGGTGATCCTGTTCCGGAGCCACCTCGACGCAGGAGCCCCGACGTACGAGCCCCTCCGGACGTTCCCGCTCGGTGGATGACGAGGGTGCTTGTGTTCGAACATCTGTTCGAGTAGCCTTCGCCCGTCTGTGTCGCTGTACCCGTCGGATGACAGGGGTGTAACTTATGTCAGAGCCACTCGGTAAGGTCTCCGCGATGGGAGACGAGCGTCGCCGGATCCTCCTCACCGGCGAGCCGAGAGGGCACAAGGAGGACTCGGGGATGGATCGCGAGAAGATGCTCGACGTCACGCTCCAGCAGATCGAGAAGCAGTTCGGCAAGGGTGCCGTCATGAAGCTCGGGGAGCACCCGATGGGGGCCGGCATCACGGTCATCCCGACCGGGTCGCTCGCGCTCGACATCGCGCTCGGCGTCGGCGGGATCCCGCGCGGCCGGATCATCGAGGTCTTCGGCCCCGAGGGCTCGGGCAAGACCACGGTCTGCCTTCACATGATCGCCGAGGCGCAGGCGAGGGGCGGCATCGCGGCGTTCATCGACGCGGAGCACGCCCTCGACCCGACGTACGCCCGCGCGCTCGGCTTGAACATCGACGAGCTGCTCGTCTCTCAGCCGGACTCCGGCGAGCAGGCGCTCGAGATCGCCGACATGCTCGTGCGTTCGGCCGCCCTCGACATCGTGGTCGTCGACTCGGTGGCGGCGCTCGTTCCGCGGGCCGAGATCGAAGGGGAGATGGGGGACACACACGTCGGTCTGCAGGCACGCCTCATGTCGCAGGCCATGCGCAAGCTGGCCGGAACGTTGTCGCGGTTCGACACGTCGGCGATCTTCATCAACCAGCTCAGGGAGAAGATCGGCGTCATGTTCGGCTCGCCCGAAACCACGCCGGGGGGCCGCGCGCTCAAGTTCTACTCGTCGGTCCGGCTCGACGTCCGCAAGATCGAGAACCTGAAGGACGGCACCGACGTCGTCGGCTCTCGCACCAGGGTCAAGGTCGTGAAGAACAAGGTGGCGCCGCCGTTCCGTCAGTGCGAGTTCGACATCATGTACGGCAAGGGGATCTCCAAGGAGGGGTCGCTGATCGATGTCGGCGTCGAGCAGGAGATCGTCAAGAAGGCCGGCGCCTGGTTCACGTACGAGGGCGATCAGCTCGGCCAGGGTCGCGAGAACGCGAAGCAGTTCCTCGCCGAGCACATCGACGTCCGCGACGAGATCGATCGCAAGGTCCGTGAGGCCGTCGGTCTGACGAGCTTCGGGGCCGAGGGCGAAGAGACCCCCATCCAGGTCGTTCCCGATCTCGTGCTCGAGGACCGCGAGCCCGAGCCCGAGCCCGTGACGGCTGCGGCCGGCAAGCCGTCGAAGGCGCGCAACGGCAACGGGTAGTCCGTCGATGGGCGGCCGGGGCTCGCGCGGCAAGCCCAAGAACCCGAAGAGCTGTCACGAGCGCGCCCTTGGCCTGCTGGCCGTGCGGGCCCGGAGCCGACGGGAGCTGGAGCGGCGCCTGCTCCAGGCGGGGTTCGGAACCGAAGAGGTCACGGACGTCCTGGAGCGACTCGAACGGGTCGGTCTGGTCGACGACGAGGCGTTCGCCCGGCAGGTCGCCGACCACGCGTTCGGGGTCAAACGGTCGGGTCGCAGAGCCGTCGTGGGGACCCTGATGGCCGCCGGCGTCTCCCCGGACGTCATCGAGGCCACCCTGGAAGGTGCCGGCGATGAGGAGGAGCGAGCTCACGCGCTGGCTCGCTCCAGGGCGTCTCGGCTCGGATCCGTCGAGCCGGCCAAGGCGTTCTCCAGGCTGACATCGTTGCTGGTCAGACGGGGTTACAGCCCGGAGATGGCCCGGCAGGCCGCCAGGCGGGCGCTGGCCATCGATGCGGACGGGGCGGCCGATGACCACGGCAACCTTGCCTCAGGGTTCACGCGGCCGTAGCATCGTGAACACGAGAAGAACGAACGAAGAACCCGACGTCCACCCACGAGGCCCTGTGAGCGAGTTGACCGAGACCAGAACGGAAGATCGACGATGTGCGGGGCGTGTTTCGCCGTTGGCGAGGCGCGCGCCGTGACCTCCCTCACACGTACCAGCCCCTAGAGGACGGCGGGACCTTCCGAGGTTCTTCTCTCAAGACGCGTTCGACGTGTGTTGGGAGGAACGATGGTCCCAGTAGTGGTCGGCATCCTTGCCCTCGCGGTGGGGGTCGCCGCGGGATTCCTGATCCGTAAGACGATGGCCGCCTCGGATGCCCAAAGCACCGAGGCGCGAGCGCAGAAGTCCCTGCTGGAAGCGGAGCGCGAAGCCGACGCGACCCGTGTTCGTGCCATCCAGGAGGCGCGCGAGGAAGCCAGCACCATCCGGCGCGAGGCGGAGGAGGACGTGCGGGCTCGCCGCGAGGAGATCTCGCGTCTGGAGAACCGCATCCTGGAATCGGAGACCGACCTGCGCAAGCGGGTGTCGACGATCGAGTCGCGGACGCTGGAGCTTCAGGAGCGAGACGAGAAGCTCCAGTTCGTTCGGGAGCAGTTGGAGAAGGCGGCCGACCAGCATCGGACCGAGCTCGAGCGGATCGCCGGCATGACCTCCACCGAGGCCAAGGATCATCTCGTGGCGCAGGTGGTGGAGGAGGCGAAGCGTGGGGCTATGACCCAGGTCCGCGAGATCGAGCAGCGGGCGCGGGAGGAGGGCGATGAGCGCGCCCGGAAGATCGTGACGATCGCCATCCAGCGCGTCGCGTCCGAGCAGACGGCGGAGTCCACCGTGTCGGTGTTCGCGCTCCCGAGCGAAGACATGAAGGGCCGCATCATCGGGCGCGAGGGACGCAACATCCGCGCCTTCGAGGCCACGACCGGCGTGAACCTCATCGTCGACGACACGCCCGAGGCGGTGGTCCTGTCGTGCTTCGACCCGGTCCGTCGCGAGGCGGCTCGCATGACGCTCGAGAAGCTCGTCGGGGATGGTCGGATCCATCCGGCGCGTATCGAGGAGATCCACGAGCGGTCCTTGCGCGAGTTGGAGGAGCAGATCCGGCGGGCGGGAGAGGACGCCGTCGCCGAGGTCGGCATCACCGACATCCATGCGGAGATGATCAAGCTGCTGGGGCGCCTGCAGTACCGCACGTCGTACGGCCAGAACGTGCTGAAGCATCTGGTGGAGTCCGCGCACATCGCCTCAGCGCTCGCCGCCGAGATCGGCGTGGACGGGACGATCGCCAAGCGGGGCGCGTTCCTGCATGACATCGGGAAGGCCGTGACCCACGAGATCGAGGGTTCGCACGCCATCATCGGCGCCGAGATCGCGCGCCGCCTGAAGGAGAGCCCGGAGGTCGTGCACTGCATCGAGTCGCACCACGGCGAGGTCGAGCAACACTCCGTCGACGCCGTGCTCGCCCAGATCGCCGACTCGATCAGCGGCGGACGCCCCGGGGCTCGCCGTGAATCGCTCGAGACCTATGTCAAACGGCTGCAGCGCCTCGAGGAGATCTGCACCGCGATGCCGGGGGTGGAGAAGACCTACGCCATGCAGGCGGGCCGCGAGGTGCGCGTGATGGTCAAGCCGGAGGACGTGGACGACATCCACGCGCAGGTGATCGCCCGGGACATCGCGAAGCAGGTCGAGGAGGAGCTGCAGTACCCCGGTCAGATCAAGATCACGGTCGTCCGGGAGACCCGCGCCGTGGAGTACGCGAAGTAGGTAGCCTCGACACCGTGGACAGGAAGTATCTGATCCGCACCTTCGGGTGCCAGATGAACGAGCACGACTCCGAGCGCATCGGGGGACTGCTCACGGCCGACGGCATGACGCCGACCGACGACATGGCCGCCGCGGGTGTGGTGGTGTTCAACACGTGCGCCATCCGTGAGAACGCGGACAATCGGCTCTACGGCAACCTGGGACACCTGAAGCCGCTGAAGGACAAGGATCCCAACCTCCGCATCGTCGTGGCGGGCTGCCTGGCGCAGAAGGATCGAGGCGAGATCCAGCGCCGTGCGCCATGGGTGGACGTCGTCGTCGGCACGCATGCATTGCCGCAACTCCTCGAGCTGCTGAAGGCCTCAGACCGCGAAGGGCCGCAGATGGACGTCCGCGAGTCCACGGAGGTCTTCCCCAGCGCGCTGCCGTCTGCACGTCACGACCCGTTCCGAGCCTGGGTGTCGATCGCGCCCGGTTGCGACAACGCATGCACCTTCTGCATCGTGCCGCTGGTCCGGGGACCGCAGCGGTCTCGCTCGATCGGCGACATCCTGGCGGAGGTGCAGGGGCTCGCCGGGAACGGGGTGGTCGAGGTCACGCTGCTCGGGCAGAACGTGAACACGTACGGGCGCGACATGACGGTCCCGGGCTCGTCGAACCGACCGTTGTTCGGCGAGCTCCTGCGGCAGGTGGGTCAGGTCGACGGCATACGGCGGGTGCGGTTCACGTCTCCGCACCCGCACGACTTCACGCCGGACGTGATCGAGGCCATGGCCGAGACGCCCGCCGTCTGCGAGCACATCCACTTCCCGCTGCAATCCGGCTCGGATGGCGTGCTCAAGGCGATGCGGCGCTCGTACCGGCGCGATCGCTACCTGGGCTGGCTCGAAGCGATCCGCACGGCCATCCCCGACGTCGCGGTCTCGACGGACATCATCGTGGGGTTCCCCGGGGAGACCGAGGTCGACTTCGCCGAGACGCTCGACGTGGTCGAGCGGGCGAGGTTCGACAGCGCGTACACGTTCCAGTACTCGCCGAGGCCGGGCACGCTCGCCTCCACGTTCGACGATCAGATCCCCAAGGAGGTCGTGCAGGAGCGCTTCGATCGCCTCGTCGAGCTGCAGCAGCGGATCTCGCTCGACCGCTCGCGCGCGCAGGTGAGTGGGACGTTCGAGGTGTTGGTGGAGGGCGCGGGCAAGCGGGGACCGTCGACCCAAGCCCGCACGCGGACGAACCGGATCGTGCACCTGCCGGACGCGCTCGAGCCGGGCACGTTCGTGCATGCCCGGATCACGGCGGCATCCGCGCACCATCTGACGGGGGAGCTCGTGCCCTCGCCGGAGGCCGTGGCCGTCTGAGGGCGGCCGGCATGTCCCGACGGCCGCCCCTCGCGCTCGTCGGTCCGACGGCCGTGGGCAAGACCGACCTGTCGCTTGCCCTCGCCGAGGCCATGGGGGCCGAGATCGTCTCGATCGACTCGATGCTCGTGTACCGCGGGATGGACGTCGGCACGGCCAAGCCCTCGGTGCGCGAACGAGCGCTCGTCCCGCATCACCTGATCGACGTCGCCGAACCCTCGGAGCCGTTCTCCGTCGCCCGGTTCCAGGAGACCGCGAGGGTGGCAGTCGAGCGGATCGGGAGGCGCGGTTGCCGGTCGCTCCTCGTCGGAGGGTCCGGCCTCTACTTCCGCGCGGTCGTGGACGATCTGGAGTTCCCGGCGACCGATCCCGCCACACGATCCGAGCTGGAGCGAGCGGCGGAGGCGCTGGGTCCCGAGCGGATGTACGAGCGCCTAACGGCGTTGGACCCGGTCGCGGCCGCGCGGATCGATCCGGGCAACGTGCGGCGAACGATCCGCGCCCTCGAGGTGTCGGCCGTCACGGGGCGGGCGTTCTCGTCGTTCGCCCAGGCGTGGGAGCGGTACGACGCGGTGTCCGTGCGCGCCGCCGGGCTCCGGATGCCGCGCGAGATGCTGGTCGCTCGGATCGGCGATCGTGTGCGCTCCATGCTCGATTCCGGCTGGCTCGACGAGGTTCGTGCCCTGGTCGATCGTGGGTTCGGTGGATGGCTGACCTCCACGCAGGCCATCGGCTACGCTGAGTTGGCGCGTCACCTGCGAGGGGACATGACGCTGGAATCGGCCGTCGAGGCAACGGTCAGGCGGACCGGCAACCTCGCGAGACGGCAGATGTCGTGGTTCCGTCGCGACCCCCGGATCCGGTGGTTCGACGTGGACGAGCGAGGCGCGATGCCGGCGTTCGAGCCGATCCGCGCCTACCTGGAGGACGAGTGACCGACGAGCTGCGATTCACCAAGTACCAGGGGACCGGCAACGACTTCGTGATGCTGGTCGACCTGGACGACGTGCGTCCCCTGGAGTCGGAGCTGGTCGCTGCGCTGTGTCACCGCCGCACGGGTGTGGGAGCCGACGGGGTGATCCGCGTGGTGCGCGCGGAGCGACCCGGCGCGTCGTTCGTGATGGACTACCGCAACGCCGACGGGAGCCTTGCCGAGATGTGCGGCAACGGCGCGCGATGCGTCGGCAAGCTGGTGCACGACCTCGGTCTGTCGGACGAGCTCGAGTTCGCGATCCAGACCGGAGGCGGCGTCCGGCGGCTGCGATTGCATGAAGAGGACGGCCAGGTTCACCGCGTCACCGTGGAGATGGGCGTCCCGGGATTCACGAAAGCCTCGATCCCGATGCGGGGCCCGGCGTGGGAGACGTTCCTCGCCGAGCCGTTCGACGTGGGCGGAGGTATGACGGTGAAGGCGAGCGCTGTGTCCATGGGCAACCCGCATCTCGTGCTGTTCGTGGATGAGGACCCCGACCGGTTCCACGTCGCGCACATGGGTCCGGCGCTCGAGCGCCACGAGTTGTTCCCGGAAGGGACGAACGTGGAGTTCGCACAGGTGCTCCCCGAGGAGATCAAGGCCCGCGTCTGGGAGCGTGGTTCCGGGGAGACCATGGCCTGCGGGAGCGGAGCTTGCGCGGTCGCCGTGGCGGCGAACGAGGCCGGCATGGCCCCGGATCCGACGGTCGTGCGGTTCCCCGGAGGCGCGCTCGAGGTCGAGCGGCGGGAGACCGGCGAGGTGCTCCTGACCGGGGAGGCCGAGCGGGTCTACGAAGGCGTGGTCGACCTTGAGCGTCTGCGGGGCCGTGTCCGCGCGTGACGGTGTCCCAGGAGGATCTCGATTCCGGGCTGGATGAGCGGCTCGCCGCGCGGACGCTCGACCTGGTGAACGTCGCGTCAGTGAGCGGAGACGAGGCCGCGATCCTCGGGTCGATCGCCGCCGCGCTCCCCGAGGGATTCGACGTCGTCGACCGAGAGGACGCCGTCCTGTTCGCGATCCCGTCCGCGAGACGGGAGGACGCCCCGTTCGTGGTCCTGGCGGGTCACGTCGACACCGTCCCTTCCAACGGGAACTTCCCCGGCACCCGGGAAGGCGGATCGATCCTCGGCCGGGGCTCCGCCGACATGAAGGGGGCGCTGGCGGTGATGCTCGAGATCGCCGCGCATACGGGCGGCTCCGATCTCGACGTGGGACTGGTCTTCTTCGGAAGGGAGGAGCTGCCGATCACCCAGAGCGCGCTCCTCCCGCTCTTCGGCCGGTGCCCCGTCACTCGAGAGATCGACCTCGCGATCGTGATGGAGCCCACCGCGAACGCGATCGAGGTCGGCTGCCTCGGGAACCTCAACGTTCGGATCTCCGTGCGCGGACGGGCGGCGCACACGGCCCGTCCGTGGCTGGGGCGCAATGCGATCCACACCGCGATCGGCGCGCTCGCGCCGATCGCCGACCTTCCTCCCAGGGACGTCGAGATCGACGGGTTGGTCTTTCGCGAGGTGGTGAGCGTCACGTCGATGGAGGGCGGGATCGCCGGCAACGTCGTGCCGGATAGGGTCGAGGCGAGCGTGAACTTCCGCTACGCGCCGACGCGCACTCCCGCCGAGGCGGAGGAGCGTCTTCGCGAGCTGATCTCGTTCGGCGATACCGAGCTCGCGGTGATCGGCAACGCCCCGCCGGGTCCGGTCGTCGTCCGCAACCCGTTGGTCGAACGCTTGCGCGCCGCGGGCGATCTCGACATCGGTCCGAAGCAGGCATGGACCCCGGTGGCCGAGTTCGCGACCATCGGCGTGGACGCGATCAACTTCGGGCCCGGCGACCCGCAGTACGCTCATCGTGACGACGAACGCGTCGACACGTCGGCGCTCGTTCGGTCGCACCAGGTGCTACGGGGGTTCCTCGTGGCCAGCGAGAGGGAGAGCGAAGGTTGATGCGGCTGTCACCGGGGATCCGGAACGTGGAGCCGTACCCGTTCGAGGAGCTCGACCGGCGCAAGCAGGAGGCGCTCGACGCCGGGCGCGAGCTGATCGACTTCGGCGTCGGCGATCCCCGCGACGAGACGCCGGCGTTCATCCGCGAGGCGCTACGGGATGCGGTCGTCGCCACGTCCTCCTACCCGCGCGCCTCGGGCCTTGAGGAGCTGCGAGAGGCGATCGTCGCGTGGGTCGGCCGGCGGTTCGGCGTCACGCTGGATCCCGACACCGACCTGATCCCGACGCTCGGCAGCAAGGAGCCGATCTTCTCGCTTGCACAAGCGGTGCTCGACCCGGCATCGGCGCGGGATCTCATCGTCGTGACCGCACCCGGCTACACCATCCCCGAACGCGGCGCTCGATTCGCCGGGGGCGAGGTGCTGCGGCTCCCGCTCACCGCCCCTCACTTCCTGCCCCACCTCGACGGCGTCGGCGCCGACACGTGGGACCGCACCGCGATCCTGTGGCTGAACTACCCGAACAACCCGACCGGCGCCGTCGCGCCGCTCGCATTCCTCGATACGGCCGCCGGGCTCGCACGTCGCCACGACTTCCTCCTGGCGCTCGACGAGGCGTACAGCGAGGTCTGGTTCGAGAGCGGCCCCCCTGCGTCGGCCCTGCAGCTCGACGACCTCTCGAACATCGTCGTGCTGAACACGCTAAGCAAGCGCTCCAACATGACGGGGTACCGCTCCGGGTTCATGGCGGGTGACCGCCAGCTGATCGCGGCGATGAAGGCGCTCCGTCCATCGACGGGCGTGACGCCACAGGAGTTCGTCCAGCGAGCCTCGATCGCCGCGTGGGGCGACGAGGAGCATGTCCGGGAGCAACGCGAACGCTATTCGCGCAAGCGAGCCATCTTCCTGGAGCTCTTCCGCGCGAAGGGCGTCGAGGTCGCGGGAAGCGTGGCGGGCATGTACCTGTGGGTGGCCGTCCCGGGCGGTCGTCCGTCCCTCCCATGGGCCCTGGAGCTGCTCGACCTCGGCATCGTCGTTGCGCCCGGATCGTTCTTCGGCCCCGAGGGCGAGGGGTACGCTCGCATGGCGATGGTGCCGACGCTCAAGGACTGCCGGGGCGCCGTGGACATCCTGGCCGGCGCCCTGTCCGATCGGGAGGTGCATGCGTGAGCGTCGATCGTCACGCCGACCTGGCAGCGCGGATCGAGGCGAGCTTCGACGCTGAGGAGTGGCAGTTGGATGGCGCCGCGGTTGAGGACGCCATCGGGCTGCTCGATCGCGGTGAGGTCCGCGTCGCCGAACCGACCGACGCGGGCTGGGTCGTGAACGGATGGACGAAGAAGGCGGTCCTGCTCTACTTCCGGATCCGCGGCATGGAGATGATCGAGTCCGGCCCGTTCGAGTACCACGACAAGCTCCCGTTGAAGCACGGCTTCGTGGACGCGGGGGTCCGGGTCGTCCCCCCGGCGACCGTCAGGTACGGCGCGTACCTGTCTCCCGGCGTGATCCTCATGCCGAGCTACGTGAACATCGGCGCGTGGGTGGGGCCGGGAACCATGGTGGACACGTGGGCGACGGTCGGATCCTGCGCGCAGATCGGCGAGAACGTGCATCTGTCCGGCGGCGTCGGGATCGGGGGCGTGTTGGAGCCGGTGCAGGCGTCGCCGGTCGTCGTGGAGGACGGCGCGTTCATCGGCTCGCGCGTGGTGCTCGTCGAGGGCATCCGGATCGGACGTGAGGCGGTCATCGCGCCCGGCGTCGTCCTGACGGGCAGCGTTCCGGTGATCGACGTCACGGGACCGGAGCCCGTCGAGCATCGAGGGGTGGTGCCGCCGCGAGCCGTCGTGATCCCCGGCACGCGGACCAAGGAGTTCCCCGCGGGCAGCTACGGTCTCCCGTGCGGCTTGATCATCGGCTACCGCGACGCCGGCACCGAGTCGAAGCTCGTGCTGAACGACGTCCTGCGCGAGTTCGGGCTGCCGGGGGCGGTGGAGGCGTGATGGCTGCCGGCGATCCGAAGTCCAAGCCGAAGCCCAGGCGCACGGATGAACGCCAGGTGCTCGAGTCGCCGCTCTCGGCGACCTGGCGGCCGGCGATACGAGAGCGCGCGGTATTGGTCGGGGTCGGTCGCGGGATGGCGGAGGAGGATCTGGACGAGCTCGCCGCGCTGGCCGACTCCGCCGGTGCCGATCCGGTGGCGAGGATCGTCCAGAGCCGCGCCGAGCCCGATCCCGGCACCTACGTCGGCAAAGGCAAGTTGGGTGAGCTGCACGACGTGATCCATGCGAACCGGGCGGACGCGGTGATCCTCGACCGGGAGCTCACCCCTGGTCAGCTCCGGTCGCTCGAAGAGCGCTTGGGCGTGAAGGTGATCGACCGTACGGCCTTGATCCTCGACATCTTCGCGCTGCACGCGCGGTCGCGGGAGGGCAAGGTCCAGGTGGAGCTCGCCCAGCTGAATTACCTCTTGCCCAGGCTGCGGGGTTGGGGCGAGGCGATGTCGCGACTCGGGGGTGGCATCGGCACCCGCGGACCCGGCGAGACCAAGATGGAGGTCGACCGGCAGCACATCCGCCGGCGGATCTCCAAGCTGCGACGCGACATCCGCGACATGGGACGCACGCGCGACGTGAAGCGCGCCCGCCGGAAGAACAACAACGTGACGCAGGTGGCGATCGCCGGCTACACGAACGCCGGAAAGACCACGCTGCTCAACCAGCTCACCGGAGCGCGCGCGTTGGTGGCCGATCAGCTGTTCGCCACGCTCGACCCGACCACCCGCAAGCTCGAGCTCCCCGGCGGCCGTCGCGCGACGCTGTCGGACACCGTCGGGTTCGTGAGCAAGCTGCCCCACGATCTGGTCGAGGCGTTCCGCTCCACGCTCGAGGAGGTCACCGAGGCCGACGTGATCCTGCACGTCGCCGACGCGGCATCGCAGGAGATGGACGAGCAGATCGAGGCCGTGCGCCGGGTGCTCGGCGAGATCGGGGCGGGAGACATCCCGGAAGTCCTCGCCCTCAACAAGATCGACCAGGTCGCGGGCTCGGCGCGGGCGCGCCTGGCTCGCCGGTTCCCGGGCTCGGTCGCGGTGTCGGCGCTCACCGGCGAGGGCGCCGAGGGGCTGCTCGAGGTCGTCGGCGACGCCATCCCGCATCCGCCGCTCGAGGTGACGCTGCTGGTGCCCTGGGGCCGAGAGGACGTCACCGCGCGGCTGTATCGGGAAGCCGAGGTCCTGGGTACGGAGTCCGACGGCGAGGGGACCATCGTGCGGGCATTGGTCGGCGAGCGCGAGCTGGCGGCCGTCCGGGAGTTCGTTCGGTCCTAGGTTCGGTCCTAGGGGAGTGGTTCGCCGCCGCTACGGAGCGCCGATCGCCCACGTGGCCGGATCGTTCCAGGCCCCCACGATCACCTTGTCGGGGTCCTGGGACCGCTCCTGCGCGAACCGGAGCGCGAGGAGCTGAAGCCGGACGGTGAGGGGGAGCTGCGCGAGCGTCTGCGGCAGATCGGCCGGCTCCGTCAGACGCGTCACCTTGACCTTCTCCGACTCCGCGGCGTGCGCGATCGCTTCGACCAATCCGCTCGGGTCCGGTGGGGAGAGAGCGACCACGCGGTCGCGGCCATCGAGCGGGACGGCCGAGCCGTGCAGGAGATACTCGGCGTCGAACCCCTCGGCCAGGAAGCGCGAGGCCTCGCGGACCTTGAGCGCGCCCTCGCGGGCCGTGACGGCGCTCGGGCCCGCCCCGACGAGGACCAGCAAGCGCTCGGGCTGGGCGATCGCGTCGATCGACGGATCCGCGATCGCCGCGGCGACCGCCTCCGGCACGCGTGCCAGCGTGGCGTCGTCCAGGCTCTCCGCGCCGATCTCCTTCGCCAGGAGAGCCAGAGCGAGGACCGCCGTCGTGTAGCTGACGGTGTAGGTATCGGACGTCTCCTTGTCGACGGTCTCGATCGCGTCGGGGAAGCCCGAGCCGCGCTTCGTGATCAGGACGGGTCCCAGGCCGGCGGAGAACGCCTGCGCGCGGGTGGACAACGCGTACGCCGTCTCGGCGGTGTGCGTGATCACGACGATGCCGTCCTGCGGTCCCACCAGCGGGGCGAAATCGACGAACTCCATGGCCGAGACGGCATGCGCCTGTCTGCCGGAGAGCTGGATCAACGACGCCCCCAGCTCCGCTGCGTGAAGGCTGGTGCCGGTGCCCACGACCCAGAGGCGTCGAGCGCGATGGAGGCGCTCGGCGGCCTCGTGGACCTGCTGCCGTACCTCGGACGAGCCCAGCAAGGTGGAGAGCGCTTCCGGCTGCGATCGGATCTGGCGTTCGAGGTTGGTGGTGGCGTCGGGCATCTGCGCTCCTGGTCGAAGGCGTGCCGACGAGCTTAGCGGGTGTCCCGCGCCTACGGCAGGCGGCGGAGCACTGCCACCACCCTGCCGAGGATCCGCCCGCCGATCATCTCGAACGGCTCCATGGCGGGGTTCTCGGGGATGAGCATGACCCGCGCGCCGTCGTGGCCGAGCCGCTTGACCGTCGCCTCGTCCTCGGCCGGACCGGGCAGAAGCGCGGCGACGACCTGGCCGTCCTGCGCCGTGGCCTGCGACCGGATCACGACGACGTCGCCGTCGAGGATGCCCGCGCCGATCATGGAATCGCCCGCGACCCGTAGCGCGAAGTGGTCGGCGTTGCCCGACACGAACGAGTACGGCACGGTGATGTGCTCTTCGACATTCTCGGTGGCCAGCACCGGAGCGCCTGCGGCGATCCGTCCGAGCAACGGCACCACGGCGCCGTCGACCTTGGGTTCGGACAGCGACATCGCCCGAGGCTTGGTCGCGTCCTTCGTCAGGAGTCCCTTCTTCTCCAGGTTCGCGAGCTGCGCGTGGACGCTCGAGGACGAGGTCAGACCGACGGCTTCGCCGATCTCGCGCACGGTGGGCGGGTACCCGCGTGTGCGGACCGTCTCGGCGATGACGTCGAGGATCCGCTGCTGTCTGGGAGTGATGTCAGACATGGTCATTAGCCTTCCTGACGTGGTCGGACGCACGCTAACACCGGCGGGGAGAGGAATCAAACATATGTTCGAGCCAACCCTTGACTCCGAACACCTGTTCGGGCATCATCGAATCATGAGTCGAACATGCGTTCGCCGCCGCCGGATCGCCGCCGCCATGGTGAGCGTGGCCGTCGGGGTGGTCCTCGGCGCTCCCGTGGCCGGGGCGCTCAGCCGCCACCCGGAGCCGGCGGACGCGAAGGTGCTCCCCGCCAGGCGCTGGGAGCAGGTCTACGTCGTGCGGGTGGGGGACACGGTCTGGTCCATCGCCGAGAGAGCGGCCGACGGGGTGGATCCGCGGGCATTGGTGGACGCCATCGCGGTCCGCAACCGCATCGACGCGGGTGCCATCGTCCCCGGACAGGCGATCGTGATCCCGCGCGTCGCTTGACGACGCAACATGGTGCGGGTACGGTTCGCGCCGCCACAAGATGTTGTGGCGAGCGACCATGCGATGCCCTTGGTGCAATGCGGACGACGATCGCGTCGTCGATTCCCGGTCCGCCGACGGCGGCGCGGCGATCCGACGCCGGCGCGAGTGTGGGGCGTGTGGGCGCCGGTACACGTCCTTCGAGCGCGTCGAGGACGTCGGGCTCGTGGTGGTCAAGCGGGACGGCTCGCGCGACCCATTCGACCGCGCCAAGCTCGAGAGCGGCATCCTGAAGGCCATCAAGAACCGTCCGGTCTCCCCCGAGCAGGTGGAGCGGGTCGTGGACAGGGTCGAGGAGCGGCTCCGCCGCAAGGGTCCCGAGGTGACCTCCCAGGCGGTCGGCGTCGAGGTGCTGGCCAGTTTGCGGAAGCTGGATCAGGTGGCGTACATGCGGTTCGCGAGCGTCTACAAGGACTTCCAGGAGATCACGGACTTCCAGAGCGAGCTGGATGTCCTGTTGGAGAAGAAGACGCCCGCGAAGCCTCGATCCCGGTAAAGCTGCTGTCGCTGGGCTCCCCACCTGAGATACTACATGTAGTGGGTTGCGAAGTTTCTTGGCACATCATCTTGACGTCCGGGATCCAGGAGTCCACAATCGCCAAGCCCGAATCACACGGATGTCATTCTTTCCACAGGATATCCACACGGATTCCACATCGGCCAAGTTGGCCGGCAGATCGGCCGGCAGATCGGTAACAGGGAAAGGGGCGCAGGTGGCGACGAAAGAGGGGGACGTCGAGGTCATCCGAGAGGGACTGACCTTCAACCGGTACTTCACGACCGAAGGGCGACACCCGTTCGACGACGTCGAATGGGAGACGCGCGACGCGGTCATCCCGAACTTCAAAGAGGGTGGCTTCGCCTTCGAGCAGCGTGACGTGGAGTTCCCCGTCTCGTGGTCGCAGAACGCGACGAACATCGTCGCCCAGAAGTACTTCCGGGGCACGCTCGGCACGCCGCAGCGCGAGTCCTCGGTCCGCCAGCTCACGGGGCGCGTCGTCGACACGATCCGGGTCTGGGGCGAGCGCAACGGCTACTTCGCGACCGAGCAGGACGCCCAGGTGTTCGCCGAGGAGCTCACACACCTGATCGTCAATCAGAAGGCCGCGTTCAACTCGCCGGTGTGGTTCAACGTCGGCGTGCCGGACACGCCGCAGCAGTGCAGCGCGTGTTTCATCCTGGCCGTCGAGGACCACATGTCCTCGATCCTCAACTGGTACGTCGAGGAAGGCACGATCTTCAAGGGCGGTTCCGGGTCGGGCATCAACCTTTCGCAGATCCGTTCATCCAGGGAGTCGCTCGCCGGCGGCGGCACCGCGTCGGGTCCCGTCTCGTTCATGCGCGGCGCCGATGCGTCGGCCGGCACCATCAAGTCGGGCGGCAAGACCCGTCGAGCGGCCAAGATGGTGATCCTGAACATCGACCACCCGGACGTCCGCGACTTCATCTGGTGCAAGGCGGTCGAGGAGCATAAGGCGCGCGCGCTCCGCGACGCCGGGTTCGACATGGACCTCGACGGCCGCGATTCGTACTCGATCCAGTATCAGAACGCGAACAACTCCGTGCGGGTGACCGACGAGTTCATGCGCGCGTTCGAACAGGACCAGGACTGGAAGCTCAAGGCCGTGTTGACGGGGGAGACGATCGACACCATCCGCGCCCGCGAGCTGATGCGTGAGATCTCGCAGGCCGCGTGGGAGTGCGCCGACCCCGGCATGCAGTACGACACCACGATCAACGAATGGCACACCTGCCCCGCGTCGGGTCGCATCAACGCGTCCAATCCGTGCTCGGAGTACATGCACCTGGACAACTCGGCGTGCAACCTCGCATCGCTCAACCTCATGAAGTTCCTGGACGACGACGGCAACTTCGACGTCGCGTCGTTCCGCCATGCCGTGGAGGTCGTCTACACTGCCCAGGAGATCGTCGTGGGCGAGTCGGACTACCCGACCGGGAAGATCGCGGCGAACGCGAAGGCCTACCGCCAGCTGGGGCTCGGCTACGCGAACCTCGGCGCCCTGCTGATGGCGCGGGGGTTCCCGTACGACTCCGACGGCGGTCGTGCGTGGGCCGGCGCCATCACCGCGCTCATGACGGGCCAGGCGTACCGGACCAGCGCGCGGATCGCCGAGGCCATGGGCCCGTTCGACGGATTCGATCCGAACCGCGACGCGATGCTGCGCGTGATGCGCAAGCACCGCGCGGCGGCCGACGAGATCGACGCCGAGTTCGTGCCCGAGGGCATGCTGTCGGCGGCGAAGCAGTCGTGGGACGAGGCGGTCTCGCTCGGCGAGCGGTTCGGATACCGCAACGCGCAGGCGTCAGTGCTTGCGCCGACCGGCACGATCGGGCTGATGATGGACTGCGACACGACCGGGATCGAGCCCGAGCTCGCGTTGGTCAAGACCAAGAAGCTCGTCGGCGGCGGGACCATGCAGTTCGTGAACCAGACGGTGCCGCGCGCCCTGGACAAGCTCGGGTACGAGCCGGCGCAGGTCGACGACATCGTCGCCTATATCGCGCAGAACAACTCGGTGATGGACGCGCCGCACCTGAAGACGGAGCACTACGCGGTGTTCGACACGGCGATGGGCGCGGAGCCGATCCACTACATGGGCCACGTGCGGATGATGGCCGCGGCGCAGCCGTTCATCTCGGGCGCCATCTCCAAGACCGTGAACATGCCGGAGGAGGCCACGGTCGAAGAGGTCGAGCAGCTGTTCATCGAATCGTGGAAGCTCGGGCTGAAGGCCGTCGCGATCTACCGTGACAACTGCAAGGTCGCGCAGCCGCTGTCGGCCGACAAGAAGAAGACGGCGGAC
>JBBQVZ010000022.1:0-34085 GCA_038211015.1 Actinomycetota bacterium | reverse complement strand
CCCGGTGGCACGTAGATGAACGACCCGCCCGACCACACGGCCGTGTTCAGCGCCGCGAACTTGTTGTCGTTGGACGGGATCAGCGTGCCGAAGTACTCCTTCACCAAGTCGGGGTAGTCGCGGAGCGCCGAGTCCATGTCGGTGAAGATGACGCCGATGTCGTCGAGCTCCTTCTTGATCTTGTGGTAGACGACCTCGGACTCGTACTGCGCGCTGACGCCGCCCAGATACTTCTTCTCCGCCTCGGGGATGCCCAGCTTGTCCCAGGTCCCGCGGATGTCCTCGGGCAGGTCCTCCCAGTTACTCGCCTGCTTCTCGGTGGAACGGATGAAGTAGAAGATGTTGTTGAAGTCGATGTCGGAAAGATCCGCGCCCCACCACGGCATGGGCCGTGCCTCGAAGTGCTTCAGCGCCTTGAGCCGGTACTTCTTCATCCACTCCGGCTCGCTCTTCAGCGCGCTGATCTCCTCCACGACGGCGGCGGAGAGCCCTCGCTTCGGCTCGAAGACGGAGTGATCCGCGTCCTTCCAATCGAACCGGTAGCCCTTGCTGAGCTCTTCGAGATGCTCTTCTTGGCTGATCGCCATCGTGGTCTCCTCGCGGGCGGGTGGATCGCCGACACACACAGCCTACCCGCGGGCCGAACGTAAAGTCCACCGGAGCGGTCGGATTCAGCCCGGGAGCGTCCGACCCCGACTACGGCGTGTCGTCAGGGGCGTGAGCGTCGACTTCGCCCGCGCTCGCCTTCGCCTGGTGTCCCGTCTGCTCCTGGTGCTCGAGTGCCGCGGCGTCGGCTTCCTCTTCCGACCCCGGGCCCCACGACCAGGAGCAGTTCTCGCAGGTGTCCCAGTACTCCCGTTCCTCCATACGGACCAGGGTAGCTCACACCGACAGGCTCTATCCTCCGGCGCCCGCGATGGATAGGGTCGCCGGATGACCGGGGACCGCGCGTTCGAACGTCGGCGCGTCGACGGAGTTGCCGGTCTCGCAGGTCTCGTGGTCCTCGTCGTCTGCGGGATCGTCGTCCGTGACGGGACCGTGGGAACGCTCGAACGGAGCGTCTTCGAGGCGATCAACGGCTTGCCGGAAGTCCTCGAACCACCGATGCGCCTGGCGCAGCTCCTCGGCGTGCTGGTCGTGGGACCCATCGTCGCGATCGTCGCGCTGGTGCGGCGACGCTGGCGGCTCGCCCTCGCCGCCCTCCTGGTCACGCTCGGGAAGCTCGCCGCGGAGCGGATCGTCTGGAACGTCGTGAGCCGTCAGCGCCCCGGGGTGACCGAGCCGAACGCGATCGTGACGGAGCCCTCGACGCCGGCGTGAGCGAAGGAGGGCCGGGATCCGCAGGCTCCCAGGCCCTCTCGACGGAACCGAAGCGGTAGCTAGCCGATCTCGACCGGCGCGCCGACGAGCGAGCCGTACTCGGTCCACGAGCCGTCGTAGTTCTTGACGTGCTCGTATCCGAGCAGCTCCTGCAGAGCGAACCAGGTGTGCGACGAACGCTCTCCGATCCGGCAGTAGGCGATCACCTCACGCTCGGCGGTGATGCCCTCACCTTCGTAGAGCTCGCGGAGCTCGTCCGCGGACTTGAACGTGCCGTCCTCGTTCGCGGCCTTCACCCACGGGATGTTCGCCGCACCGGGGACGTGCCCGGGAACCTGCGACTGCTCCTGCGGGAGGTGATCGGGTGCGAGCTTCTCACCGCGGAATTCTTCGGGTGAACGGACGTCGACCAGCCCGACGCTGCCGATCTTCGAGATGACCTCGTCGCGCCAGGCCCGGATCTCGGGACGGTCCGCCCCTTGGATCGTGATGCCGGTGCTCGCGTAGCTCGGCACGTCCTGCGTGAGCGGACGCGATTCGAGCTCCCACTTCTTCCGCCCACCGTTCAGCAGCTTGACGTTGTCGAAGCCCCTGAGCTTCAGGATCCAGTAGGCGTAGGCGGCGAACCAGTTGTTGTTGCCGCCATAGAGAACGACCGTCGTGTCCGGTCCAACGCCCGCGGCCGAGAGGAGCCCGGCCAACTCGGCTTGCGAGACGTACTCGCGACCGACCTTGGTATGGAGGTCGGTCGTCCAGTTCCAGCCCACGGCTCCTTCGATGTGGCCCTTGTCGTATGCGGCGGAGTCCTCGTCCACCTCGATCAGGCGCACACCGTCCTCGCCGCCGTGCGCCTCCACCCAGTCGGTGTCGACGAGCACGTCGGGTTTCGCGTAATCGCTCATGTGCTTGCCCCTTCCTCCCGGTCGCGACCGGGAACGAGAAGAGGCCGCGAAAGCGGCCTCTGATGGATCGGTTCCGGGATGTGTGTTACGGCCGCGTGCGCGCTGGCGCCTCCCGGAGGGCGCGGCCAGGCATACAGCACAGGCGGGAAGGGATCATGGCTCCGACGAGCCCACGACAGCGCGTCTGGATCAGATTCCTACCTCCTGAGTCGGGAATTGCAGGTGCAACTTCTACCTCCGGGTCGTGCCGGATGTCAAGGCTCAGAAGACGCCCAAGGCGGCCTTGGCCTCGTCCGACATCATCTCGGGGCTCCACGGCGGCCTGATGACCATCTCGGGGCGCACCTCCCCCACACCGGGAACGGCTGCGAGGAACCCTCGCATCTGGTCTTCGATCATCGGACCGATCGGACACCCCATCGTCGTGAGCGAGTACGT
This sequence comes from Actinomycetota bacterium, assembly GCA_038211015.1. Lineage (GTDB taxonomy): Bacteria > Actinomycetota > UBA4738 > UBA4738 > HRBIN12 > JBBQVZ01. The sequence goes on along the minus strand of JBBQVZ010000022.1, from coordinate 31,425 downwards.
GATGTCGATGTCGCCGCTCGGATCCACCTTGACCTCGTACACCAGTCCCAGATCGACGATGTTGATGCCGAGCTCGGGATCGAAGACGTTCTTCAGCGCTTCCAGCACCTGCTGTTCCGTCGGCGCAACGGTGGATGCCTCGGGGGACGCATCATGGTCGGTCTGGACGGTTTCCTGTTCGTTCATGCGGAACCTTCCCGGTCGGCGGGCTTGATACATCTATCCTGTACAAGCCTACTTCGCCGAACGCGAAAGGACGCCGGGCCCGCATGACGCAGATCCGCGCCATCATCGTTGACGACCACCCCGTCACGCGGGAGGGCCTCCGCACCGCCCTCGGGCTCTCCGACGATGTCCTCGTGGTCGGGGAGGCGGCGACCGGCGAGGAGGCGGTGGATCGAGCGCGAGAGCTCACTCCCGACGTCGTCTTCATGGACGTGCGGATGCCGGGCATGGACGGCATCGAGGCCACGCGTCAGATCCTGCAGGCCGCACCCGGAACCAAGGTCATCCTGATCACCATCGACGAATCGCGAGGAGCCATCTCCCAGGCGATCCAGGCAGGGGTCTCCGGCTATCTCCTGAAGGACGCGTCGGCCGACGCGCTGGTCGACGCCGCTCGCAACGCGATCGAGGGCAACGCCGTCATCCATCCCCAGCTCACGCGAACGTTCATCGAAGAGGTCCGGATGGGCGACGCTTCGTCCGACACGACCCCCTTGTCCAAGCGCGAGCGCGAGATCCTCCAACGGGTGGCCGACGGCGCCACCACGAAGCAGGTCGCGAGCGATCTCGGCATCTCGCCGCACACCGTGAAGACCCACCTCGAACGGATCTTCGAGAAGCTGGGCGCGAACGACCGAGCGCAGGCGGTCGCGATCGCGATCCGTACGGGCATCGTGCACTGACGGGTCCGGCTCGGGCCTGCACTCAACCCACCACCGCGGGCACCGATACAGACAGCGTGAAGGTTCTGCTCTGCGACACCGCCGATGAGGTCACCCGGCTGCAGCACGCGCTGCGCATGCTCGACCCTGCCATGGAGATCGAAGTGACGACCGAATCCGAGCGAGTGATCGAGATGGCGGCAGGCCTGCAGCCCGATGTCATCGCAACGGAGCTCGGACTCGAAGGGCTCAAGGACGTCCATCTGGTCCGACGGCTCCGGGACGCTGCGCCGCTCTCAGCCATCGTGGGGTGGACCCGTCTGCGAGATCCCGGTCGGGTGGCACTGGTGTTGGCCAGTGGAGCCTCCGGGTATCTCCTGAAGGAAGACGGCGTCGACGACGCGGCGCGCGCGATCCAGGCGGCCGCGGTCGGATCGATCGTGCTCACTCGCAGCGCCGCGACATTGCTCGGTGGAGAGCTCGGTGCCGCCCTCGCTCGGGTCAGGGAGCTGGAGGAACATGTCCGGGACATCGAATCCCAGATGGAGGAGGGCACGAACGCGAAGAGCCAGTTCCTCGCGAACGTCTCGCACGAGCTCAGGACTCCCGTGACCGTCGCCAAGGGAATCGCCCACGTTCTCCGCAATCCCAACGTGAGTGACGAAGAGCGCGGGGAGTTCATCGAGCAGCTGCAGACCTCTCTCGACAAGCTTGCCGGCCTGGTGAACGAGATCATCGAGATCACCGAACTCGATCAGGGCACGTTCCAGTTGAACATCGCCTACACGGATCTGGCGCCGTTGATCGACCGGGCGGTCGCCGACATGGGCGACCTCCATCCGTCGGTCCTGGTGCGCTCCCGGATCCCGGGAAACCTGTTCGCGCTGGCCGACGAGGCCAGGATCCACGGCGTCATCCACGAGCTCCTGGAGAACGCGTGCCGCTATTCGCCCGAGGATCGGCCGGTCGAGATCCGGGCGCGCGTCATGGACGAAGGCATCGTCATCTCGGTGTTGGACCAGGGCTCCGGGATGGACCGCGACGTCGCGTGGCGCTCGTTCGAGCAGCCGTTCTCAACGGGCGAGGCGACCTTGCGCAAGGAGAAGGCGGGCGCGGGGGTCGGATTGCATCTCTCGCGACAGCTGGTGGTCCGACACGGAGGCATCCTGTGGACGGACCCGGTCCCCGCCGGCGGCACCCGCGTGTCGTTCTGTCTGCCGTCGAAGGTCGGCGCCACGTTCGCGGCACCTCCGGACGCCGCCTGAGCCTCTCGAAGCACGGGTAGCATTCCTCCGCGGTCGCGACTATCCTCGGTCGCGGGGGATCGGCGGGTTGTTGCGAAGAGCCATCCTGGGGATCGTGGTGTTGTCGATGGGCGCCGGGTGCACCGGCATGCCCCTTGGTTCTGACTCCGCTCCCAGCGAAGACGCCATACGCATCGAACGTTCGCCTTCCCCGTTCTCCGAGGTCACCGCGGGGTCGGTCCGCGCCATGATCCCCGACGGCTGGGAGCCGATGCCGACCTCAGGCGGAGCCCGCGAGGGGTTCTTCGCCTCCCCGAGCCCCGAGGCGTGGTCCCGGATGGACGGGACCACCGAAGGCATCGCAGCCACGTGGGTCGACGCGACCGTCGTGGGCGTTCCGTCCGATTTCTACTACCTGGCGGCAACCGGCCCGCTCTTCTCGCAGCTCGTTCACTCGCCGGACTGCAGAGCCGAGTCGAGTCACGTCCTCATCGACAACGTCCCGACGTTCGCCTCGGGCGTCGTCGGCTCGCCGGGCGACTACATGGCCAGAGGAGAGGGCACTTGCACCGTCCGGGGGCAGGTGACGCGGTGGGCGTACTTCGTGGCAGCCCCTGGCTTCGGACCCGTCCGGCAGTTGGGCATCGCTCGCTCCGGGCTGTACGTCGTCGTCGCGGTCCTGCGGGACGGCCGCAAGGCGGATAGGACGCTCCAGCACCTGATCGCCCAGACCCGCTTCGGGGACGCGCAGATCCGTGATTTCGTGGATGTTGTCCGCCAGCGGGCACTCGAAGCCGCGTGATCCCAGACTGATATCCGGCTGATCTCCTGCCTCGCCAGAGCTACCGCGGGCTCCGATCGACGAACGGCGTCCTGACGACCGTCGCCGTGCCTCGGCGCCCGCGGATGTCCACCTCGATCTCCGATCCGATCTCGGCGACGTCGCCGGGCCACAGGTACGCGAGCGCGATCCCTTTCTGCAATGTCGGCGAGAACGTGCCGCTCGTGACCTCGCCGATCAGTCGGTCCCCCTCGAACACCGGGTAGTGGGCGCGTGGGATGTGCCGGCGCTCTTCCATGAGGAGCCCACGCAGCCGGCTGGGAACGCCTTCGTCCTTCTGGCGGAGCAGGGCCTCCCTTCCACGGAAGTCGCCCTTGTCGAGGGCGACGGCCCAGCCCAGGCCCGCCTCCAGCGCGGTGGAGGACTCGAAGAGATCCTGCCCGTAGAGCGGGTAGCCCATCTCGAGCCGCAACACGTCGCGGGCGGCGAGGCCACACGGCATACCCCCGAACGGGGCCATCGCCTCGAACAGGTCGGCCCAGAGCTCTCGCGCGATGTCCTGATACGTGAAGAGCTCGAAGCCGACCTCTCCCGTGTACCCGGAGCGCGTCACGATAACCGGTCGGCGGTGGTATTCCGACTCCGCGCATCGCATGAACGACAGGTCTCCAGCCTCCGGGAACAAACGCCGCATCACCTCCACGGACTCCGGTCCCTGGACCGCCAGGAAGCACCAGTCCTGGTGATACATCAGGTGCAGCCGGTCGTCGGCCGGTTCCTCTTCCAGCATGCGCAGCACCCGCGGCGCGTTCGACGCGTTCGGCACCACGAAGTAGCGCTCCGGCTCGAGGCGATAGACGATCAGGTCCTCGATCACCCCGCCGCCTTCGTTCAGGACGAGGTTGTAGAGGGCCTCCCCCACCGCCGCCTTCGACAGATCGTTCGTGACGACGCGCTGCAGCATCCCCAGGGCGCCCTGACCGGTCACGTCCACCTTTCCCAGATGGGTCAAGTCGAACAGCCCGACCCGCTCCCGCACGGCGCGATGCTCGGCGAGCGCTCCTTCGTACTCGATCGGCATGAGCCATCCGGCGAACGGGCCGAGCTTGGCGCCGAGCCGCCGGTGTTCGTCCTCGAGCGGGGTGTGCTTGAGCTCTTCGGTGTCCACGGTTCGCTGCATGCGCGGAATCGTACGGCGACGACCCGCCGCAGAGCCACGCTTTGAGGTCGGTTCCGACAGGGACGGTAGACTTTGCGCTCGGATGGGTGATAGCTACGACGTAGTGGTGGTCGGCGCCGGGACCGGCGGGTATTCCGCCGCGCTCCGGGCCGCGCAGCTCGGCAAACGCGTCGCCATCGTCGAACGCGACGACCGCATCGGCGGCACCTGCTTGCTCCGAGGATGCATCCCCACGAAAGCTCTACTGCAGTCGGCGGCGATCATGGACACCGTGAACCGGGCGTCCGAGTGGGGCATCAAGGCCTCCGGCGAGCCCGACTGGTCCGCCGTGAAGGCGTTCGAGACCGCGATCGTCGACAAGTTGGTCAAGGGCGTCACCGGTCTGATCAAGGCTCGGAAGATCGACGAGGTCCACGGCACGGCCAAGCTCGTGGCCGGCCCCGCCGTCGAGGTCGACGGTCGCCGCTTGGATGCCGGCGACGTCATCGTCGCAACCGGATCGCGTCCGAAGCTCCTGCCGGATGTCGAGATCGGCGAGCGGATCATCACCAGCGACCAGGCCATCTGGTACGACTCCCTCCCATCGACCGCGATCGTGATCGGCGCCGGTGCGGTGGGTCTCGAGTTCGCATCGATCTATCGGTCGTTCGGGGCGGAGGTGACGCTCATCGAGGCGCTGCCCCGCCTGGCGCCCCTCGAGGACGAAGAGATCTCGAAGGAGGTCGCCAGGGCGTTCCGCAAGCGCGGCATCACAACCGCCGCCGGGGCATCCGTCAAACAGGTCGCCGAGGCGGGAGACCAGGTCGAGGTGACGTACGACTCCGGAGGCGCGAAGACGGTGAGCGCCGACATCTGCCTCGTGGCGATCGGGCGTGGCCCGGTCACTGACGGGCTCGGGCTCGAGGAAGCAGGGGTCTCGCTGCACGAGAAGGGCTTCGTGAACGTCGACGGACAGCTCCGCACCAACGTCGAGCACGTATGGGCCGTCGGCGACGTGGCCGCTACCCCGTTGCAGCTCGCCCACGTCTCGTTCACCGAGGGGTACGCGGTCGCCGAGCGCATCGCCGGCATCGAGATTCCCGACATCGACTACGTCAACGTCCCGCGGGTGACGTACTCCACGCCAGAGATCGCTTCCGTGGGACTGACCGAGGCGCAGGCTATCGAGCGCGGCCACCAGGTCATCACCGAGAAGCTCGACTTCCGCGCGATCGGCAAGGCGAACATCGTCGGCGAGGGCGGGATCGTGAAGGTGATCGCGGAGGAAGACGGCGGCCCGGTCCTCGGTATCCATATGATCGGCCCGCACGTGACCGATCTGATCTCCGAGGCCATGCTGATTACGAACTGGGAAGCCGCTCCGGACGAGGTCGCAGCCTTGATGCACCCGCACCCGTCATTGTCCGAGGCCGTCGGCGAGGCGTTCCTCGCGCTCGCTGGCAAGCCGCTGCACTCCCCCTAGCGAAGGAGAGCTTTGGCGACGAAGACCGACACGAAGACCGCTCCCGACGGTCGTCCGCTACCGGATGATCGCTTGAAGGAGATGCTCTTCCTGCTGAAGCTCTGTCGCTATTTCGACGAGCGCATGGAGGCCCTGTATCGGCAGGGCCGTCTCCCCGGCGCGATCTATTCCGGGCGCGGGCAGGAGGGGACGCACGTCGGAGTCGCGTTCGCCTTGGAGAAGGACGACTCGCTCTTCCCGACGCACCGCGACCTGTCCGCGCAACTGACGAAGGGCCTGGACCTCAAACGCGTGATGGCGCAGTTCTGGGGGAGGATCGACGGCTACACCCGTGGACGAGACGGCAACAGTCACATCGGCGACTGGGCGGGAAACAAGACGTTCACGGTCATCTCGCATCTCCCGATCGCCTATCCGGTCGCATGCGGCGCCGCGCTCGCGTACAAACGCAAGGGTGATCGCCGCGTCGCCATGGCGATCTGCGGAGACGGGTCCACGTCGAACGGTCGCTGGCACGAAGCGCTGAACTGGTCGGCGGTGCATCAGCTTCCCGTCGTCTGGGTCGTGAACAACAACCAGTACGCGTACTCCACACCGAACCCACTCGAGTTCCACGTTCCGACGATCGCCGAGCGCGCGGTCGCGTACGGCATGCCAGGGGTCCGGGTCGACGGCGGCAACGTCATCGAGGTCTTCGAGGCCGCGCTCGAGGCGGTCGAGCGCGCCCGCGACGGCGGCGGTCCATCGCTGATCGAATCCGTCTCGCTCCGATGGCGCGGTCACGCCGGGCACGATCCGGCGAAGTACATGCCGGACGAGCTGCTCCAGCGATATATGGCCGAGAAGGATCCCGTGAAGAACTTCGAGGAGTACCTGCTCGCCGAGGGCGTCGTTACCAAGGAGGACATCGGCGAGGTTCAGGAACGTGTGGAGAAGGCGTTCGACGAGGGTTACGAGTACGCGCAAGCCTCGCCGTTCCCCGAGCCCGATGACGTGACGAAGGGTCTCTGGGTCGAGGACGGGTACTGGACGAGCGAGCCGGGACGCGGCGGCGGGACGGAGAGCTGATGGCGACCAAACAGGTCGACGCGGGCGCGGCCGGACACGGCGCGGAGCCGCGCGGCAAGCGCGGGGACGACGGCCAGGCGACGTACCTGATCGCGATCGCCGAGGCGCTTTGGGAGGAGATGGAACGCGACGAGCGCGTCTACATGCTCGGCGAGGACATCGGGGCGTACGGGGGCGCGTTCAAGGTGACCGAAGGCTTCATCGAGCATTTCGGTTCGGATCGGGTCATGGACACGCCCATCGCCGAGGAAACCATCGTGGGCACCGCGATCGGCTCCGCCATGGAGGGCTTGCGGCCGGTGGCCGAGTTCCAGTACGCGGACTTCATGACGTCGGGGTTCGACGAGATCACGACGACGCTCGCCCGGTACCACTATCGGAGTGGCGTCCCGCTGCCGGTCGTGCTCCGGGCGCCGTCGGGCGGCGGCGTGCGCGCCTCGAACTTCCACTCGACGAACCCCGAGCCGTGGTACGCGCACCAGCCAGGCCTCAAGGTCGTGTGTCCCGCGTTCCCCTCCGACGCGAAGGGCCTGCTGAAGTCGGCGATCCGCGACGACAACCCGGTGGTCTACCTGGAGCACAAATGGATCTACCGTCGGATCAAAGAGCAGGTATCGGAGGATCCGGAGTTCCTGATCCCGTTGGGGAAGGCCGACGTGAAACGGCAGGGCACGGATGTCTCGATCGTGACCTATGGCGCCATGGTGCACCGCGCGATGGAAGCCGCGGAGAACCTTGCCGCCAAGGGCATCGAGGCCGAGATCGTGGACCTGCGGTCCATCGTGCCGCTCGACGAGGAGACGGTGCTCCGCTCGGTCGAGAAGACGTCTCGCGCGTTGATCCTCCATGAGTCGTACCGGTTCCTCGGGGTCGGAGCCGAGGTCGCGGCCGTCATCGCGGAGCGAGCGTTCGAGCATCTGGATGCCCCCGTCATGCGGCTCGCTCCCCCGAGCGTGCCGGTGCCGTTCTCGCCTCCGCTCGAGGACGCGTTCCTTCCCCAGGTGTCCGATATCGAGGCGGCCGTTGACCGCCTCTCCGCGTGGTGAGTCTCGGGAGGCGATGACGGTGACCTCGATCCAGATGCCCCAACTCGGCGAGACGATCGTCGAGGGCACGATCTTGAAGTGGCTGAAGCAGGAGGGCGAGCACATCGACGTCGACGAGCCGCTCTTCGAGCTCTCGACGGACAAGGTCGACACCGAGGTGCCGTCTTCCGTCGCCGGCACCCTCACGAAGATCCTGGTCCCGGAGGGGACCACGGTCGCCGTGGGCACGGCGTTGGCTGAGGTCGACTCGGGGGACGGAGCTCCGGCCGGCGACACGGACGGGGAGGCCGCAGGCGCGCCGGCGGACGATTCCGCCGCGGCGGAAGAGCCGGCCGGTGCGGACGCTGTCGGCGCCGCGGCTCCAGGGTCCGCCTCTGCCGCTGCCCCTCCGGCGGCTCCGCCGGTACCCGTCGCTCCCGCTGCTTCCGCCCTTCCCGACAGGGGGCCGCGGTCGCAGATCTTGTCTCCGTTGGTGCGGAAGCTCGCCGAGGAGCACAACCTTGACCTCTCGACGGTGACGGGGTCAGGGACCGGGGGGCGGATCACGAAGAAGGACGTGTTGGCTGCGGTATCGGCCGGGAGCTCGGCGGCTCCGGCGGCGGCGCCCGCTGCGGCTCCGGCGTTGCGGAGTGTGCCGGGGCCTGTCGTGGCCGGGGGCGGCGAAGAGGTCGTGGCGATGTCGCACATCCGGAAGGCGATCGCGTCGCACATGGTGGGGTCGCTGCAAGCGACCGCGCGCGCGTGGAACATGGTCGAGGTCAACATGGAGCACGTCGTGCGGACGCGGCAGCGGGTGAAGGATGCGTTTGCGGCGCGGGAGGGGTTCAGCCTGACGTACACGCCGTTCGTGACGCGCGCGGTCACAGAAGCGCTCCTCACGTACCCCATGGTGAACAGCGAGCTGCGCGGAGAAGACATCGTCGTTCGTCACTTCGTGAACATGGGCATCGCCGTCTCGTACGACGAAGGCCTGATCGTTCCCGTCGTGAAGGGTGCCGACACCATGAACCTGGTGGGGGTCGCTCGCTCGATCAACGACCTCGCGCTGCGCGCCCGATCCAAGAAGCTGAAGCCCGACGAGGTGCAGGGCGCGACGTTTTCGATCACGAACCCCGGTCCGTTCGGCTCGATCCTCTCGGTCCCGATCATCAACACGCCGAACACGGCGATCCTCGCGTTCGACGCGATCGAGAAGCGGCCCGTCGTGATCGAGGACGCCATCGCGATCCGTCACATGGTCTACATCTCCATGTCATGGGACCATCGCGTGATCGACGGCGCGCTCGCCTCCCAGTTCCTCGCCCGGGTGAAGGAGAACCTGGAGACGTGGGACTGGGCAGAGGACCTGGGTCTGTAGTTCGATGCGCCCGGGCTGGCTGATCCGCCCGCAGGGGATGGTCCCGTACGGCCCCGCCAACGAGGCCATGCATCGGCTCGCTGAACGCAGGCTCGCGAACGAGATCCCCGACACCGTTGTCCTGCTCGAACACGCCCCGGTCTTCACCGCCGGCCGGCGAGCCAAGCCTGAAGAGTTGCTTTGGTCGCCCGAGGACGTCGCGACGCGAGACGCGGAGATCCACCGGATCGACCGTGGCGGGTCGTTCACGTTCCATGGCCCGGGTCAGTTGGTCGGCTACCCGATCCTCGACCTGGGCGCCGTTCCGAACGCGGCCGCACACCTGCGACGCATGGAAGAGGTCGTGATCCGGGCCGCGGCCGACGTCGGGGTGGAGGCCCAGCGCCGACCCGACGTGCAGACCGGCGTCTGGTCCGGTGACCGGAAGGTGTGCGCGATCGGCGTGAGGCTCATGCGTGCGCGCGTGACCCTCCATGGCTTCGCGGTGAACTGCGACACCGATCTGTCGTGGTTCGACGGGATCGTCGCGTGCGGATTGCCGGATCACAGCGTCACGTCGCTCAGCGAGCTCGCAGGACGCGACGTGACCGTCGGGGAGCTTCGGCCTGCGATCGAGCGGCACTTCGCCGACGTATTCGATCTGTTGCTGCAGCCCGCAACACTTGAGGTGACCGCCACGTTCGGCAGCGCTGCCTGACGTGGCCTTTCGGCACTACCGCAGGTCACCCCAGGTTCTGGAAGGGCCGCTAAAGGGCGGATGTCGTGGGGCCGATAGCGTAGGGACAAGAACCAACAGATAGGCAATCTGCGAACGGGCAAACTCGTCGGGAGGCGAGGACGCAAAGCTTCGGGCCCAGGTCGGGCGGCTGAGCTACCGAACAGAGAAGGTGGTCCGCATCACGACCTCCTTTCCGCGGATGCCGGATAGGGGGAACGGTGTCGATGCGCAACGAGAATCCACTCGTATTCCGAGATGAGGGTGTCGGATGGGTGTACACCGTTCGCCGGCACAAGTTCACCGCCTCGTTCCTCGCGTTTGCTGCCATCCTGACGCTCATCGCGACGCTGTTGCCTCGGGGTCAGGCGTCCGCCGCCGCCACCACCCCTCCCGCCGTGCTCTTCCCGGCCACCGCCTACTTCGGCGCCCGCGTCGAACCTCGCTCAGGCGAGTCGCAGAACGACGCCGTGCTGCGTGTCGAATCCCAGATCGGACGGAAGTTCGCGATCGACCACTACTACTATCAGTGGACGAGCTCGTTCCCGAACTCCGCGCAAACGTGGACCGTCAGTCAAGGCCGGATCCCGTTCATCAACTGGAAGTCCGGGAGCAGCTGGAGCGCGATCGCGAACGGGTCCCAAGACTCCGTCATCATCGCCAAAGCCGCTGCGATCAAGGCATTCGGATATCCGATGTATCTGTCGTTCCACCACGAGCCGGAGAACGACCTCGACACCTACGGCACTCCAGCAGACTTCGCCGCTGCGTTCCGGCATGTCGTGACGGTGTTCCGCGCCCAGAACGTCACGAACGTCGCGTGGGTATGGACGATGATGGGTTGGAGTTTCGATCCACGATCGGGCAGGGACCCGATGGCCTACTATCCCGGTGACGCCTACATCGACTTCGTCGGCAGCGACGGATACAACTGGTATCCGGGCCGCGCCGGCAGCAAGTGGAACTCGTTCCAGTTCGTCTACGAACTGACGAACGCCTTCGCGATCGCCCACAACAAGCCGTGGATGGCCGTCGAGTACGGCGTCCAAGAGGATCCGGCCGTCGCGGGCCGAAAGGCCCAGTGGTTCCGAGACGAACTCGTCACGATCAAGTCCTGGCCCTCCTTGAAGGGCCTGATCTACTTCGACATGACGAAGCTCTATCCATGGGACACGGACAGCTCCGCCTCATCGATGAGCGCCTATCGGGATATCTCCCACGACCCATACCTGAACCCGGCGTTCACCCTCTCGCCATCTCCATCGCCCGCTCCATCCCCATCGGTGGCCCCATCCCCATCGGTGGCCCCATCCCCATCGGTGGCTCCATCCCCATCGGTGGCTCCGTCGCCATCACCGGCTCCTTCCCCATCGCCGTCACCGGTGCCGTCGCCATCACCATCACCGGCTGCGTCGCCAGTGCCAGTGCCAGTGCCGACGCCAGTGCCGACGCCAGTGCCGACGCCAGTGCCGGTGCCGACGCCGACTCCGACTCCGACTCCGTCGATCCTGGGCACGTTCGCGAATACCCTGAACGCTGGCGTCCTCGGCACCACGCTCTCCGGAGCGAACAGCGGTGGAGCGAACGGCCTTGCATTCGACACCGTCGTATCGACCGGTGACGCCAGGCTCGTCTACGACAACACGTACACACGCGGTGTCGGGCTATCGGCCAGGCATACCGCCGGTCCGGGAGGCAACTCCTACTACGAGTGGAACCGTTCACTGGGCTCGCCCTCCGTCTGGTACGGCCGCGTGTACCTGTATCTCGGCGGATTGTCTTCGGGCGACATCCGACTCGTCCGCGCACAAGGCGCGAACGATGACCTCGAGCTCGTGATCGAGGTGTCCCGTCGAGGCACCCTGCGGATCAGGGATGCCGCGAACAGGGTCATCGCCACGTCGATCCAGCCCGTTGCGACGGGTGCGTGGGTTCGCCTCGAATGGAAGGTGAACCATGCGACCGGTCAGATCGAGCTCCGGGTGTTCAACAGCCCCAACCTCACGACACCGACCGAGACGCTCGTGACGGCCGCCGGCCAGACCATCGGATCTCGCCCCGCGCGGGTGCAGATGGGACGATCGGGTTCGCAGGCGTTCTCGGTGGTCTTCTGGACGGACGACCCCGCCCTCAGCACCACGAGATTCGTTGGGCCCGTCGTGTAGAAAGGATCACCGATCTGGTTCCGAATGCGAGCGCCCCGACGGAGTCGGGGCGCTCGCACCTTTGGAGGTTGTGGCGTCCACCCCCCCCGCATAGGATGAGCGCTTCGTCGCGCCCTCCTCCCCCGGATCGAGAGAGGGACGCAGACGTGAGCACCATGGGTCTGGCTCCCTTCCCTAGTGGCGCCATAGCGCTGACGCCCGGCCCCGTTGTGTCCGAACGTCGGACGGTGTGGGGACGCCTGTGTCAGGCGCGACCGTTCGGCGACGAGCCCATGACGGGAACTCGGATCACGGCTCCCCGAGCCGCCGACCCGTGTGGGACTGGAGGTGCAGATGCAGACAACCGACCGGACCCATCGACGCATCTCGGAGCGGAGACGACGCCCATGGGCGGTCGCACCAGTGGTACTCGTTCTCCTCTCGTCTGCCCTCGTCGGTTCGCTCGTCACGACGGCAGCGGCCGCATTTCCGTCCAAGCTGCTTCCCTCTTCCGGCGTCTATTTCGGAGCGCGGGTGGGGCCGAGGGGCAGCGAATCGAGCAAGGAGGCGCTCGAGCGCGTCGAGTCCAGGATCGGGCGCAAGTTCGCCATCGACCACCAGTACTACCAATGGGATGCGGATCTCCCGACGGCGCAACAGCGTTGGGATGTCGACAACGGACGCATCCCGTTCGTCAACTGGAACGCCGGGAAGGGCAGCGGGTACGTCAGATGGAGCGCGATCGCGAACGGGTCGCAAGATGCGTGGATCCGAGAACGGGCCGACGCGTTCAAGGCTTTCGCTTCACCGATCTATCTCACGTTCCACCACGAACCGGAGGACGATCTTTCCCGCTTCGGAACAGCGGCGGATTTCGCCGCCGCGTTCCGGCACATCGTGACGGTGTTCCGCAGCCGTAACGTCACGAACGTCGCGTTCGTGTGGACGATGATGGCGTGGTCGTTCAATCCACGTTCGGGCAGGGACGCGTCGTCCTACTATCCCGGTGACTCATACATCGACTTCGTGGGTGGCGACGGATACAACTGGTATCCGGGTCGACCGGGCGACAAGTGGAACTCCTTCCAGGCGATCTTCGATCCGATCAATGCGTTCGCGATCGCGCATCACAAGCCATGGATGGTCGTCGAGTACGGCGCCCAAGAGGACCCGGCGGTCCCCGGGCGCAAGGCCCAGTGGCTCAGAGATGCTCTTGCCACGGCGCAGTCCTGGCCGTCCTTGAAGTCGCTGATGTATTTCGACATGGTCAAGGTCTACCGTTGGGACACCGATTCGTCCTCCTCCTCCATGTCCGCATACCGCACGATCGCCTCGGACCCCTACGCGAAACCAGGATCCGGAGGGGGCACGAATCCTCATCCACCGACACCGACGCCAAGACCAACTCCGACTCCGACTCCGACGCCCGGTCCGGGTGCTCCGACGATCACGAACAACCTCGACTTCGGCCCGGCAGGGGCCAACATCGTCGCGGGCCAGGCCCGGCCTCCGGCAACCGCATTCACCCAGGTCGGCGTCACCGGCGGCGCATCCCTCAGGTTCGACACCACGCACCGGCGCGGCACGTACTCGGCGAAGCACGTGCTCCTGCCCGGTGACAATTCGTACTACGGCTGGACCGGCACCAGGAGGCTCTGGTACGGCCACGTCTACCTTTGGTTGAGCTCACTGCCGTCGGGCGATCTTCGGCTCATCAGGGGAGCCTCGAGCGGAACGCTCCGATGCGCGATCGACGTCATGTCGGACGGCACGATCCGCGTGATGGACAGCGCGAACCATCCGTTCATCAGGACCTTGGCATCCGTGAGGACGGGCCAGTGGGTCCGCCTCGAGTGGATGGTCGATCACGCACGCGGCGTGGTCCAGGTCCGTCTGTTCAACTCGTCTTCTTCATCGCCGACCGAGGTCGCCACGTCCGGGTCCGGCAATTCGATCGGCTACAGCGCCAACGAATTCCAATACGGCAGGTCCGGCGATCAGTCGTTCGCGGTGACGTTCTGGACCGACGACCCGGCGCTCTCCACGAGCGGCTACCCCGCTCCGTAGAACAGGACACGCATCCGGAGAGTTCGAGCGCGTTTAGGGCTCGAGCTCTCCGGATAGCGGCACATCCGGGATGAGGCCGTCGACGGGTGCCGGTCCACGTCGCCTGAGCGCCTCACGCACCACCGCGAGGTGCAGAGGTCCGCGGAACCGCCAAAGCACCGCGAGATAGATCGGCACGGCGACGAGCCCGGTCGCCACCGGTCCCACGAGACCGTGACCGATCTCCCGTCCGACCAGGCCGAGACCCCCGAAACAGACGACCGAGCTTGCGGCAACGATCACCGACCCCCGACCGAACGGATGCAGGTGCACAATCCTCCAGGTCTGCATCAGCGGGAGCAGGTTGTTCAGCAGGATGCTTGCCGACCACGCCACCGCCGCCCCGGTGATACCGAAACGAGGGATGAGGATCAGGTTCAGCACCACGTTGGCGACAACCGCAGCGATCGTGTTCAAGAGGTTCCAGGAGCTCTTGCCCGCCATCAACAGCACGACATCCACCGGCCCAACGAGCGTCGCGACGAGCATCGACGATCCGAGGATCACCATGATCGCCTGCGCCTGCTGGTAGCCCGGACCGAAGACCGACAGGAGCGTCGGGGCGTGGACGATCATCGTCAGATACAACGGCCATGCCAGAACCATGAGCCACCATGTGGTGGTGGCGTACACGGATCGCGCACGCTCATGGTCGTTGGATGCGAGAACCTCGCTCAGCTTCGGCCCGACGACCTGAGCGATCGCGACACCGATGAACTGGCCCAGTGAGAGATATCTGGTGGCGGCCGCGTAGACACCGGCTTCGGCGCTGGATCGGAGCGCGCCGATCAGCAGCGTGTCGAGCCAAAGGATGATCACGGAGAACATGCTTGCCAGGCCCCGTGGGGTCGTGAACAGCCAGAACTCTCTGAACACCGCTCCTCGTCCGATCGAAGGCTGGCCTTCGTCGATGGTCCCGCGGTTCCGGCGCAACAGGAGGCGAGAACAGACGAGCGCCGCCGCCAAACCCAAAGCGAACGGTGCAGCCCAGGCGACGGCGATCGCGGTGCTCGACAACCCCAACAGGACGACCACGAAGACGAAGAGCGGTTGGGTGATCGCCTTGCCAACCTTGTCGATCAGCGTCGACGGAACCATGGTCCCGAACCCGCGCGTGACGGCGAGCGACACCGTGTACGCCGCCGATATCGGCAAGAACGGAGCCAGCACGCGGAGCGTCGGCGTGAGATCGCCGCCGTGCGCTCCGTTCGTCAGCAGCCGACCGAGCGGACCGGCGAGGCCGAACAGGAGCGCCGAGAACGCGATGCCCACAAGGGTTGCCGGGATGATCGCCGCATTGATGCTGTGTTGCACGTCGGCCATCCTGCCGAGGGCGCGGTACCGAGGGATCGCCCTGACGATCCCCACATCGGCACCCCATTGCGCGGCCGTCGCGGCGATATTGAACAGCGCGATCGACTCGAAGAAGATCCCGGTCGCCGTACCTCCCAGCCCTCGGGTCACCACGACGACCAACAGGAAGTTGAAGACGGTGTTGACGACGACCCCGACGAGATTGAGCATCCCCCCACGAGCTACGGTGGTGAGGTCCTGGTGCGCGGCGATCTCGTGCTCCCCCGCGGCGGCCGTTCGTGTCGTCCCCGATGCCACCGGTTCGGACTTCATCCCCGCTCCACGTCCCAGGGGAACGCACGCTCCAAGTATCCGGACAACGCCCGGTTCGGATCGGCTACCCGGCTGCGCAAGAACGCCAACGCTCGAGGTGTCATCCGGTCGTAGGAATGTGCGTTCATCTTCTCGTAGGCGGGAAGTGACCGCTCGGCCAGCTCGAGGAAGCGAAGCACCTCACGATACGTGGCATCGGCGTTCGAGAAGAAGTCGGTGCTATCCACGATCAAGAGCTGCTCGCGTGGCAGCACCGAATGCCACCGTTGTATCTGCGAGAGGTAGAGACCTCTCGCAACGTACGAATGATGCTGGTGGGCGAAGCTGAAGTACGAGGGATCGGCGATCATGCGCTCCTCCTCCCCTGCCAGACGCTCCTCCTCCCGCTCCAACGCTTCCTCGAACGAGAGCTCCTCGAAACCGCGCGCGACCTCGTGCTGATAGTGCGAGTGCGCCCGCGAGATCGGATCCCGGAGCATGAGGATGAACCGCCCGTTCGGCAGCAGCTCGGCTATCCGCTGCGGCGCGAGCGGGTGGAAGGAGTAGTACGGACTGCCCTCTCCGGTGATGACCGGTCCCCCACCCGCACGACGTCGGCGGAGCCCTTTCGCGGCGGTGGTGGGGAAATGCGATCGATACCAAACCGGGCCCTTCTCGAAGTTCGTGTCGAAATAGTGGACCCCTTTGTTGAGCACCGTCGGCAATACCGAGGGGTGTTTCTCCAGGTAGCGATAGAGCGAGGTCGTCCCGCCACGTTGCGTGCCGATGATCAGGAAATCGGGTAGCCGTCTCATCGGCGTCGTCGGCACCGTGTAGAGACGAGCGGCCTTCTTGGCGGTCCTTCGGGCGAAGGTGCGGGCGGCTTCCCGGTTCATCCTCAACCCCCGCTCAGCTCGCGGAGCAGCGCCGCCGATAGATCTCGGTGGACGGGCACTCCGGCGACTCGACCCTCCTCGACCCTGAGCATCCGCTCGATCAGGAACAGCTGCAGCAGCGTGTCCCGAGCGGGATGGGCGATCCCGAGTCGATCGAACGTCTCGAGCGACCGGGTGAGCGCCGAGCGGCTCGCCGTCGGCACGTCCAGACCTTCCTTGTGGAACCCGACCTCGAACCAGAAGTGCAGGGCATCGGATCCCACGGGCGTCGGTCGTGCGCATCGCTCCCAGTCCCACACGAACAACTTCCCGCCGGCCAGGCTCATGTTCCAAGGGGCCAGATCGCCGTGACTGCTCCCGAACCTGAGCTCCTGGTCCCCGCGCGACGCCTCGAGCCGCGTGAGGACCGAACGAAGAGCGTTGCGCGACGCCTCCGTCATGGCGATCCCATCGATACGCTCCTTCAGGCGTGCCCAATACAGGCTCGCACCCAAGGGGGCCAGCTCCGTTCCACCGAGCGATGCCACCTCGCCGAGGATGTCCGCGGATGGCAGGGCGTTCCTCCGACCCCGCCTGAAGAGGCGATGGGGATTGGGCGAAAGCACGGTGATGGCCGATCCGTTCCAGTCCCCTTCATGGATCAACCGGGGTACTTCGAGCTGCCGTGGTGGAGCCGATCCCCAGGCGCGGAGCGTGCGGGCTTCGTTCCGGACCAGATCTTTGGTCAGGTCGTTCCACCCGATCTTCGCGTAGGCCAGGACCACACCCTCCGGATCCATGATCTGGAGGACCGGCTTGAGGTTCGGGCGGAGCTGGCGTCCGATGGAGATCGCAACCTCGATCCGAGGCTCGCCCAGGATCCGCGGGAGCACCGAACCCATCAGATCGAGGGCCTCGGCCCCCACCCCCACTTTGGTGACGACCAATCTGTCGCGAGCGACGAGGGCTCCACCACCCCTGCGGACGGCGGCGCCGACGACCGCCTTTCGTACACGCGCCATCTGCGACATCGAGTCGTTGAACTGCCGCAGCGCGGAGCCCCCCGCGCGCCCCGAAACAGGGATCAGCACCGTTGGGTTCGCGGCGGAGGGCATCAGGGCCCACATCCCGACATCGGAGGACGAACGGCCGCCACCACGGGTCAGCGCGACCTGGGAGCCGGAGTCCACGGGCCAAAGAAGGTCTCGCAGCCACGCGAGTGGCGAAGCCATCTCCGCGAGACGTGCGTCCGACGAAGCAGGCTCGCTCATACTCCCTTTCCCCTTTGGTGAGCGAGCCTCATCAGACGATCCGAGGAAACGAGTCCCCAGCTGACGCCCAGCGCGAGGTAGGCGCGCCGTTCCCGAAGACTGAGGCGGAGCGTCTTCCCTGCCCACCGGCGAGCCTCTGAACGGTTTCCCATCGCCGCGTTCGCGAACGCGAGGCGACCGTAGAGTCGAGCCAATCCTTTCGGCTCTTCCGCGAACTCGGGGTGCTTGTCCAGCAGATACTGGATCGACTCGACGATCACGGCCCACCGGTCGGCGAAGAACGACGAGCGGTGCCAATAGACCTTGACGAGAGGGGCGGGAACCACTCGGATCGGGGCCCGCCGCGCCGCACGCAACAACCACTCGTAGTCCTCGCCATAGCTCCCGGGCATGGCCTCATCGACGACGCCGATGGCTTGCATGGCCGCCCGCTCCACGAGGATCGATGAAGGGTGGATCTCCTGCACCCGAGATCGCAGCAGCTGGCTCAGGTCGACGTCGTGCTCGGGTACCCGATCGATGGTCCGATCCTCGTACATGATCGTCGCGCCGGTCACGACCACCTCTGGGAGCGGCGGGGTCAACGCAGCCTCGATCTGGCGCCTCAGCTTGTCCGGCAACCACTCGTCGTCGTCGTCGCAGTATGCGATGAAGTCGCCCGTGGCCGCCAGGATGCCCGTGTTGCGGGCACCTGCCAGACCGGCGATACGTTCGTTAGACATGAGTCGGATCGAGCGGCGCTCCCCCATCTCCACACCTGGATCGACCGGCTCCTCCTGGTCGAAGACCACGACGATCTCGATGCTTCCCGCGTACCGCTGCCCCGCGATCGAGATCAGCGCCCGGCGGAGCAGCTCCATGCGTTGCCGGGTAGGCACGACCACAGACACGCTCGGCCACGACGCAGGGGTAGGGAGAGCGGCGGTCATCGATCTTCGTTCCGGAAGTACCCGTACCTCGCGAGCAACGGCCAGGTCACGAACGTGGTGATCCTTCGGTCCCGAGGACGCATCGACACGCGCCACGCAGTATCGAGCCGAAGCTCGAACGATCCATGTTCGAGCCGCATCGGGTTCCCGGCGACCGAGTGATCGACCCCCAGCGCGATGGTCGAGCCATCGATGAACGAAAGCCTCTCATCCGTCGTCGCCGGCCCCTGCTCCCGAGCGAGGATCTCCGCGAGGGTTTCGCGTGGAGAGCGAACGAGCCTCTCGTAGCGAGTGAGCACGGTGGGCGTCCCGACGAGGCCGAGGATGTGGAAGAGTGCGTTGAAGGCAAGCCACTCCGATCCGGCGCGCCAGGGCGACGCGCGGAACATGAACTCCTCCTCATCGACCGCCTCGGGCCGGCGGACCTTCTTGAGGAGCGAGAAGGCGACGCCGCGACTGTCGCGCACCAGGTGCACGACGCGGAGCTGCACGGACGGAAGCCTACGGAGGATGAACGCCGTCGAGGCGTGCTTCGAGGAATCGACGATGACGCCCCCTCCCACCTGATGGATGGCGCTGTAGAGACGATCGAGGATGGCGACGTAACGGGCGAGATCCCGGCGGTAGCGAGGCGCGACCGAGGGCCAAAGCGTGAAGAAGATGTAGCGATTGCGATCGACGCGACGCTGCAACCGCAGCACCTCATCGACGTCTACGCCGGCCCATCCGCCGAAGCCGACGCGGCCAACCTCGGCCCAGAAGGGGCAGTCCGCGAAACGATCCCCACACCCGCAGAGTTCGTTCGCTCGCAGCCCTCGAGCCCAGAGGTGGACGATCTCGCCGACGGACACATGACCTCCCGCCTGGCCCAACATCCGTTCGAGGAGCGTGCTACCGCTCCGCTGGCATCCTCCGACGTAGAGCACGGGAACCGCGGCCGAACGAGAGTCGCTCGCGCCGGCGGCGGGGCCAACCGATCGATCCGGCGAACGGCGTCGTTTGGTCAAGATGGACGACGACCTCCTCATCGAGATTGCGGCAGAACGCATATCGGTGGTCACCGCCGTCGGATCCGGACGTTGCCCCCAGGCGATGTGTGGCACGGCTCGTTCCACCGATCGCTCGGTCGGACGAGAGACGAGAAGGCGGGATGCATCAACGGATCGCGGTCGCCGGCCGGTCGCGGCAGCGCGTCGGTCACCGATGCGAGCCGACCGGCAGCGGCCCAGCCCGCGGTGGGGGGGCATGCGAGCAAGCGTCGAGAACGTCGAGGGGGCCTCACGCGAGTCAGTCTAGATGCTCCGGGGGATGCCCGGGATCGGACCAAAGGCCGCCTCAGGAGGGCCGATGGTCCTGGGTCCGACGCGGATCGGTCGGAGGAGAACTAGGCCGCCGGCCTACCGTCGATGACCCGTTCGGTCCGTTGGAATGCCGGGGGGGCCATCGTAAGATAGCTGCCTCCACACCCTCGAGGACCTAGTCAAAGGTGCAGCGAAGGATGCAGGCTTCCGTTTCCTCCTCAGACGACGCCACCGACCTGCGAGAGTATGCCGCCATCCTCCGACGGAGGATCTGGCTCATCCTCGTGATCCTCGTCGTCTTCACCGGACTGGCGGCCTCCTATTCCTTCACCCGTACGCCCATGTACACCGGGCGTTCGGAGGTCTTGATCCAGCCGACCACCGCGTCCTCGCAGTTCCGCCCCGATCAGCTCATCAGTCTCGACACGGAGACCCGCCTCGCCAAGTCGGCCCCGGTCGCCGAGCTCGCGAAGGAGACGCTGAGGTCTCCCCTCAGCATCCCCGACCTACTGAAGAAGGTGAACGTCAAGACGCTCCAGGACGCGCTCGTGCTGGACATCTTCTTCACCGATGGGAACGCGAAGGCGGCCGCCGCGGGTGCGGACGCGTTCGCGGACGCGTATCTCGTGTACAAGCGCGACCGGGCGGTGGAGGCCGCGACCACCGCGCGACAAGGCATCCAGGAACAGATCGACAAGCTGCTGGGTCAGCGGGACAAGCTCGACCGCGAGATCGCGGACGGCACTGCGGGGAGCGCGGAGGTCCTGAACGCGCAAGAGGAACGCGACACGGTGAACGGCCAGATCGCCGTGCTCACCAGCCAGATCGCGGCGTTGCCCGTCGTGGTCGACGCTGGAGAAGTGATCATCCACGCTGAAGTGCCGACGGCACCTTCGAGTCCGCAGCACGCGATCAACCTCGCGATGGGGTTGTTCCTCGGAGGGTTCATCGGCATCGTGGCGGCGTTCGTACGAGATCGAACCGACGAGCGGATCGGTGGAAGGTCGGATCTCGAACAGACGCTCGACGCGCCCGTGCTCGCCGCGATCCCCGCGGTCACCGGGATGGGGAAGCGTGCACCGGTCGGGCTCGTGACCGAGAAGCAGCCCCGGAGTCCGGCTGCGGAAGCCTATCGAACGCTCCGCACCGGCGTGATGGCCATGGGTCGTCAACGAGACCTGAAGGTCTTCGCCGTCGCCAGCCCAACCCTCGGTGACGGGAAGAGCACGACGACGGCGAACCTGGCGGTCGTGCTGTCGCATGCCGACAACCGGGTCCTCGCGATATCGGCCGATCTTCGGCGGCCCACGCTCCACACCTTCTTCGAGGTCGAGAACGGCCTTGGACTCGGGGACGTCCTCCTCGGGGATGTCCCCATCAAGGAAGCGATCCTCTCGGTGTCTCCCAACCTCTGGCTCCTCACGAGCGGTCGCCCGCCCGCCCGTCCGGCCGAGCTCCTTCAGTCCCGCCAGATGGCCGATCTCCTCGCCGAGCAAGCACAACTGTTCGACTTCGTGCTGGTCGACTGCCCACCGGTGCTCGGGCTCGCGGACACGCTCGCGATCGCGCCGTTCGTCGACGCCGTGCTCCTGGTCGCGAGCGCGGAGAACACGACCAGGGGTGCGCTCATGCACGCGGCCGACCAGCTCGGGCAGGTGGGAGCGGTCGTCCGAGGCGGTATCTTGAACAGGGTGTCCCCGTCCAAGCGCGGAGGTATGGACGGATTCGGCTACACGTACGGATACGGCTATGGCGCTGCGCCTGGTGAGGACGAGCCTGGCGAACGAGCGTCGTCGCGCTCCAACCAGTCCGGGCGGACCCGCGAGAAGCGGGGTGGTGGGGGCGGGAACGACGTCGACGAAGCTCCGGCTCCACACCCAGAGGTCGGTAATGGAGCCATCGTCACTCCCGGACGCCAGTGGGAGTCCGGCGTGCGCAACGAACCGTGACCCCGCGGAACGACCGCTTGATCCTCCTCGTGTGCTCCTCGGGGGGGCACCTCGGGCAGCTCTACAACCTACGACCATGGTGGGGTGAGTTCGAACGCGTCTGGGTGACCTTCGACAAGCCCGACGCCACTTCGCTTCTCGCCGATGAAGAGGTCGTGTGGGCATATCACCCCACGACCCGGAACCTCCTGAACCTCCTTCGGAACACGTGGTTGGCGTTCAAGACGCTCCGACGACTCCGACCGGCGATGGTCGTATCGACCGGTGCGGCGGTCGCGTTCCCGTTCTTCCTGGCTGCGAGGCTCTACGGCGCGAAGACGACCTTCATCGAGGTGTTCGACCGGCTCGATTCCGCCACGATGACGGGACGCCTCTGCTATCCGTTGAGCGACCTCTTCCTCCTGCAATGGGAGGAACAGAAACGGATGTATCCCCGTGGCAAGCTCTTGGGACCACTGCTTTGAGCGACCCCCAACCATCATCCGGTCGACCATCGGTCTTCGTGACCGTCGGAACCGACCACCATCCGTTCGACAGGCTGATCAGGTGGGTCGACGGCTGGCTGGAGGCAGGTGGTCGCGACCGTGCCTCGTGCTTCGTCCAGTACGGCACTTCCCAGGCTCCCCGAGGAAGCACGTCGTTGAACCATCTCGAGCACTCTGAGTATCTCGCCCACGACGACATGACCCGACTCACGAGCTCCGCGACCGCGGTCGTATGCCACGGCGGACCGGGCACGATCATGGATTGCCTGAAGGTCGGGACGAAGCCGATCGTCGTGCCGCGCCGGAAGGTCGAAGGCGAACACGTCGACGACCACCAGCTCCGGTTCACGCGTCGCCTCCAGAGCGCGGGTTACATCGAGGTCGCCGAGACGGAGGAGGCGCTGCGAACGCTCCTCGATGACGCGATCACCAACCCCGAACGCGCGATCTACCGATCCGAGGACACGACGACCGAAACCGTGAACCGTTTCTCGGAGCTCGCCAAGGACGAGTTCGGGATCGAGGCTCCGGCCCTACCCCGTGTCCCCGTCCTCTACATCGGCGGTTGGGGGCGCAGCGGGAGCACGCTCCTCGAGCGCCTGCTCGGTCAGGTGCCGGGTTTCGTATCCGTCGGAGAGATGCGCGACTTCTGGCTTCGCGGCTACGTCGAAGACCGCCGCTGTGGCTGCGGGGAGCCGTTCCGATCGTGTGAGTTCTGGACCGCTGTCGGCGAGAAGGCGTTCGGAGGCTGGGAACGCGTCCCGGTCGAGCGATTGGTCCACACCCGTATGCGGTACGACCGGCCGTGGACCGCTCCGCTGCTCGCAACCGGGCGCGGAGGGGGAACGGCGTTGCGCGAGTACCTCTCCCACACGCAACGTCTCTACAGAGGTATCCAAGAGGTGGCCGGCGCGAAGATGATCATCGACTCATCCAAGATCCCCACGTACGCGATGATGCTCAGACGGATCCCGTCGATCGACCTGCGGGTCCTCCACCTCGTGCGCGATGGACGAGGCGTGGTGTTCTCCTGGCAGAAGCAGGTTCTCAGACCCGACGCGACGGACCGACCCGATCACATGCGCAAGTACGGAGTGGCATCGGCATCGGCCCGCTACCTGTTCTACAACGAAGGCACCGACCTCCTGCGACGGCTCCGCGTGCCGTACCTCTTCCTTCGGTACGAGGACCTCGTCCGCGATCCGGCGACTCGTCTCCTCGAGATCCTGGATTTCGCGGGCATCGGCACCTCCGCCGACCTCGGGTTCCTCAGCGGGGGTACGGCCTCATTGGAACGGAGCCACACCGTGGACGGCAACCCGATGCGGTTCGCGACCGGCCCTCTCTCGATCCGGGCCGATGAAGAATGGCGGACCGGGATGGCCCAGCGAGACCGCGCGATCGTGTCGACGCTGACGGCACCGCTCCTGCATCGATACGGCTATGAGATCCGGCGGCCCCGCGCAAGAGTCGATCGGCGCACAGGGCTTCCGGACTAGGTCGTCAGTCCTGGGCCGCCCCGTCAGCGGTCGCGCGAGCGGCCTATGCGAGATGGACCTCTGGCCGTAGGCGGTCGAACGTCTCCCCTGTATCGTGGGGGACCCAATGAGCCCCCCGACGGCAAGCCGAACCCGCAGCGGTCACCGTCCGTAGAACGACCAGGAGGATCCCCCCGATGTCCAAGAACCACCGCGCTCTCCCCCGCATGGCATCGCTTCTCACCGCCCTCCTCGTGGCGCTCTCGGTCCTGACCTTCATCCCGACGCCCGCCGGCGCCGTCCAGACCCCCCAATCGGTGGTGGTGAACCCCGACCCCGCGGATTGGACGCCGCAGATCCTCGACGGCGCGGTCAACACGATCCTCCAGGTGGGGACCAAGGTGGTCGTCGGGGGTACGTTCACGCAGGTCAGGCGAGCGGGGTTCTCGCAGATCTTCACGCGCAACTTCCTGTTCGCGTTCGACATGAACACCGGCGTCATCGACCCCAACTTCGTGCCCGTCTTGAACGCCGAGGTCGAACAACTGGCACCGGGTCCGGACGGCACATCGGTGTTCGCAGGCGGCGACTTCAGCACGATCAACGGTCAGAGTTACAAGAAGATCGTCCGGCTCAATCTGGCGGACGGGAGCATCGTCACGAGCTTCAAGGCGAACACCAACGGCCTGGTCGAAGACGTCGTGTTTCGCAACGGGATGCTCTACGTCTCCGGGAAGTTCACGCAGATCAAGAGCACGGCCCGCTCCGGCCTCGCCAGGCTTGACCCGAACACGGGCAACGTCGACCCGAACCTCGATCTCCCGTTCACGAACCCGCTTCGGGGCACGCTCGGCGTTCCCGAGATCGACGTCTCTCCCGACGGTACGAAGCTCGTCGCCATCGGAAGCTTCAGCCAGGTGGCAGGCCTTCCCCGGGTCCAGATCGCGATGCTCGACCTGTCGACCACTCCCGCGTCCGTGTCGTCGTGGCAGACCAGCTTGTTCCCCGTGTTCGACACGAACGGCACGACGACCTGGTGCTCCGCATCCTTCTCGACCTACATGCGCGACATCGACATCTCGCCTGACGGCTCATATTTCGTGGTGGTGACGACGGGCGCGTTCCGGGCGAACCGTCTGTGCGACTCGATCAACCGGTTCGAGCTGAGTGCCACCGGACCCGGTCAGGCCCCCACGTGGACCGACTGGACAGGTGGAGACACGTCGTGGAGCGTGAGCATCAGCGGGACCGCCGTGTACATCGGCGGGCACATGCGCTGGATGAACAACCCGTACCGAGGCGACGTGGCCGGTCCGGGCGCGGTACCCCGCGAAGGGATCGCCGCGCTCTCTCCGGTGAACGGCGTCCCGTTCAGCTGGAACCCGGGGCACGAGCGCGGTGTCGGAAGCTTCACCCTGCCCGTCACACCCGACGGCCTGTGGGTGGGAAGCGACACCGATCACGCCGGCAACGAGTTCCATCAGAAGATCGCCTTCTTCCCCGCCGAGGGTGGACTGACACCTCCCCCCGTCGTGACCTACGCACTGCCGAACGATCTGTACAACATGGACCAGGCCGGGGTCGGCGCCCTGAACCGGAGGAGCTACGACCTGACGACGTTCGGTTCTACCTCGACGGTGCCGCTCGGGATCGACTGGCGGAACGCTCGCGGTGCGTTCATGTTGAACGGCAACCTCTACTACGGGATGAACGACGGCTGGCTCTACAAGCGGACGTTCGACGGCACCACGCTCGGCGCCGCCACGCAGCTGAACCTGTACGGCCTGGAGGTCCAGCCCAGCACGTCCTTCGTCATCCCGGGAACGACGACTCGCCTTCCGGCGTTCACGACGGACATCGCGAGCATGACCGGGATGTTCTACGACAACAACCGGATCTACTACACGGTGTCGAAGACCGGCCTGGCGGGTGCGAACAACAACAAGCTCTACTACCGCTACTACAACCCGGAGAGCGACATCGTCGGCGCCAGCCTGTTCGTCGCGAGCACCGGCGGAGAGGGCATCAACTGGGGCAACGTTCGAGGGATGACGCTCGCCTCCGGCAAGCTCGTCTACGCCCTCACTGACGGTCGACTGTACAGCGTGAACTGGGGCGGCACGAAGCCGACCGGCGCGATCACCCAGATCAGCAGCGCAACCACGTGGCAGTCGCGCGGGATGTTCGTCTACAACCAGGTCGCCGACACGTTCGCACCCTCCAAGCCGGGCAAGCCGAGTGGTTCGAGCTCGACGTTCGACTCGATCACCCTGAGCTGGGCCGCCTCAACCGATAACTTCGGTGGGACGCTCACGTACCGCGTGTACCGCGACGGCGTGCAGACCGACCAGTTCTCGGGCCCGTCCTCCGGCGTGATCACCTACACGGACACCGGTCTCGGGGCGGGCACCACGCACACCTATCGGGTGGACGCGGTCGACGCAGCGAACAACGCGAGCGTGCTGAGCGACGTCTCGGACGCCATCATCGTCCTCGCGCCCGACACGACGCCGCCGACCGACCCCGGCGTGCCGACCGGGGTCAGCACGTCGACGTCCTCGATCGGCCTCACCTGGACGGCCTCCACCGACGCCGTGAGCACGGCTCTCACATACCGCGTGTACCGCGACGGACAGGACCCGGGCAACCTGGTCGGGCAGTTCCAGAGTTCCTCGACGACGACGGTGGCGTTCACGGACACGGGTCTGTGGCCGGGAAGCAGCCACTCGTACTTCGTCCAGGCGATCGACGAGTCGGGGAACGAAGGCAACCGGGTCGGATCGGATCCGATCTCGGTGATGTCCGCCACGTTCGCCGACGACTTCTCGGGCGGTCTGACGTCGTGGTCCACCGTCACCCGGATATCGCTGGATGTGGCGAACGGGTCCTCGACAGCGCCCAGCGCACAGGGGAACCCCGTGGCGCAGTCCGCGTTCGCCTACGCCATCCTCCCGACGACGCTCAACACCGCCTGCGTGAGCGCCAACGTCAACGTCTCGAATCGAACGGCGGGGGTCGGACTCGACCTGATCCGGCTTCGGACGACGGCGAACGGCGCCATCAGCAAGGTGGCCTTGGACACGCAGGGTCGTTTGATCGTCCGCTCCGACTTCGCCTCGACCCAGATCAGCTCGGGCATCATCCTGCCCACGGGATGGAATCGCCTCGAGCTGTGCGGCTCGAACGTCTCGGGCGGTGGGACGTGGGATCTCTATCTGAACGGCCTCCAGATCGTGAATGCGTGGGCGGCGAACACCGGAACCCTTCCGGTCGGCCGTATCCAGATCGGTGACACGGCTGCCAAGACCTGGACGACGAACTTCGACGACGTGATCGTCGACGGCCTTGTGGGATAGCACGGGCGAGAACCGGCGGGAGGGCGGAGCGATCGCTCCGCTCTCCCCCGCGTGCGCCCCGCTCCCCCTTCCCCCCAGCGCGACCGGGAGCTAGAGTCGATGGCCCGACAGGAGAAGGCGTTGACGGCTCGACACGGCAGCTGGAGGGCTCGCGGCAGGATCATCCGCGCCTCGTTCCTGCTTCCGTTGGTCGCCGGCATGTCGCTCATCCTGCCCGCCACGGGCGCGGGCGCCGCCACGGACCTCGTTGAGAGGACCGCGCTCTCGGAGAACGTCGCGGCACTCGCGGCACCCGGGAGGCCTTTGACCTGGGGCGCCAATCCCTGGGGTCAGCTCGGCGACGGGACCACCACGGCTCACCTTGATCCTCGTCCGGTCACGGGACTCACCGACGTGGTGAAGCTCGACGGGGGTCGCGATCACGCCATCGCCCTTCGGGCCGGGGGCACCGTCCTCACGTGGGGCCACAACAACCTGGGACAGATCGGAGACGGGACCAGCGCCAACCGGACGATCCCCACGGTCGTTCCCGGCCTGGCGAACGTCACGCAGGTCGCGGCCGGCCACGATCACAATCTCGCGTTGCTGGCGGACGGCACGGTCCGGGCATGGGGGTACAACGCGTTCGGCCAGCTCGGCGACGGGACCGTCACGAATCGCCGAACCCCGGTGACCGTCACCGGACTGACCGGCGTCGTCCAGATCGCAGGCGGACGAGACATGAGCTTCGCGATCCGATCCGACGGCACGTTGTGGGCGTGGGGGTTGAACGATTCAGGACAGCTCGGCGACGGGACGACGACGAACCGGACGAGCCCGGTGCGGGTCGGGAGCCTGACGGGTGTCACGTCGGTCGAGGGCGGCAGGGATCACGGCTTGGCGTTGCTCTCCAACGGAGAGGTCTGGTCATGGGGGGACAACACGTACGGTCAGCTGGGTGACGGCACGGCCGTCGATCGCCTCACCCCCGTCCGTGTGACGAGCCTGTCGGGCGTGCTGGCGGTCGGCGCGGGGGCGCACCACTCGTTGGCGCTCATGGGCGATGGAACGGTCCGCTCGTGGGGGCGGAACCAGCTCGGGCAGCTCGGGGACGGAACGACGACGACGCCACGCCGAACACCGGTTCCCGTCGTCGGCCTCACGAACGTCGTGGCGGTCGGGAGCGGCCGAGACCATGGACTCGCCATCCTCGCCGACGGCACCGCTCGAGCGTGGGGACAGAACGACTTCGGCCAGCTCGGAGATGGCACGAACATGAATCGCAGGGTTCCCGTGGTGGTGAACGGCTTGTCCAGCGCCGTTGACGTGCAGGGCGGCCGCGACTACTCCGTGGCGCTCGTGCCAGCCGGGCCGCCGGATACGACCCCGCCGACGCAGCCGGGCCAGCCGGCGGGCCAAAGCCTCACCTCGTCCTCGATCGATCTGACCTGGACCGCGGCCGACGACGACGTGTCCGCATCGCTCACCTATCGCGTGTTCCGCGACGGCGTGCTCGTCGGCATGTTCAACAGCGCTTCGACGACGACGGTCGCGTTCGCCGACACGGGACTCCTACCCAACTCATCGCACACCTACGTCGTGACCGCCGCCGATGCGGGCGGGAACATAGGTCCTCCGAGCGACACATCCGATCCCATCAGCGTGCTCGCCGGCCCCTCGGCGATCTTCACCGACGACTTCTCGAGTGGCACGCTCGCGAACTGGACGACCGTGACGCGGTTCTCGATCGACGTCGCGACCGGGATGCCTGCCCCGAGCGCCCGGGCCGCCGTCTCCAACCAGACGGCGACGTTGGCCAAGACCCTGAGCGGGAGCTTCCCGAACCTCTGCGTGAGCTGGCGGATCAACGTCTCTGCGCGGACCGGCTCGATCGCGCTGCTCCGATTGCGAACGGGCGCGGCGGGCCCGGTCGCGCGCGTGCTCGTGAACTCGTCGGGTGTGCTCGCTCTGCGGTCCGACGTCTCCGGCATCACACTGGCCTCGGGGGTGCAACTCGGCACCGGGTGGCACAGCCTCGAGGTCTGCGGGACCGTTGGCACGTCGGGGACATGGGATCTCTACCGGGACGGGACGCGGATCGTGACCGCGTGGCCGGCGAACACGGGTACGACGCCCATGGGGAGTTTCGAGCTGGGGAACCCGAACGCGGGCACCTGGACCGCCAACGTCGACGACGTCCGCGTGGATCAAACGCCCGGGTAGGGACGACGACGGGCGGTCCTGAGCTCACCGATCGCAGCGATGGCTCTCCGCGCGTCAGGCGTCGGCGATCAACGCGTAGCGAAGGCGGTGCTCAAGCCAGCTGAGCGGCCACCGCTCGTGTTGCATCGAAGCCCATTCCACGTCGCGGAGTCGTTGGATGCGCACGCCACGCCATCCCGCCTGGCGCACCATGTCGATCAGCGGGACGGGCGACGTCATCCGGGCGAGGGGGAGCTGGGCGAGCACATCCTCCGGATACGGAGCGTGATGGTGATCCTCCACGCCGAGGACGCCCCGCAACACTTCTGCGGCCCGATCCTTCGCCTGCTGCACCAGCGTATCCGCACCCCAGACGCCTTCGAACAGCACGAGTCGTCCGCCGGGGGCCATGACGTCGCGCCAAGCGCGGAGGACCGCCACCGGGTCGGGCATCGTCCACACGACGTGGCGTTCCATGATCGCGTCGAACGGCCCGGGCGGCGGCTCCGCGGCGGTGCCGATGACGAACGTCAGCTCGACGCCGTTCTCCTCCGCCTTCGCACGGGCCTTCGAGAGCATCCCCTCCGACAGATCCAGCGCCGTCACGACGTACCCGAGCTCGGCTGCGAGGAAGCTCAACGCGCCGGTGCCTGCGCCGACGTCGAGCACCTTCGCGCCCGGATCCGGTAGCGCTCGGCGGAGCGCAGCTCGCCACGCAGCCGCCTCGAGCGGATCGGAGATGGAGTGCGAGGTCGAGTCGTCGTAGGTGTTCGAGTCGCGGTCCCAGAACTCCCGTATGCGGTCGTGAACGTCGGCCACGTTCGTCCTCCTCGTCAGAACAAGGCGTTCGAGAGCTTGCGTCGGAACTCGGGCACGAGCGGGTCGTCGTCGCCCAGGACGGCGAAGACGTCACGCATGGCGCCCGTGGCGTCGTCTCGATCGTCCATGAGTGAGCCCAGCAGGCCGTCGAGCGCCTCGCGCCAACGACCGGCGGCGGCCAGTCGCTTCGCCGATGCCGATGTCCCGACCTCGTCCAAGTCGCTCCATCCCCTGACCCTGACCATCGAGAGGACCCGTTCGGCCTCCGGGTCGGGGAGGAACGGGGTGACGATCGCTCGAGCCCCCTCCAGGTCGCCGCGCTCGGCGAGGATCCGACCGAGGCCGATGCCGGCCTCGCGGTTCGAGGCATCCTTCTCGAGCGCCTCGCGGTAGCCATGTTCGGCGGCCTCGAGATCGCCCGACTCTTCCTCGGCGACGGCCTCCTCGGCGACGATCTCCGCCTCGGTCGGGAGCAGCTGGTCGACGAACGTGTTGACCTCCTGCTCCGGGTACGCGCCGATGAACATGCTCACGGGCTGCCCGTCGCGGAAGGCGACGACCGTGGGGATGCCTTGACTCTTCACCGCTTGAAGCAACGCGTTACCGACCTGGTTGGCGTCCACGTCGAGCTTCGCCAGCAAGAACGCGCCCTTGCGCTCGTCGGCCACCTTCTCGAGGATCGGACCGAGGGTCCGGCACGGCCCACACCATGCGGCCCAGAGATCGACGACCACCGGACGCGTCTTCGACTCCTCGATGACGAGCTGCTCGAAGTCCGCGTCCGTGACTTCGACGACGTTCGGAGTGGTCACGCTCATACGCTCTCCAGCGTACGGGACGACCGCCGGAAACGTCGAAGCCGCAGCGCGTTGACCACGACGCTCACGCTCGACGCCGCCATGGCGCCGGCGGCCCATGTGGGCGTCAGGACCCCGAAGACCGCCAGCGGGATCATGACCACGTTGTAGGCGAACGCCCAGAACAGGTTCTGCGCGATCACCCGGTAGGTTCGACGGGCCAGGTCGACCGCGTCGGCCACGCCGTCGAGTCCCCCGCCTAGGAGCGTGACGTCCGCAGCTTCGATGGCCACGTCGGTGCCGGTGCCGAGCGCGATGCCCACGTCGGCCTGCGCGAGCGCGGGCGCGTCGTTGATGCCATCGCCGACGAACACCACGCGGTGCCCCTG
>JBBQVZ010000021.1:0-35453 GCA_038211015.1 Actinomycetota bacterium | reverse complement strand
CGAGCAGCCATGGGACTTCGTCCTGTGCACCGAACGCGCGACGTTGCGACAGCTGGCCGAGACGTGGCGATATGCCCAGCACGTTGCCGGATCTGCCGCCACGGTGGCGCTCGTGGCGCCCGTCACCGACGACCAGGACTCACGCGACTGGATCTTCTATGACATGGGTCAGGCGACGATGAACATGATGATCGCTGCGTCCGACCGCGGCATAGGGAGCTCCCACGCTGCGCTCGATGATCAACCGCTCGCACGCCGGATCCTTGCCCTGCCCGAAGATCGCTTCTGCGTGGGTCTCGTCGCGTTCGGCTATCCCGCTGGCCGCCCGCTTTCGCCGATCGTCCATCCGAACCGGCGTCCTCTGCATGACGTCGTTCACCGTGAACACTGGTGAGGAGACGGGGAGACCACCACCCTCGTCACGTCCTCCCGTGATCCGAGCGTTCTCGACGCGGAACCTGGCAAACCTATACTGGCCGCGTGCCGGCTTGTGCCAAGTGCGGCTTCGAGTCTGACAGGGCGTTCAAGTTCTGCCCCGAATGCGGCGCAGAGCCGCTCGTCGTGGCGTCCGACCGCGAGCAACGCAAGGTCGTGACCGTGTTGTTCTGCGACTTGACCGCATCGACTGCCATGGGCGAGACGCTCGATCCCGAGCGGCTGCGCGCTCTGCTCGCGCGGTACTTCGAGCGGATGAAGGCCATCATCGAGCAGCACGGCGGCACCCTGGAGAAGTTCATCGGCGACGCCGTGATGGCGGTGTTCGGCGTGCCGTTGGTACACGAGGACGACGCGTTGCGCGCTGTGCGGGCGGCCGTGGAGATGCGCGACGCGCTCCCCGATCTTGGTCTGCGAGGACGGATCGGCGTCACGACAGGTGAAGTCGTGACGGGGACGGAAGAACGGCTTGCGACGGGTGATGCCGTCAACGTCGCCGCTCGGCTGGAGCAGGCCGCGCAGCCGGGTGAAGTGCTGATCGGCCAGCCGACCCTCGCGCTCGTTCGCGACGCCGCCGACGTCGAACCGATCGAGCCGCTCGAGTTGAAGGGCAAGGCCGAACCGGTTCCCGCCTACCGGCTGCTCCGCGTCCACGACACGCCGGAGCGCCAACACGGGAAGGTGTTCGTCGGACGTCAGCACGAGCTCGCGGTCCTGCAGGACACCTGGATGCGCGTCCTTGCGGAGCGGCGCTGCGAGTTGGTGACGGTCGTCGGCGAGGCCGGTGTCGGCAAGTCTCGGCTCGCCGCGGAGTTCCTCGCTTCGATCGATGCGTCGGTCCTCACTGGTCGTTGCCTCCCGTACGGCGAAGGCATCACCTACTGGCCGGTCGTCGAGATCGTGAAGCAGGCTCGCGTGTTCCCTCCGGATGAGACCGCCGCGGCCGCGATCCGCGCGCCCTTCTCCGTGAGACGGAGGCGTCGACGTCCGCGGAAGAGATCGCCTGGGCGTTCCGCAAGATGCTCGAGCAGGCTACTGCGGAGCGGCCGCTCGTGGTCGTGTTCGACGACATCCAGTGGGGTGAGGAGACGTTCCTCGATCTGATCGAGCATGTCGCGCTCCTGTCCACGGGCGCCTCGATCCTGTTGCTCTGCATGGCACGGCCGGAGATGAGCGAGCGCCGCTCGACCTGGCCGGTGACCCTTCGGCTCGAGCCCCTGATCGACGAAGACGTCGACGAGCTCCTCCCGGAGCGCATCGGCGGGACGCTGCGCGAACGGATCGCGCAGGCGGCGGGAGGCAACCCGCTCTTCATCGAGGAGATGCTGGCGATGGCCGGCGAGGCCGACGGTGAGGTGGTCGTTCCTCCTACCTTGCACGCGCTGTTGGCGGCGCGCCTGGATCAACTCGAGACGGCCGAGCGGAGCGTGCTCGAGCGGGGGTCGATCGAGGGGGAGGTCTTCCACCGGGGTGCCGTCCAGGCGCTCGCGCCCGAGGAGATCCATGTGACCCCACGCTTGGCTGCGCTCGTGCGCAAGGAGCTGATCAGGCCGGAGACTCCGATGCTCGCGGGCGAGGACGGCTTCCGCTTCCGCCACCTGCTGATCCGCGACGCCGCCTACGAGTCCCTGCCGAAAGCTACCCGGGCGGGCCTGCATGAGCGCTTCGCGTCGTGGCTGCAGACGCGAGGCATCGAGCTCGTCGAGGAGGACGAGGTCGTCGGCTACCACCTGGAGCAGGCCTGTCGGTACCGCGACGAGCTCGGCGCGCCCGATGACGGGACGCTGGCGGGCGCTGCGCGTCGGCGATTGGTGGCCGGTTGTCGCCGCGCGTTCCTCCGTCAGGACTACGTCGCGGCCGCGAGCCTGTTGGAGCGAGCAGCCGCGATCGTTCCGTTCGCGGAGCTCGGCATCGCCCTCGAAGCCGACCTCGGCGAAGCCCTCATCTGGATGGGCAGGGGTGCCGACGCGCTTCAACGCGCTGACGCCTTCGCCGAGCGCGCTGCTGCGGTCGGCGATCGTATCGGCGAGCTCTGCGGGAGGCTCCAGGCCGGTGTGGTCCGCCTCTATGCGGGGACGGAGGGCGCTTCGGAGGCTCTGCGCGAGCTCGTCGGGCAAGCGTTGCCGGTATTCGAGGCAGCCGACGACGACGTTGCTCTTTACATCGCCGACGTCGCGATCTATGAGGTGGAGTCGGTGCGGGGGCGGATGGACGCAGCGCTGGAGGCGATGGATCGGTCGACCGCGCACGCTCAGAAGGCCGGTCTCCCCTCGGCTGAGAACCTGGGAGCGCTCGCGGCTATGCGCTTCGCCGGCTCGACCCCGGTGTCGGAACTGCTCGAGTGGCTCGACGAGGTCGAGCCACGCCAAGGGCGGGATCAATTCCTCCGTGCCTACCGAGCCGGCGCGTTGGCGATGCTCGGTCGCTTCGACGAGGCGCGCGAGATCCACGCCGCATCTCGTTCGGAGGCGTCGGAGCGCGGTGGGGGGGTTCTACTCGCGAACCTCACCGCGTTCGAGTCCGTGGACCTCGAGCTCTGGGCGGGCGATCCGGTAGCGGCCGCAGCCTTCGCGGAAGAAGGGTTCCGGCTGCATGAGCAGCTGGGAGATCAGATGTTCCTGGCGGAAGCGGCGGCGAGCCAGGCGCGGGCCCTCTACGCACTGGACCGGTTCGACGAGGCCGACGCCTGGGCCGGTCGCGCAGCGGAGCTGGGCGCGAGCGACCAGGCCACGAAGGAGATGATCTGGCGACGGGTCAGGGCCAAGGTGCTTGCCCATCGTCGAGAGCAGGATGAGGCGGAGCGTCTCATCCGCGAGGCGATCGCGATCTGCGATCGCACCGAGATGCTCGACGCGCAGGGAGATACATACGCTGACCTCGGCGAGGTGCTCCTGCTCGCCGGCCGCGTGGAGGAAGCGTCCGCGGCGCTCGAACAGGCGCTCGCTCGCTACGAGCGTAAGGGGAACCTGGTCATGGCCGCCCGAACGCGCGACCGGCTCGAGATGCTGCGAGAAGCAGCGCTGTAGCGTCCCGGCACGTGGCCGAACACTACTCCGAACGATGCAACCGGTGGCCTACGATGGGTCGGTCAACGGTGACGGCTCGGGGATGACGGGCTTCGGTTCCTCCGGGGAGACCCGGGAGCCTAGACTCCTGCCGTGCAACGCTGCCCGGCCTGTGACGAGGAGAACGCCGACCGAGCGCGCTTCTGCTCGAACTGCGGCGCCGCGCTCGCGGAGGCGGTCGCACCGGCAGGGGAGGAGCGCAAAGTCGTCTCCGTCCTCTTCGTGGATCTGGTGGGCTTCACCGCGAGGTCGGATCACGCCGACCCCGAGGATGTCCGCGCGACCCTGCGCGTGTACCACGACCTGCTGAAGCGGGAGATCGAGCGCTTCGGCGGCACCGTCGAGAAGTTCATCGGCGACGCCGTGATGGCGGTCTTCGGCGCCCCGGTCGCACACGAGGATGACGCCGAGCGTGCGGTCCGGGCGGCGCTGCGGATCCTCGAGGCGATCGATGAGCTGAACGAGACCCGACCTGAACTGGACCTCGCGGTGAGGGGCGCGGTGAACACGGGCGAGGCCCTCGTAGCGCTCGGCGCGCGCCCCGAGGCCGGCGAGGGGTTCGTCACCGGTGACGTCGTGAACGTCGCCTCTCGGCTCCAAGGAGCGGCACCGGTCGGCGGCGTGGTCGTGGGCGAGCTCACCCACCGGCCGACGCGCGACGTCATCGATTACGAGGAGCTTCCGCCGATCTCCGTCAAGGGCAAGGACGAGCCGATCCCCCTCTGGCGCGCGGTCGCGGCGCGGAGCCGGTTCGGTGTCGACATCGAGCCGGGCGCGTCCACGCCGTTGATCGGCCGCGCCGGCGAGCTCTCGCTCCTGGAAGGGTCGTTCGAGCGGGTCGTGCGCGACCGGACCCCGCAGCTCGTGACGCTGTCGGGGGAGCCCGGTGTCGGCAAGTCCCGGTTGACACGCGAGTTCCGCACGTTCATCGACGATCTGCCCGACCTCGTCTCGTGGCGCCAGGGCCGATGCCTGCCCTACGGGGAAGGGATCACGTTCTGGGCGCTCGCGGAGATCGTGAAGTCCCACGCAGGAATCCTCGAGAACGACGGACCGGACGAGGCCGCGGCGAAGCTCGCGGTCGCCGTGGGCATCGTCGAAGACGAGCGGGAGCGCGAGTGGATCCGCGCGCGGCTCGGGTCGCTCATCGGGATCGGGGAGGAGAGCGCGGTCGCCGAACGTGACGAATCGTTCGCCGCATGGCGCACGTTCCTGGAGGCGATCGCCGCGGGTGGACCGTTCGTGCTCGTCATCGAGGATCTGCACTGGGCCGACCCGGCGATGCTCGCGTTCGTGGAGCACCTGGCGGACTGGGCGAGCGGTGTCCCGCTGTTCGTCCTGTGCACCGCGCGGCCCGAGCTGTACGAGCGCGAACCATCGTGGGGGGGCGGCAAGCGCAACCACACGGCCGTCTCGCTGGCGCCGCTGTCGGCCGAGGAAACCGCGCAGCTGATCGCCGTCCTCCTCGACCAGACGGTCCTTCCCGCCGAGACCCAGCGCGCGCTTCTGGACCGCGCGGGCGGGAACCCCTTGTACGCGGAGGAGTTCATCCGGATGCTGGTCGACCGCGGCGTGCTCGTTCGTCGCGGCGCCAGCTGGGAGCTCACCGCCGGCGAGAGCGACATCCCCGTCCCCGAGAACGTGCACGCGCTCATCGCGGCGCGGCTCGACACCCTCTCCACCGAGCGCAAGGCGTTGCTCCAGGACGCCGCGATCCTCGGCAAGGTGTTCTGGGCCGGGGCCCTCGCCGAGATGGGTGGTGTGGACCCGGACTCCGTCCGCGCCGGGCTCCACGAGCTCGCACGCAAGGAGCTGCTCCGTCCTGCCCGCCGATCCTCGATCGAAGGCGAGGCGGAGTACGCGTTCTGGCACATGCTGATCCGAGACGTCGCCTACGGGCAGATCCCTCGAGCTCAGCGAGCGATCGGTCACCGTGCCGCGGCCGCGTGGATCGAGCGCATGGCGGGCGAACGCGTGGCCGAGAACGCCGAGTTGCTCGCCCATCACTACGAGCGATCGATCGAGCTGTCCCGGGCAGCGGGGGAGGACACCCGAGATCTCGAGCGGCTCGCGGTTCGGTTCCTGCTGATCGCGAGCGACCGAGCTTCTCGGCTCGATGTGGAGAAGGCCGCCGACCTGAATCGGCGGGCGTTCGAGCTCACGCGTCCGGGAGAGCCTGAGCGGCTCCAGGTCTTGCTGAGCGGCGCGCGGTCCACCACCTCGGGCTGGGCGGCGGCGGACCCGAGGGGCGCGTGCGAGCGTGCCCTCGAGGAGGCGCTCGCGCAAGGGGACCGCCTGGGAGAGGGCGAGGCCCTCTCGCTCTTGAGCTACGCGGCCTGGGTCGTCGGTGACTCGGCAGCTTCGGCCGAGCTCATCCGTCGGTCCCTGGCGATCCTTCGGGACCTTCCGCCGGGGCCGCAGCTCAGCCGGGCACTCTCCCGGTCCGTGGCGGCGTCCGGGCTGGCCGGTCACAGCGCTCGAACGCTGGAGCTGGTCGAGGATGCGTTCCCGGTCATCCGCGAGTTCGGCACCGACACCGACCTGGCCGTCACCTTGCAGTTCCGCGGGGAGGCGAGGGTCAGTCTTGGCGAGACGGATGAGGGGATCGCCGATCTGCGAGAGGGATTGCGGCTCGCGCTCGCATCCTCTCCGGCGGGTTTCGTGTGTGCGGCACACGTGAACCTCGCCGACAACGTGTGGTTCAACGAAGGACCTGCCCAAGCCGAGGAGCTCAACACGACGGCCATCGAGCTCGGGGAGCGCCGGGGAGCGACCGGGGCGGCCAATTGGGCGCGGATGGAGACGATGTGGCCCGCGTTCGACGTCGGACGGTGGGACGACTT
The DNA here is from genome assembly GCA_038211015.1 of Actinomycetota bacterium. Classification (GTDB taxonomy): domain Bacteria; phylum Actinomycetota; class UBA4738; order UBA4738; family HRBIN12; genus JBBQVZ01. Next base: position 29,110 of record JBBQVZ010000021.1, on the reverse strand, counting down.
GCTCGAGACCGGCGACCGCGTGATCGAGGAGAGCCGCGAGCGACCGGGGCAGGCGGCCGTCCTTGCGCAGATCTACCAGTCGTTGGTCCGGGTGGCTCGAGGAGCGCTCGACCTGACCGATGCCATCGAGGACGGGTTGGTGCCCAGGGCGCGTGAGATCGCCGACGGGCAGGTGATCGTTCCGGCGTTCCGGCTCGCGGCGATGAACCGCGTGCTCCACGGCGATCCCGCCGGCGGCGTCGCCTTCGTGCAGGAGCTCGGAGAGCTGATGCGCGAACGTCCGGGGAACCACGCGTGGCTGCTCGAGGACTCCGCTCGCGTCTGCCTGGCGGGTGGCGCCGCCGACCTCCTCCGCGAGCTCACGGAACGCGTGGCGCCTCCCATGTGGCGCGATCGCAACTGCGTGCTCTCCGCTCGAGCGGTGCTCGCCGAGCTCGACGGCGACCCCGAAGCGGCGCTCGAGTTGCACCTCGAAGCGGCCGAGGCGTGGGCCGCGTTCCCACACGTGTACGAGCACGGACACGCGCGGCTCGGTGCCGGCCGGTGCTTGCTGGAGATCGGCCGAGTACCCGAGGCGCGCGAGCGCCTCCTGCAGGGGCGAGAGCTCTTCGCGGGCCTCGGCGCGACACCCTCGCTCGCCGAAGCGGACGAGCTCCTCGCACGCGCAACCGCGAAGTCCTCCTGAGCGGCCGGCGCGACTTCACGGTCGCAGTTCGCGGAAGCCGGCGGCTGAGAAGTCGCCGTCGAACGCGAGCGCGCACCCACTCCTTGCCACCCCAAGTGTAAAGGGCACCGGGGGGCTTCCCGCAACTCCGGGTCGTGCTTCAGAATCGCCGGCCGAGGCCAGAACCTACGGAGATGGGAGTCACGGGATGAGAGGCCCGCGGGGGGCTGAAGGGGAAGGTGGACGGGTGGGCAGCTACGTGCTGGGTTTCCAGGAGATCGACCGGACGCAGGTCGCGGTCGTTGGCGGCAAGGGCGCGCACCTGGGGGAGCTTTCGCGGATCGAAGGCATCAGCGTGCCGGCTGGCTTCTGCGTGACGACGGACGCCTTCCGGCGGATCATGGCGGAAGCGCCGTCGATCGACGAACGGCTCGATCGGCTGTCGCGCCTGACGCCGGATGACCGGGAGGCGATCCGCACGCTCAGCGCGGAGATCCGCCGGACCCTCGAAGGGATCGCCATCCCCGACGATCTGGCGGCGGAGATCACCCCCGCGCTCGCCCGGCTCCGCGCGCAAGCCGCCTACGCCATCCGATCGAGCGCGACGGCGGAGGACTTGCCGACGACCTCCTTCGCAGGCCAGCACGACACGTATCTGAACGTCGTGGGGCCGACGGCGATCCTGCAGGACGTCAGCCGGTGCTGGGCATCGCTGTTCACCGAGCGGGCCGTGACCTACCGCCTGCGGAACGGCTTCGAACACCGGAAGGTCCACATGGCCGTGGTCGTGCAGCAGATGGTCTTCCCGCAGGCGGCCGGCATCCTGTTCACGGCCGACCCCGTCACGTCAAACCGGAAGGTCGTCGCCGTGGAGGCCTGCTTCGGCCTCGGCGAGGCCCTGGTCTCCGGCCTGGTGAACGCGGACGTCTACAAGGTGCGCGACGGCAAGGTCGTCGCCAAGGCGGTCGCCGCCAAGCAGCTCGCCATCCGCGCCCTGCCGGCGGGCGGGACGCAGGAAGAAACGATCGACGTGGTGCGGCAGGACCAGCCCGCTCTGACGGATGCGGAGGTCGTGCGACTCGCGCAGCTGGGACGCCGGATCGAAGCGCACTTCGATCGCCCCCAGGACATCGAATGGTGCCTGGTCGATGATGGCTTCCAGATCGTCCAGAGCCGGCCGATCACCACGCTGTTCCCCATCCCGTCGGTCGGAGACGAAGAGAGGCACGTCTTCGTCTCCGTCGGTCATCAGCAGATGATGACCGACCCGATCAAGCCCCTGGGGCTCTCCGTGTGGCAGCTGACGGCCTTCCGGCCGATGTACCACGCCGGCGGGAGGCTGTTCGTCGACGTTATCCAGGACCTGGCTTCGACCGCGAGCCGGGGAGCCCTCCTGGAAGGCTTTGGGAAAGCCGAACCGCTGACCGGGGACGCGCTGAGGATCATCGTCGACCGCGGCGACTTCATCCCGACGATCCCGGACCAAGCTCCCGGCGGGCCGCCAGCAGGCGGCGCACCAGCCCCGATCGAGACCGATCCGGCCATCGTCACCGAGCTCATCGCCCGCACCCAGGCCTCCATCGCCGCCTTGAAGCGCGACATCGCGACGAAGTCCGGATCGGCACTGCTCGACTTCATCCTCGAGGACATCCCGGAGATGAAGCGGATCTTGTTCGATCCGCGAAGCCATCAGGTGTTCATGGGGGCGATGGAGGCTACGTGGTGGCTCAACGAGGAGCTCCAGGCGTGGCTGGCCGAGAAGAACGTGGCCGACACCCTCACGCAGTCCGTCCCCCACAACGTCACGTCGGAGATGGGGCTGGCGCTCCTGGACGTCGCGGACGTGATCCGCCCCCATCCGGAGGTGGTGGCTTTTCTGCAAGACGTCGAAGACGAGGGCTTCCTGGATGACCTGGCCAAGCTTGCGGGCGGGCGGGAAGCGCGGGACGCCATCGGGGCCTTCCTCGACAAGTACGGCATGCGCTGCGTCGGCGAGATCGACATCACGAGGCCGCGTTGGAGCGAACGCCCCACCACGCTCGTGCCCGTGATCCTCGGCAACGTCAAGAACTTCGAGCCGGGCGCCGGCGAGCGGCGCTTCGAGCAAGGGCGGCAGGAGGCGCAGACGAAGGAACAGGAAGTGCTGGAGCGATTGCGGGCCTTGCCGGACGGAGAGCAGAAGGCCGAAGAGGTCAAGCGGATGATCGACCGCGTCCGGACCTTCATCGGGTACCGGGAGTATCCGAAGTACGGCATGGTCAGCCGCTACTTCGTCTACAAGCAGGCCCTGCTGGAAGAGGCCGGGCGCCTCGTGCAGGCCCACGTGCTTCGTGAGAAGGAAGACATCTTCTACCTCACGTTCCAGGAGCTCCACGACGTCGTGCGCACGAACCAGGTCGATGACCAGCTCATCCGCAAGCGCAAAGACGCGTTCCGGTCGTATCAAGCGCTCACGCCGCCCCGGGTGCTCACGTCGGATGGCGAGGTCGTCGCCGGGGCGTACCGACGCGACGACCTTCCGACCGGCGCGCTGGTCGGCCTACCAGTTTCCGCCGGGACCATCGAGGGCCGGGCCCGCGTCATCCTGGACATGGCGGAGGCCGATCTCGAAGCGGGCGACATCCTGGTCACCGCCTACACGGACCCCAGCTGGACGTCCCTGTTCGTCGCGATCACGGGCCTGGTGACGGAGGTTGGGGGCCTGATGACCCATGGCGCAGTGATCGCACGGGAGTACGGTTTGCCGGCCGTCGTGGGGGTGGAAGATGCCACGCGGCTGATCCAAGATGGGCAGCGGATCCGCGTGCATGGAACGGACGGCTACGTCGAGATCCTGCCCTAGGAGATCGCGGAGCGATCCGACGTGGGATGTTGGTATGGATCTGATGGAGGCTTCTTCCGCGCGAACCGTGGTGCGCAGGCGTGGGCTCCCATCTGACGCGCGCGGACATGGAGGCACTCGGGTTCTTCGTGTGTGTCGCCGATCTGGAGGATGAGCTGATCCGCTCACTGGGCGCCGCAGCGGTCGAACGGGTCATCGACGATCAAAGGCGAGCTCGAGTCGTTCCGGACGTGCGCCCACATCACGTCCTCTGGGAGCACCACGCAATACTCTCCCCGTATGACTTCACGGACAAACGGGGCTCGGGTTCGGCTGGCCGAGTTGGTCGCGGCCCTGTCGCTTGGCATCGACCTCGGGTTCGGACAGCCGATGGAGCACGTCCTGCGCCAATGCCTGATCGCGTTGAGCATCGCAGAGCGCATCGGGCTCGGCGAAGAGGATCGAGCCACCGTCTACTACACCGCCTTGCTCATCAACGTCGGCTGCCACACGGATGCTCACGAGCAGGCGAAGTGGTTCGGCGACGACATCGCCTTGCGGTCCACCAAGTACGACCACGAGTTGCGGGGTGTGCGCGCGACGGCCAGCGGTATGCGCGCGATCGGTTCAGGGCATCCGTTGGTGCAGCGGTTCCGTATCGGCATGGAGTTCGCGCTCTTCGGCCATCGCGACCTCGACGAGATGCTCGATCATCATGCGGATCTCGCCCGATCGCTCGCGGAGCAGCTTGGACTGCCGGAGGCCGTGCTCGACGCGGTCGGTGCTGCGTACGAGCAATGGGACGGCAAGGGTTGGCCGGGGATGTTGAAGGGTGCGTCGATCCCCATCGCGGCACGGATCTCGCAGCTCGCGGAGTTCACAGAGGTGGCGCATCGCGTCGGGGGCGTTGCGCAAGCGAAGGCGCAAGCGAAGAAGCGCCGGGCTCGACAGTACGACCCGCGATTGGTCGACATCCTCGTTGCCGACGCGGACGCGATCCTCGCCGATCTCGACCAGGTTCGAACCTGGGACGCGGTCATCCAGATCGAACCATCGCTCACCGTGAGCCTGACCGCTGATCGATTCGACGCGGCGCTGCAGGCGGTGGCGAACTTCGTCGACCTCAAGTCGCCGTACCTCCTGGGACATGCATGTGGCGTTGCCGACCTCGCTGCCGCCGCGGCGACCGAGCTCGGGATGGCACCGGTCGAGGTCCATCGGATCCGCCGGGCGGGTCTCGTCCAGGGATTCGGCAGGCTCGGGGTGTCGAACTCGATCTGGGACAAGCCCGGGCCGCTGGGGGTGGGCGAATGGGAGCGCATGCGGATGTACCCGTACCTGACGGAGCGCATGCTCCGTCAATCGGCCCCGCTCTGCGGACTCGGGTCGATCGCGGTGCAGATCCGCGAACACCTCGACGGTTCGGGGTATCCACATGGTCTGTCCGGCGCGGCGATCTCGCGTCCGGCGCGCGTGCTCGCGGCCGCCGACGCGTATCAGGCGATGCGTGAGCCGCGGCCGTATCGCGACGCGCGCCTTCCCGAGGATGCCGCGGCCGAGCTGCGAGCCGAGGTCAAGGCGGGGCGGCTCGACGACGAAGCGGTTCGGGCCGTCCTCGTCGCCGCGGGGCACCGCGTCCCACGCCGGCGAGATGGCCCCGCCGGCCTGACGGCGCGCGAGGTCGACGTCTTGCGCTTCGCCGCGCGCGGCCTGACGAACAAGGACATCGCAGCCATCCTCGTGATCTCTCCGAAGACCGTGGCGAACCACATCGAGCACATCTACACGAAGATCGGCGCGACGAGCCGCGCCACGGCGAGCCTGTTCGCCATGAAGCACGGACTCCTTCCGGAGGAGGAGTCCGTGCTGGCATAGCGGCGATGCGTCAGCCGAACAGTTGCTTCGCCCGTTGCATCATGTGGGCCTCGACGTCAGCCATGATCTCGGTCGGGCTGAAGACGACGAACTCGCTGTCGGCGTCTGCGCCGGAAGTGTGTCCGGGCGAGATGTAGAACGCGTCGCCCGGCTCGAAGCTCTCCTCGCGGTCGCCCGAACGGAACCACGTCCGACCCTTGACGACGTATCCCCAATGCGGGGACGGGCACTGGTCGCCCGGCAGGCCCTTCAACAGCTCGCTCAGATCGGCAGCTTCGCTGGTCTCGACGATGCTCACCGAGTATCCGTCCAGGTCTGCGGCCCACTCCGTCCCCGGGCCGAACGTGTTCGGCGTCACGCTGCTCTTCGACACCTGCGGCATCTCCTGCTCCCTTCGCTCGACGTAACCGCACGGTAGGTGCGTCAGCGATCGAGAACATGGGTTGTTTCGCTCATCTTTGCGGTTCTCCGGACCTTCCTCCTGCGAGGAGAGGTCCGAATCGATACCTTGTTGGGCATGGATCTGACGAACGATGTCGGGTCATGGATCGGCCCCTCCTTCGAAGGTTCGCCATCGGAGGCTTCCTCCGCGCGCACCGTGGTGCTCGTCGAGGGAGTGAGCGACCAGATGGCGGTAGAAGCCCTGGCCGTGCGACGCGGTCGGGATCTCGGAGCAGAGGGCATCGCCGTGATCCCGATGGGCGGATCGAAGAACATCGGACGTTCCTTGGTCGGTTCGGACCGCAGGGCCTCGACCTCAGTCGGTACCTTCGGTGGCCGGAAGATCCGTTCCGCGCCCTTGCTCGTCGATGCGCTGGATCTCTCCCGCGTGCCTCGGCCGTTGGACCGGCTGTTGGACGACATCTGATCCGGGGCGGTGTCAGATGTCGGAGTTGTGTGGCCGGGCGAGGTACGGCACTCGCATGCGTACTATCGCGCCCAGGGGAGCGAGCGACGGCTGGCGGCGGTCAATGTTCACCGATTGGGTTCACCGCCCTCGATGCACTCCGACGAGGACCTGGCGCTCGCGACGCGCGAGAAGTACAAGTGCATCCTCGAAGAACAGCACGCGGTGCATCGTCCAGTTCCTGGGAGACGGGTCGCTGAGCATCTTCCCCAACGCGGTCGATGCGGTGGGCATGCGCGGTCGCGGTCCAGGGGGGTGTACCGGGAGGTCTTGCCCGCGAGGGGTCTTCCCATCGGACCTGCGAAGCGGCACGATAGCCCGATGCTGGCACCGACGGGGGCGGTCGTGCAGGCCGTCGAGGCCTTGCGGACGGGGGATTGGTCGACCGCCCGGGACGCCTTCGAGGCGGCACTCCTCGACGACGACGCACCGGAGTTCCACCTCGGGCTCGGTCGTTCGTTGTGGTGGATGCAAGATATCCCCGGTGCGCTGTCCCACGTCGAGCAGGCGTACGCGGGGTTCCGATCACGAGGCGATCGACGTAAGGCCGCGTCCGCCGCGATCTGGCTCTCGCGCGAGTACGCCGCGGCCCACGCGAACGAGCCGGCGAGCGCCGGGTGGGAAGCGAGAGCCGCGGGACTGCTCCGCGACGATGGACCCTGCGTGGAACAGGGATGGCTCGCGCTATCGCGGGCCGAGCGCGAACGTTCCCCGGATCAGATCGCCCAGGCGGCCCAGCAGGCGCTCGACGTCGCGCGGGCGTTCGAGGACCCCGACCTGGAGTCCGAAGCGCTGGCGAAGGTCGGCTACGCGGAGGTTGCCGCCGGGGACGTGGTCGTGGGTACCGCGAAGTTGGACGAGGCGATGGCGGCCGCGACCGGCGGGGAGGTGACGCAGCTCGAGACGATCGGCGACGTCACCTGCACCGCGATCGCCGCGTTCGAGCTCGCCGCCGACTGGCAGCGGATCGAGCGCTGGGGGCAGGTGATCGCTGCATGGATCGAGCAGCACGACCACGCTCCGGTGGTCGGCTTCTGCAACGCGTGCTGTGCGGAGATGTTCCTGTCCTCGGGTCAGTGGAGCGAGGCGGAAGAGCTCTTGACCCAAGGGCTCGGCGCGCTACAGGCCAGTGAGCAACGCGCGCGGTGCGTCCATCCTGCGGCGAAGCTCGCGGAGCTGCGGCTGCTCCAAGGCCGGATCGAGGAGGCCGAGCAGCTGCTGGCGGGCTACGAAGAGCTGCCGGAGGCCGCGCACGCGCTCGCAGCTCTCCACCTCGCTCGCGGCGAAACGGCGGTAGCGTCGGCGGTGATCCATCGCCGACTCAACCGGACCGGCGGTGACTCGGTCCTGGCGGCGCCATTCCTGGCCCAGCTCGTCGACATACAGATCGCCGCGGCCGACATCGACGGGGCAAGGGCGGCGACCGAGCGGCTGGCGTCGATCGCCGATCGATCGGGGTTGCCGCGTCTGCAGGCAGCGTCGGAGTTCGCGGAGGGCAAGCTCGGCGCTGCGCGCGGTGACGCGGAGGCCCGCGATCTCCTGAGCACGGCCGTGACGTCGTTCTCGGAGCAGGGGATGGCCCTGGACGCCGCGATCGCCCGGATGCAGCTCGCTCGCGTGCTCGAGGATCGGGAACCGGAGGTCGCCGTCGCCGACGCGAAGGCCGCGCTCGCCGAGTTCGAGCGCGTGGGCGCCCCCCGTCACGCCGACGAGGCGGCGGCATTCCTCCGGCGGCACGGCTCGGCCGGCAGGACCGGTCCCAAGGGCCTCGAGCTGCTGACCCGACGCGAGACCGAGGTGCTTGCGCTCCTCGGGCAGGGCCTCACGAACGCTCAGATCGCCGGTCGCCTGTTCATCAGCACGAAGACGGCCGGCCACCACGTCAGCAGCATCCTCGCCAAACTGCACCTGCAGAACAGGTCCGAGGCCGCTGGGTTCGCCCTCCGGGTCGGAGCGGAGATCCCCGACGGAAGATAGGGAATCCTGCCGATCCTTCGGGGTCCGTTCCCGACCAAGCTCGATCTCACCAGACACAGGAGGTGAGGTGAATGGCACAGCAGACGGGAACGAGCGGCAAGAACGCGCTGAAGCGGGAGGTGACGATCGCGGTAGAGCACCGGTCGTCGGCCACGCCGGAAGCGATCTACGACGTTCTGGCGGACCTGCGCACGCACGCGATCTGGGGTGGCGTGCCGCCGGAGAAGAAGACGGGGCTCTTCTCGATCGACGCGCCGGCGGGAGAGGCGCGGGTTGGAACGGAGTTCGAGTCGACCGGCGGGGACGCGACGGGTCGGTTCAGCGACCGGTCGGTCGTGACCCAGGCGGTCCGGCCATCTGTGTTCGAGTTCGTGACCGAGGCCAGGCTCACGACGAAGAATGACGCCACGGCCGACTGGACCAACGTGCACCACTACGAAGTGCGTCCCGGCGGCGACGGGTGCGTGATCGCCTACACGGTACGGATCGCACGGATCAGCGCGCTCCCCGGGATGTTGCGGGCGTTCAACCTGCCGATCCTGTCAGGGATGGCGGTCAAGGAGTCGACGAAGGTCGTTCGCTGCGGGGTGGAGCGCCTCGCGGCGTTCGCGGAGCAGCGCGCGGACGCGCGCTGAGGGAGGAGGAGTCATGCCGAAGACGTCGAAGCGGGAGGCTTCCGAGACGTTCGAAGCCGAAGGGTTCGAGGGGCATTACCAGAAGCTGGAGGGCTACACGATCGGGTTCGAGCACTACTCGGCCGAGGCCGATCTGGCCGATCTGTTCAAGGGACTCCCGGACGACGCGTGCCAATGCAACCACATGGGCGTCGTGCTCTCCGGGAAGCTCGTCTTCTCCTACACGGATGGGACGCAGGACGTGATCACGGCCGGAGAGGCGTACGTCACGAAGGCCGGGCACACCCCGAAGATCTACCCGGGGACCGAGGTGGTCGAGTTCAGCAAGACGGACGAGTTCGACCTGACCATGGAAGTCGTCTCCAAGAACATGGAGGCCGCAACCTCCTGATCCGGACGACGCGGGGCGGGCCGTGAGCCCGCCCCGCTTCGCTCGCTTACGATGCACCGGTCATGCGTGATTTCGATGCGCCGAGTCCGCCCGAGCCCGTTTCCGCCGTGGATCTCGGACTCGTCGAGCGGCTCCGAGCGGGCGACGAGGCGGCGTTCCTGGCCCTCGTCGATCAGCACCAGGCGCCGATGCTTCGCCTCGCGCGGATGTACGTCTCCACCGCGGCGGTGGCCGAAGAGGTCGTGCAGGATGCGTGGCTGGGCATCCTGAAGGGTCTCGACGGCTTCCAGGGGCGATCCGCGCTCCGAACGTGGATGTACCGGATCCTCGTGAACATCGCGAAGACGCGGGGACAGCGCGAAGGGCGGAGCGTCCCGTTCTCGTCGGCCGTCGGCGACGACGACGCGCAGCCTGCCGTCGCCGACTCGTGGTTCCAACGTGCCGGGGAGGGATGGCCAGGACATTGGTCAACCTTGCCGAACGACTGGCGCGGGATCCCGGAGGATCGGCTGCTGGCCGCCGAGACGCTGGCGGTGATCGGTCAGACGTTGTCGACGCTCCCGCCGATGCAGGCGGAGGTGATCCGGCTCCGCGACATCCAGGGATGGAGTTCGGAGGAGGTCCGTAACGTCCTGGACGTGTCAGAGACGAATCAACGGGTGCTGCTGCACCGGGCGCGGTCTCGCGTGCGCTCGGCGCTGGACGAATACCTGGAGAGCGGGGTCGCATGAGCGGGTCGAACGACCTGAGGTGCCAAGAGGTGGTCGAGATCGTGACCGACTACCTCGAGGGCGCGATGTCCGAGTCGGACCGCATCCGCTTCGAGGAGCACCTCACGATCTGCGACGGCTGCACCAGTTACGTCCAGCAGATGCGCGAGACGATCCGCCTGGCCGGCATGCTCACCGAGGAGCAGATCCCCAAGGAGCAGCGGGCGGCGCTCATCGACGCCTTCCGCGGCTGGCGCGAACGCTGATCCGAGCTCCTTCGGATCACCTGTAACGGATCAGCACCCCCGACGTACAGAACCCCCGTCACCGACCGAAGAGGGACGACATGGAAGGCACGACGATGGGAGCGGTCTACGTTCAGACGAACGAGCCCGACAACCGGGTGATCGCGTTCCGGCGTGGTCCGGACGGAGCACTGACCGAGCTCGGCTCGTACACCACGGGAGGCAAGGGCGAAGCGGCACCGCACCTCACCTCGCAGGGCTCCGTGATCGTGACGCAGGACGGGCGGCACGTGCTGGTCACGAACGCCGCGAGCGACGACCTGAGCGTCTTCGCCGTCTCCGGCGATGGACTGGAGCTCGTCGCGACGATCCCGACCGGCGCTGCGCCGAAGAGCGTCACCGAGCGCGCCGGCGCGGTCTTCGTCCTCAACACCGGAGCGCCGAGCGTGAGCGGGTTCCGGATCGCCGACGGCGGCATCGCGACGATCGAGGGATCGGAGATGCCGCTGGCCGCGGGCGCCGACCCGGCGCAGATCGGGTTCACCCGGGACGGCACGGCGATCGTGATCACCGAGCGCGGCACCGACGCGATCGAGACGATCGCGGTGGGGTCGGACGGCATGCTCGGAGAGCGCCGCTCGTTCCCGTCGGCGGGACCTACCCCGTACGGGTTCGCGATCTCGAACGGCGGGACGCTCGTCGTGACCGAGGCCTTCCGCGCGGAGAAGGGCGCGGCGGCCGCCTCGTCGTACGGCCTCGCGGCAGGCACGGTCTCTCCGGTCACGGGCTCGGTCGGCAACGGCCGCAGCGAGATCTGCTGGGCGGTCATCACCGACGACGGCCGGTTCGCGTTCACGACGAACTTCGCCGACGGCGCGATCTCCAGGTACGCCATCGCGATGGACGGGGCTCTGTCCCTCGAGGACGCGACCGCGGGCATCACCGAGGATGGCCGGGCGGGGCTCCGCGACGAGGATCTGTCGACGGACGGACGGTTCCTCTACGCCCTGGACGCCGACGCGGGTCGCGTGTTCGGCTGGAGCGTCGGCGAGGGCGGCTTGCTGGACCCGGTCGGGTCGTGGGGCTCGCTGCCGATGACCGTCGCCGGACTCGCGGCGAGCTGACGGGAGCCGGGATGCGCCTCGAGCCGTTATACCGCGCGACCTGGACCACGCCGGAGGCATGGACGGTCGAGCTCGAAGGCGCGGCAGGGACCGAAGCGCGCAGCTTCTTCATCGCCGAGGGGCGCTCCACGGGGCGCCTCTCGGCGCGGCTGCGCGCGGCGAACTATCCCCGCCGGCGCACGGACGGCGCGCTCACACCCGACTTCTCCGGTGTCCTCGAGACGGACGACGGCGCGACGATCCTCTTCAGCTGGCAAGGGTACGCCCGGGTCGGATCGGACGACATGCGCGAGCTCGTCGGGAGCATCACCCACGTCACGGACGACCCGCGCTACCGATGGCTGAACGACCGGCTCGGCGCGATCGTCGGCGAGGTTCGTCCAACGGACGGCGGTGGCTTCGAGGTGGTCATCGAGGTCTCCGAGCTGGTGTGGGAGCCCATCGACTAGCTCAGGTCTCCAGAAGGCTCCGGAGCTGCTCCAGGTCCTTCCGGTTCGCCCGGCGCATCGCGGCCGGGCGCGGTCGTCGTCGAAGCCGCCGCTCGCTACGACCTGGATCCTGTCGTGGTGCATTCGACGTCCTGGAGAACGGTCGACGACCGGCTCATCCTGACCTACCTCGCGGTCGTCGAGCCACCCGAACGACCGGGTCCGCATCTGATCGAGCAGCCGGTTCAGCGGAGTGTTCTGGCGCGTGGGGATCGGCTCTCCGCCCCGTCCCAGATCGGGGTCGACGCGGTTATCGAACACGCGTTCCGGCACCTCAGATGGCTTCTGGACGACGATGAGATCGTGCGGGATGCGCTTCCGGATTGGTCCGCCGTCCTCGAGGACTGCCGGCGAGCCCTTCCGGGCGTTCGTCTCCCCGCCGTAAAGTCCCCCTCGGCCCGCCGGCCCACGGGGCGATGGGCCGACGGGCGCCGCGCTACGGGTCGATCGCTACATCACGTCCAGGATGTCCGACGCCAGGCGATCGCACGTCGCGTGCATCGCCTCGTACTTCGAAGCGATGGCGATGTAGTTGCCGTGGGCCTCCATCAGGTGGACCCTCCAGACGCCCTCATCGTTCGCGCGTGTCCTCCCTTGCAACTCACGACCGTCGGCCGTGACCAGGAAGACCCTCACCATCCGGTTGATGCGGCACTCGCTCTCTGTCGAGCGAACCTTCCCATGGAAGTTCTCGGTGTCGTGGTTGAACTTGATCGTCACCGAACCGCCAACCGCCGACGCCGCCTGCATCACCCCCAGTGACATCGCCGCAGCCGCCAACAACACCAGCACCGCTCGCCGCATGTTCCCTCCTCGCTTTCGGATCGGACGGGCTCACGCTAGGCGGGGGCCATCACCGCCCGGTTACACGGTCCTTGCCGTCTTCGAAACTCTGGGAGGGAGTTCTTACGAAGCGGGCAGCTCGACGGCGAACCGGGTCCCATCGGTCGGCCGACTCTCGGCCGCGATCGTCCCACCCATCGCCTGCACGATGCGCTCGGCCAGCGCGAGCCCCAGGCCGGCGCCCGCGCCGCTGCGCGCGGGGTCGGCGCGGAAGAACGGCTCGAACACGTGCGGCAGATCGGCCTCGGCGATCCCCTCGCCGGTGTCCTCGACCGACACCGTGAGGCCGCGCTCGTCCTCGATCGCCGCGATCGTTACCGTGCCGTCAGGTGGTGTATGGCGGACCGCATTCACCAGCAGGTTCTGGAGAACGCGAACCAGCCGTGGCGAGCAGGTCGCGCCGGCCGCCCCTCCAAGATCGGCGACGATCGCCAGTCCCTTCAACCCCGCGGTGGGCTCGATCGCCTCGAGCGCCGAGCGCACGACGTCGTCCAGATTCGCACGCGTCGTCTCCGCCTTGATCGCGCCGGCGTCGAGCTGCGTCAGCTCGAACAGATCATCGACCATGGCCACCAGCTGTTCCACCGAGCGGCGCATCTCGCCCGCATACCGTCGGACGGTGGGCGCGTCCTCCACGACACCTTCGTCGATCGCCTCGACCATCGCGCGGAGGCTCGCGAGCGGCGTGCGAAGGTCGTGCGAGACGGCGACGATCAGGTCGCGGCGCATCCCCTCGGCGTGGAGCTCCCCTTCGCGTGCGACGCGCAACCGCTCGGCCGCGTCGTCCAAGGAGCCGGCCAGCGAGTCGAGCTCGGGACCGGCACGCAGCTCGCCGATCCGCGCGTCCAACTCGCCGTCGCCGATCCGCCTGGCCCCTTCGACCAGGCGGTCGACCGCTCTCGCGGAGCCGGAGGCCAGGACCAGCGCGAGGGCGACGGCGGTTCCCGCCGCGAACACGACCAGCAGCATCACGATCGCCAGATCGTGCTTGCTCACCAACATGAGCTGAGCCATGACGGCCAGGTTGGCGAGAGCGACCCCCGCGCCTAGGACCGCGACCACGAGGAAGCGGTACCGGAGCGAGGTGGTCCGCAGCGCCGCGTTCGCCGCGACCGCTGTCGCCACGGTCACGGCCGTCGACACTCCGAGCGGCAGCAGGAGATGAGCGAGGTCCCCGAACGACATCCCCATCACCGCGCCCACCGCCAGGGCGGCGAGCGCGCCTGCCGCGGCTACCGCAACGACCAGCCCGATCGCGCGCAGCGTGCCCCTCATCGCTCGAACCGATACCCGACGCCCCACACGGTGATCAGGTGTTGCGGCTCGGAGGGGTCGACCTCGATCTTCTCGCGCAGCCTCCGGATGTGGACGGTCACCGTCGCCGCGTCTCCGTCCCATGCGAAATCCCAGACGGCCTCCAGCAGAGCGGTGCGCGTGAACGTGATCCCGGGCGCCGACGCCAGGTGTTCAAGCAGATCGAACTCCTTGCGGGTGAGCTTCACGTCGCGATCCCCGACACGCACCGCTCGTCGTCCGCGATCGATCCTCAGATCACCGAACGTCACCGTCTCGTCCGTGGCCGCGCCCTGCTCCGTCCGGCGCAGCACAGCCCGCACCCGTGCGATCGCCTCCCGCGGCGAGAACGGCTTGGTGATGTAATCGTCGGCGCCGAGCTCCAGCCCCACGATGCGATCGGTCTCCTCGCCCCGCGCCGTCAGCATGATCACCGGGGTCGGCGCGTCGGCGCGCATCCGTCGGAACACCTCGAGGCCGTCGACGCGAGGCAGCATCAGGTCGAGGAGCACCAGATCGGGACGGTGGCTCGCGAAGCTCGTGAGTGCTGCCTCGCCGTCCTCGGCCGTCGCGACCTCGAACGCCTCCAGCTCGAGGTAGCGTTGCATGACCTCCCGGACCATCGGTTCGTCGTCAACGACCAAGATGCGGCGCGGCGCCATCTCGACATCATCCAGCATGGTGCGACGGAGGCCCATGGTCCGCGTCATCGAAGGTCACCGCACCTGCACGACCACGGTGTGGTAGCCGGTGGCACCGTCGGGGAAGGGCGGCGCGTGCTCCTCAGCCTGGACCTCCCCCATTCGATCGGTCGCCCGGACCTGCAGTTCGTGCTCGCCCGGCGTGGCGTTCCACTTCACGAGCCACTGACGCCACGTGTCCACGGTGTCTTCCACCGAGAGCTCGGACGGCATCCACTGGCCGCCATCGACGCGGAGTTCCACCGCCTGGATCCCTCGGTGCTGCGCCCACGCCACACCGGCCACGGCCACGGTGCCGGCGGACACCCGGGTGCCAGACGAAGGGGTGTCGATGCGCGACTGCGTCTTGATCGGCGCCTGCTCCGCCCAGCCACGCTTGACCCAGTACGCATCGAAGGAGCCGAACGTTGTGAGCTCCAGCTCGACGATCCACTTCGTCGCCGAGACGTACCCGTAGAGGCCGGGCACCACCATGCGGACGGGGAAGCCGTGCTCGATCGGCAACGGTTCGCCGTTCATAGCGATCGCGAGCATCGCGTCACGGCCGTCCATCAACACCGTGGTCGGCGTTCCCGCCGTGAAGCCGTCGATCGACCGGGACACCACCTGGTCGGCAGCGGTATCGACGCCGGCCTCGTCCAGCAGGTCCTTGACCGGCGTCCCCAACCATCGGGCGTTGCCGACGTACTCGCCGCCGACCTCGTTCGACACGCACGCGAGCGTGATGTCGCGCTCTATCAGCGGACGCGCCATGAGCTGGTCGAACGTCAGGGTCAGCTCGCGCTCGACCATCCCGTGGATCCGGAGCTGCCAATCCTCGGCCTTCACCGCGGGAACCAAGAGCGCCGTGTCGACGCGGTAGAAGTCCGCGTTCGAGGTGATGAAGCTCGAGAGACCCGGAACGTCCAGATCGGCGCCGGCCGGTGGGGCGGAGCTCACCGTGGGCGACGGGATGTGGACCGCGGCGCGCGATGCGTTGGCATCGAACCGTCGTGCGATCGCCCGGCCGGCGCCGCCTGCCACGACGGCGGTCGCCGCACCTGCCGCGGCGGTGAGGAAGAATCGTCGACGGTCGATCCCTTTCGGTGTCGGGCGATCCGGCTCGGCGTGCTGTGCAGCCGGCCGGGCGGACAGGGCACGGACGAAGAGCCAGAGCATCGACGCCCCGGCCACCGCACCCAGGACCGAGGGGAGCGCGTCGATCGCGCCGGCCCCGGGTCGGGTCAGCGCCGCGATCGCCCCGATCAGACCGAAGATGGCGAGGCCGACGTACCCCGCGTTCGGGCGTCGAACCGCCGCGATGCCGATCAGGGCGGCCACCGCCGTCAGGACGGCTCCGATCCCGCCGAGCAGGATCGCCTTGTCGTTCTCACCGAACGTGCGGATCGCGAAGCTCTTCAGCCACTCGGGGGTGGCGTCGATCGCCGCCCTGCCGACCGCGATGATCGGCGAGGACCCCGGATCCACGATCCCCGCGACGAGTTGCGCGACGCCGATCGCGACGGCCCCGCAGACCAGCCCGATGATGATCCCGAACCCGATGCGGCGATGCATGACGAACGGGGCGGGAGCATCCGAGGGCGGGACCAGCGTGTCGGCCATGACTCAAGGATGCCCCGAGGATGTTGCCGGAGCCTTACGACCTCCTTGCTCGGCGGCAACGCTTCCCGTCGAACCACCTGCGATGCACCCTCGATGTCATCGACGGACGTTTCACGATCCGACGTGCTTGCCCGGCTCCCATCGGTCGCCGTAGCGAGCCGAGGCGAACGACGTCGGCTCGGCCTCCAGCTGCGTCGCCATCGTGTCGTTCCATCGATTCAGGAACCCGAACAGTCCGACCACGGCGAGCATCTCCACGATCTGCCCGTCATCCCAGTAGCGTCGGAGCTCTTCGAAGTGCACCGGGGTGACCTCGTTCGGGACGAGCGATGCGTCGCGTGCGAACCGCAGAGCGGCACGTTCCGCGTCGTCGTAGAGCGGTGATCGCTCGAAGTCCCAGATCGCGGCGATCTTCTCGTCGGCGACACCGCGCTCACGTGCGTCCACCGCCTCGTGCGCCTGGCAGTAGCGGCAACCCGCCGCCACGCTCGAGACGATCCCGATCAGCGGCTTCAGCTCCTTCGGCAACGTGCCCGTGTTCCATATCTGTGTGATCAGCTCGCTGAACGCGCCCAGGATCTCGGGTCGTCGCGCCATCGTGACCAAGCTGTTCGGCACGAACGACAGCGTGCGTTCGTAGTGCGCGAATAGCGGTTCCAGCTCGGGATGGTCTTCTCGCCGGAGTGGCGCCATGTTGGGCACGACCCCAGCGTACGCCCGTTCTCCCGATGGCCCGACGATGGCAGAGCTGTACGGCGTGGCTTAGGTGCGCGACTCGGCAGCCTGCTTGAGCATGGCCAGCCGCTTGCGGATGTCCGGCGCGCCGGTGAGCGGGAACAGGAGCGGAGCCGCCACCGCGGGCATCCCGTGCAGCTTCGGGAACGTGAGCGTGTACGCGACCTCGGTGCCGCCGTCGCCTACCTGCCGCAGTTCCCATCGGTTGTTGAACATCCCGACGGCATCCTTCGCGTCGAACGCGAACACGGACGGCGTGACGCGCTCTGTGATCTCGCCGTCATTCTGGTTGTGCTTGTTCCCCGGGATCCAGCCGACGGAGTGATAGGTCGACCCGACTTGGTTGGGCTCCCCCTTCGTCCAATCGACCGAGTAGTCCTTCGGCGACCACGAGGCGTGGGTCCCGAAGTCCGCGACCAGCGCCCAGACGGCCTCCGTCGGTGCTTGGATCGTCGTGGTGAACGTGCCTCCCGGCATGTTGCCCTCCTGAACGGAGCGTGTGACTGGCCGACCTCGATTCTGCCATGAGGACTCGATCACGTTGATGCAACCCGAATCGATACGTTGTTGGGCATGGATCGGACGAACGACGACAGGTCATGGTTCGGCGGTTCGTCCACGGAGCCTTCCTCCGCGCGCACCGTGGTGCTCGTCGAAGGGGTCAGCGACCGATTGGCGGTCGAAGCCTTGGCAGCGCGACACGGTCGAGACCTCGGCGCGGAGGGCATCGCCGTGATGCCGATGGGCGGATCGAAGAACATCGGACGTTTCCTGGGTCGGTTCGGACCTCAGGGCCTCGACGTCAGGGTGGCCGGTCTGTGTGACGCCGGCGAGGAGCGAGACTTCCAGCGTGGCCTCGACCGGGCGGGCATGGGCTCCCATCTCACCCGCGCCGACATGGAAGCGCTCGGGTTCTTCGTGTGTGTCGCCGATCTGGAGGATGAGCTGATCCGCTCGCTGGGTGCCGCCGCGGTCGAACGGGTCATCGATGATCAAGGCGAGCTCGAGTCGTTCCGGACCTTCCAGCGACAACCCCAGTGGCGAGCGCGAGCCCATGAAGAACAGCTCCGACGCTTCTTCGGCACGTTCCGCGGCCGGAAGATCCGCGCCCGCGCTCGTCGATGCGCTGGATCCCTCCCGCGTACCTCGGCCGTTGGACCACCTGCTGGATGCGATCTGATCACTCGGTCGGGGAGCCGCCTCTCACCAGTGACCGAGTAGTGTGCCCAGTTAGTCGATCGAAGGGGAGTGTTTGATGGAAGCCATGGCCGTGCCGATCAAACCGGGCAAGCTTGAGACGTGGAAGTCGTGGTGCGGCGAGCTGACCGGAGCCCGCAAGGCGGAGTTCGACGACATGAACCGGCGACTCGGGTTGACGACGCACGCGTCGTGGCATCAAGCGAATCCGGACGGCTCCGACCTCGCGGTCGTCGTGGTCGATGGTCCTGGGGCAGAGACGTTCCTCGGCAAGGTGGCCACCTCGGACAACGAGTTCGACGTGTGGTTCCGGTCGGCCATCGAGGACGTCCACCCGATGGACTTCTCGGCGGCGCCGCCGCCCATGCCCGTCCGCACGCTGTAGCGCCACATCGCGACGCCCGCTGACGAGGCCGAGGCGCGTATACAGAGGAACGATGCAGGCAGAAGAGATCCGTTTCCGGTTCGCCTACGACCGCTGGGCCACCCGCCAGGTGCTGGCTGTCCTCGACGACGTGGACCCAGCCGTTTGGTCGCGGGCGGATGTCGTCGGCGATCGGGGTTTGGGCGGCATCCTCGTCCACCACCTCGGCGCCTCGCAGCGCTGGCGCCACGCGTTCCAGGACACCGGCGAGTCCCCCGAGCCCGAACTCGAGCCGTTGCCGACGATCGACCAGTTGCGCGACGGCTGGGACGCTGAATGGGCGGCCGTCGATACTTGGCTTCCGACCGTCACCGACGGTTTCGTCGGGCACGTCCACGAAGGGGTGCCCGTGTGGCAGATGCTCGTGCACGTCGTCAACCACGGGACGCAGCACCGAGCGGAGGCGGCGGCGTTGCTCACGGCCGAGGGCCGATCGCCGGGCGAGCTTGACCTGATCAACTACGCCGAGGGAGTCGCCGAAGCCGAGGGAGTCGCCGAAAGCAACACGCAGGCCTGAGCATGGATCGGGACGCCGAGGCTGAGCCTTACGTCATCAGTGGCTCGGCTTCCATCCGATCGCCCTGCACCACGCGAACGCTGCGTATGCATCGGGTGATCCCGACCATACGCGCCACGCTTCGGCCATGCCGCTGAGCGCTTCGTGCGTCGCCAATCCGTGCGCCGTTGCCTCACTCGCGTACCACTCATCGAAGCAGTCCTCGGCCCTGCCCAGCCCGAAGGACCTCACCTGCTCGGCGGTGCCGTAGCTGATGACCTTGGTCGTAGCCTCGACCCGTTCGAATCCGGCTTCCGTGAGCAGACCACGGAGCGCTCGGCCGCGATACGGATCGGCACCGTCCAGGACCCAGAGTTGTTCGCGGATCGCATAGAAGCGGCGGAGGAGCGGCTCATCCGGTCGGGTAGTTCGAGCTCGTACACGCTCCCTGTGCGGAACTCGATATTGGCGATGCCGTGGACCCGGGCATAGGTCCGCGCAGCGGCGAACCCTTCCTCCTCCAGATCGACACCGATGACGTGGCGCACCATCGGGGCGATGCCGATAGAGATCTCACCTGATCCGCAACCCACGTCCAGGACGTGCGAATCGCCGGCGAGATGCGGTATCAGGAAGTCGGCGTAGTCCGCCGCGCTCCTCGCCGCCAGCGCTGCTTCGAACGACGACCCGTCCTCGACCACGGAGGCAGTATCGGTCACTCCTGATCGCTGGTCGGGGAGGCGCTTGCCAAGATGGGGAGTTCTCCCGATGTGGCCGTCCGGGGGCGGGGGTAGCTTGCGGCATCGGCATCGAGCGGCGAGGCCGAACGCACGGAGGAGGAGACGCATGATCCTGGCAACGACGCAGGTCGAGGACGTCGATCGCTTCTTGGAGGTCTTCTCGACGACGGGCGCGGAGAAGCGGAAGCAGCACGGTTCCAAGGGCTCGAC
The DNA here is from genome assembly GCA_038211015.1 of Actinomycetota bacterium. GTDB lineage: Bacteria > Actinomycetota > UBA4738 > UBA4738 > HRBIN12 > JBBQVZ01. Next base: position 9,032 of record JBBQVZ010000021.1, on the reverse strand, counting down.
CGTCTTCCGCGATCCGTCCGAGACGGACCGTGTCTGGGTGCTGTTCGACTGGGATGCGGAGGGCTGGCAGCGGTTCGTCTCCGACCCCGAGGTCCCGGCCATCCTTCAGCAGGCCGGACACAAGGGCAAGCCACTGCCGGCGGAGCTCGCCGGTCGGTACGACGCCTGACACCAGACGTTTCTCGACCGCGCTTTCTCGAGAGGACGGGGCCGATGCCCCGTCCTCTCTGCACGTACGGACGCTCATCGGATGAGGTCGTGCTGTATCGCCCACAACGCGGCGGCAGCTCGAGTGGAGACCCCGATCTTCGTGTAGGTGTGCTGGATGTGATGGTCCGCCGTCTTCGGCGAGATGAAGAGCTGCTCGGCGATCTCTCGCGTCGTCAGGCCTCTGGCCGCCAGGCGCAGCACCTCGATCTCGCGGGGGGTCAGCCCAGCCGGGTGCTTGACCCGGGACGCCGCGCGACGCAGGTCGTCGTGGCCGGCCGCCGTGAGCAGGGCGTCGGTCGTATCGCGGTCGAGCACCCCTTCCATAGCGAGTCCACGAAGTTCGTTGGCGGCGTAGCCGTCGGAGAACGCCGGACGATCAGCGCGTTCGGTCGTGAGCCCCACGTAGATCTCCGCGGCGGTCAGGAGGTGAGCCGCGCGCTCCGTGGCATCGGCACGCAGACCCTTGTGGTAACCGGTCCCGTCGGCCCGCTCGTGGTGCGCGGAGGCGACCGGATTCAGCGCGGCGAGGGCCGGCGAGCGGCAGAGCATCTGCTCGGTGAGCATCGGGTGCACCTGCACCCGATCGACCTCGGCGCGCGTGAGCGGACCGCGCTTGTCCCAGATCGAGTTGGGGACCCCCGTCGTGCCGAACTCGTGTACGAGCGCAGCCCGTCGGAGCATCGCGATCTCGTCGTCGGTGGATCCGAGCTCCTTGGCGGCGGCCCCCGCGAGCTCCGCGCAGCGCCGGCTGTGGTCGGCTCGGTATGGCGACTTCAGATCGATGAAGTCGGCCGCCACCTCGAGGGCCTCGTCGAGCGCGCCGCCTTCCAGCGTGCGGTGCGGTACGGGTTCCCGGTCGAGCACGGCGTCCCACGGATCCATCTTGGCGAGCTGCTCGAGCCAGGTGCTTCCGTGGGCCGCGAAGAGGTCGGCGAGTTCCGGGTCGTACGTCCGGTCGCGCCGGTCGCGTGCGGCGTCGAGAGCCGCTGTCGTTGAGGTCCGACGAGCGATCGCCTCCATATCGTGGCTGAGATGCACCACGCGCATCGCCAGCGGGATCTGGTCGCCCTTCGCCCCTGTGGGGAAGCCGTTCCCGTTCCACCGCTCGTAGGTGAAGGCCAGGGACGCTCGGACCTCGGGCTCGAGATCGAGGCGCTCGACCAGCATGTCCGCCACCTCGCACCCGGTCGCGAAGTTGTGGACCGCCCAGTCGTGCGCGCCGGCTTGGAGCGATGCCACGATCTGCTCGTGCTCCTCGGACGGACGGCCGGCGGTCGCGAAAGCCACCATGGCGCGGAACACGTCGGCCGGATCGCCCGCGTCGAACACGAGTGTCTCGGCCAGGACGGCGATGTCGTCTCCGAAGACCGTGGCGATCTCGTGCGCGTGGCCCGTGCATCCGACGTACCGGAGCAGCGCCACCCAGTAAGCGGTCCCTCGCACCTCTTCGCCGAACCCCGCCTCTGCGCACAGCATGTCCGCGAGCAGAAACGACCGCAGCTGCGACTCGAGCGGCTGGCCGAACGCGTTGTCCTGCCCGAGCGAGAACGTGGCGACGAGCTCGCCGAGGCGGAGGGGCGGACCGGAGATAGGGAACCCTCCCGATTCGTGGTGGGGTGGTGACCGTACACGCTAGTCGGGAAGGAGCGGAACCCGAAGGCCTTCGCGGCGCCCGAGGAGGACGCCGCGCGTGATGGCCGACGAACCGAACCGGTCGCGCACCGTGTCGAGCGTGGCGTCGATCGACGATCCGTGCCAACCAGCGAACGGCAACGCGAGCTGGATCGCCCCGTCGTCGAGGAGGTTGGTGAAGCTGATGCCGATCAGCGAGATGCCCTGATCCCGGATCATCGGCAAGGCTGCTACGAGCAGCGCTCGCCCTGCCGCGAGCAACGCCGCGGTATCGGCCGTCGCCTCGGGGATCGTGTGCGACCGCGTCGCTCGCGTGAAGTCGTCGAACCGCATGCGGAGCACGACCGTGCGACAGACCCGATGGGCCGCTCGCAGCCTGCGCGCCAGGCGATCCACCAGGGCGATCAGGTCGGCGTCGAGCGTCTCCGGTGACCTCGGTCTTCGACCGAGCGCCCGCTGGGTCCCGATCGAGCGTCGACGGCGGCCGACGACGACCCGCCGAGGATCCCGGTTATGAGCGAGCGCGTGGAGGTGACGCCCCGCGGCGCGGCCGAGGATCCGCACCAACGTGGATTCACCGAGCCGGGCCACCTCCGCCACCGTGGTGATCGAGCGCTCGCGGAGCTTGTCCGCGGTCACCGGTCCGACTCCCCACAGACGCTCGACCGGACAGACGCTCGACCGGGAGCGGGTGCAGGAACGCCAGCTCACCGTCGATCGGAACGACCAACAGACGGTCAGGCTTCGCGACCCCGCTCGCCACCTTCGCGAGGAACTTGGTCCGGGCAACGCCCACCGAGATCGGCAGGCCGACCTTCTCGAGGACCTCTCGTCGCAGGCGAACCGCGATCTCCGTGGGCGTCCCCGAGATGCGCCGCAGCCCACCGACCTCCAGGAACGCCTCATCGATCGACAGCCCCTCGACGAACGGCGTCGTGTCGTTGAACACCTCGAACATCGCCTTGCTCGCAGCGCTGTAGGCCTCCATGCGCGGCGACACGACGATCGCGTCCGGGCACAGCCGAAGCGCCTGGACGTGCCCCATCGGCGTGCGCACGCCGCACGCCTTGGCCTCGTAGCTGGCCGCCAGCACCACGCCGCCGCCGACGATGACGGAGCGGCCCCGCAGGCTCGGGTCGTCCCGTTGCTCGACCGACGCGTAGAAGGAGTCGGCGTCCGCGTGCAGGATCGTGCCCTCGTTCGACACGAACGGATGGTCGCATCGCCCTCCGACATCGAGGCGGTCCCGACTGGCCCGCCGTCCTCGCGGATAGCCCGCCCGAACCGTTCCGGGCAGTGGGGTATGCCACTTAGCAGGGCGATCAGTTAGGTCCGGCCTCGAGCCGGCCCTTCAACGTTCACAACGGGTGGACCGGACCCGGAGCGCACCACGACGACGGTTCCCTCAAGGTCGTCCGGGTTGCCCTCGCGGTGGATCGCTCCGCGGGGGACCAGTAGGAAGTCGCCTGGGACGGCCTCGACCACGTTCGCTCCATCCGGGCCGGATTCCATCCGGAGCCGTCCGCCCAAGACGTAGACCACCGACTCGTAGGCTCCGTGGTGATGCCAGTCTGAGAGCATCCGGGCGTGCGTCCGCACGAGGCCGGCCCACGTCGTTGCGGTATCGACCGCCTCCTCGCGGCTCATGCCGGCGGTCGCCGCCCCCGTCCGCCGGTCGGCCTCCGCGATCCGCACGACCGGATCCGCCTCACCCATGTCAGCCCCTCCGTCGACGCCGGAAACGATGCTACATAGCAAGCTCGCTGCTTTCTTCAGACGTTAGTCGTACCTGGTCAAGGAGATCATCGGGTCGCACCGACGCAGGGACAAGTTCCTGTACGTCACCGACGGCGGTCACTTCGAGAACCTCGGGCTAGTCGAGCTCTTCCGTCGCGGTTGCACCGAGATCTACTGCTTCGATGCGTCGGGGGACACCGTAGATACCTTCTTCACCTTGGGCGAAGCGGTAGCCCTCGTATGTCAGACGAACTATCTCTGGCACAAGATGGAAGGTGCCACTCACGCCGGTCAGCAGTCGGTCGCCGCGGCGAGGGCGTCGCAGAGCTCGCGCATCCGGGTGGGCGAGAGTGCGCCGACCTGCCGCACGAGCATGGCTCGCGGGAACACGGTGGTGGCGTCGAGCGCCGCGACGCACTCCGTCGGCAGCCCTTCGTCGGTACCGAGCGCGACCTCAGTCGGGATCCCGCGGATCGTCCGGGTGACCGGTGCGACGAGCAGCGTGCGGAGGACCGGGGTCGCCTCGTCGCGGGTGAGGACCAGGTACGGCCGCCCGTTCGCATCCGGAGCCTCGCCCCACCAGACCTCGCCTCGACCCGGCAGCGTCACCAGGGCTCTTCCTGGATAGAACGCACGGCCGCTTCGGTGGCGGCCGCCACCTCCGCGTCGGTCTGTGGGACGTCGGTGTAGCCCTGAACGATCCGGCGACCGATCTCGCGCCGGCGTTCCGCGTCCAGGAGCTGCTCGATCGCCGAGCGGACCGCCTCGGCCCGGGTCGCGAACCTGCCGCTCGAGACCAGCTCGTCGAGCGAGCTGGCCAGCTCATCGCTCATCCGGATCGCGAACTGCTCAGACACGCCTGGAAGCGTATCACCTTGGGATGCGGAACGGGATACCAAACGGGACACACTGTGGGCCCCCGCACCTTCGACACGATCCGGCAGCTTCATGCCCGCTGCGCGCGCGTTCCGGCCCGCACCTCGGGATCGAGACGGGTCGACGCCTGCTGCGCCGCATAGTCCGATCTGGTCGGAGTGGTGGAGCGTGCAGACGGTGAGTTCGCCGCTTAGACTCAAATTCCAACTATGGGATTCAGGTGAGTGACGACTTAGGCTCAGATGTGTCCTCACCTACAGGAAAGCCTCAATCACGCTCCTTGGATTGAGGCTAAGCAGCTGTAAACTTCAATCCATGGACCTCGAAGACCTCCGCAGATCGCCGGTAGGCGAGCTGATTCCGATCTCTGGTGAGGACGCGAGGTGGGGTCCCTACTCATACTTCGCCTTCATGCCGTCGCCCTTGCCGGAGCACGTGCCGCTCTCCGATTCCACCGTGGGGGCGGTAGCTGATGCGGCCATGGTCATCGGGCGCCTCGACGTGGCAGCCGAAAGGATGCCGAATCCAGCCATCCTGGTCCGACCCACCCTTCGCAAAGAGGCGTTGAGCACCTCGGCTCTGGAAGGTACTTATGCGCCACTCGAGGAGGTTCTCGAAGGTGAGCTGATGGGCGAGCAGGCCGTCAGCGCCGAGGCGCGAGAGGTGATCAACTACATCCGCGCTGCGGAATCGGGAGTGGCAAGTCTGTCGACGCGCCCGATCTCGCTGAACCTGCTGGTTTCGCTCCAGGAGCAGCTGGTCGCGGGGACTCGCGGGGAGGCCTTCGACACCGGCCGGATCCGCGAGAGGCAGGTGCTCATCGGTTCTCCTGATGCTCCGATCGCTGATGCACGGTTCGTACCCCCGCCTCCGGGGGACCGTCTCCGCGATGGAGTGAGCCTCTGGGAGCGCTGGATCCACTCGGAAGAGATCCACCTGGTTGTGCGAACAACCCTCGGGCACTACCAGTTCGAAACACTGCACCCATTCAGTGATGGCAACGGACGTCTCGGACGACTCGTGATGGCTCTTCAGCTCATCGAGGGCGGCGCGATGAAGTTCCCACTGCTCAATATCGCCGAGTGGCTGGAGCCGAAGCGAGAGGAGTATCAGGATCGCCTTCTAGAAGTGAGCAAGACGGGTGACTACGACGGGTGGATCGGGTTCCTGTGTCGCGGTATCAAGGAACAATCTGAAGCGGTCACGGCCCGGATCGACCGGCTACTCGCGCTGAGAGAGAGCTTCCTCGAGCGGGTCCGCTCTACCGGTTCTCGTGGTGGAACCGCATACCGCCTGGCAGGAGACCTGATTGGCTATCCGATCCTCGATGTCCCGTGGGTGGCCAGGCGGGAGAACGTTCGGTATCAATCAGCGAACGAAGCGATGAAGCGTTTGGTCGAAGCAGGCATCCTTCGCGAGGTTCGAAGAAGGGGGCGCACTCGCAAGCTCTTCTACGCCGACGAGGTCCTGGCGGAGTTGGGTCGCTAGCGAAGGCCGCGAGGATGGTCGCAACGGCGACACGACGCCCGCAGCGCGCGCTCTGGAACGGGCACGTCGGTGCGCCTCACGCTGACGAGGCGGCCGGAAGTCCTTGGAAGAGATCCGGGAGAAGATGTCGGAACGGGGCTGAGGTGTTCGTAGCAGGGGTGAGCGGCGCCCACGAGGGGCGCCACCCACGCACCCGGAGGTGATCGGAGATGCAGTACCTGTTTTCCGTGATCGACGACGGCACCGGCTTGGCCACCCCGACCGAGGAGGCCGCCATCGACCTGTTCAACGAACGGCTCCAGGCCGACGGTCAGTGGGTCTTCGCCGGCGGCCTGGGGTCGCCCGACCCGGCCACCGTCGTCGACAACCGGGACGGGAAGGCCGTGATCACCGACGGGCCCTTCGTGGAGTCGAAGGAGTACCTCGCGGGTTTCTGGATCATCGAGGCGGCCGATCTCGACGTGGCGCTCAAGCTCGCCGCCGACGGGTCGAAGAGCTGCAACCGGAAGGTCGAGGTGCGGCCGTTCCTCTAGAGGGTGCGATCGACGCCCGGGAGGCGATCACGCGTGTCCACCACGAGGAGTGGGCGCGGGTGGTCGCCGTGGGTTCGGAGTTTGTCGGTCAGCGCCATGATCAGCGCTCGGCCGATCCCCCGCCGACGGTCGCGAGCATGAACCGCTAGCCAAGAGATCTCCGGGGTTCGAGGATATGGGCGAGCGATGGTCAGGAAGCCGGTCACGTCGCCGTCGATCTCCGCGACGAGGCCGGGCTGTGTCCGGACCGCTTCCGCGCAGTCCCGGATCCCCTCGTCGAGCCCGAACCAGTCGGGCAGCGACGCGACGATCGCATCACATGCCGTGGCGTCGCTCGGGTCGAGTGGTCGGATCACGGGTGGACGATACCGCTGTGGATGACACGGGGCTCGAAACGGCGACGATCGACGCGCTGCGCACCGGCTGAACCGAACCACCGCCTCGAAGTACGCTTCACGGCGTGGCTGACCGGTTCGCCGCCTGATGGAACGACCCGACGTCCGGTTCGCGCGCGCCGCCGACGACGCATACCTCGCGTACCAGGTGCTCGGCGACGGTCCGACGGTGCTCTTCTGGCAGGAGGACACCATGGCCCTGGTGGACGAGCTGTGGGAGTCGCCCCAGGAGCTCGCGTGGCACGAAGGCCTGGCCGGGTTCGCGCGCGTGATCATCTACGACCGCCGCGGGATCGGTCTCTCGAGCCGCAACGTGGCGCCGGGGAGCCTCGAGGTGCAGGTCCAGGACACGCTCGCGGTCCTTGACGCCGAGGGGATCGAGCGGGCGGTGTTCGGCGGCTTCCTGGAGGCGGGCGCGACGAACGTGTTGCTCGCGGCCACGCGCCCTGAGCGGGTCCGGGCCTTGGTGCGGGCGCTCCCGATCCCCAGTTCCGCCTCGGACGAGGGGTACAGGTGGGGCGTCGACGACGGATACCTGGCGAAGGAGCAGGCGCTCCTGGAACGGTGGGGGACCGAGGGCTGGGCGCGGGAGTTCGTCGAGCTGAACGCCGACGTGCTCGGCGGCGCGTTCAGCACGGAGAGCTACATCCGCTTCCTGGCGCGCGTGAGCCGACGGACCTGCACGCCGGATGTGGCCAAGGAGCTCGCCCGGATCTGGCTCGAGACGGACGTCCGCGACGTGCTGCCCGCCGTGCAGGCCCCGATGCTGATGCTGAATTACGCCGACGAGCGCGATCTGCTCGCGTACATCGCGGATCGCATGCAACGCACCGAGACCTACCTGCTACCGGGCACGACGTTGGAGTTCGAGGACTTCCCGCCGATGCACGACGCGATCCGCCGGTTCGTGGGCGCGGAACGCGCGCCGATCGGGCTGGACTCGGTGCTCGCCACGGTGCTGTTCACGGACATCGTCGGCTCGACGGAGCTGGCGGCGAAGGTGGGCGACGCCCGGTGGAAGGAGATGATCGCCGACCACGACGCGCGCGCGAGAGCAGAGCTCGAACGGTTCCACGGAGTCTTCGTCGGCTCCACGGGCGACGGCCTGCTCGCCCGGTTCGACGGGCCGGCGCGCGCCGGCTGCCACACCGGCGAGGTCGAGCTCGACGGCGATCACGTGCGCGGGCTCGCCGTTCACATCGGCGCCCGCGTGGCCTCGATGGCCGGTGCGGGCGAGGTATGGGCCACATCGACGGTGAAGGACCTGACAGCGGGGTCCGGCCTGACGTTCACGGACGCGGGCGAGCACGAGCTGAAGGGCGTCCCCGACCGCTGGCATCTCTACCGCGTGGCTTGAGTGACCACGGCTAGGTGTCCTGCATCGACGGAGGACGACGGCGCTTGCTTCAGGCCTGCTGTGCGCGGCTCACGTACTCCAGCAGGTCGGCGTCGATCGATCGCCCCCTCGCCTCGGATCGCTCGCCGGTTGAGACTGCGCCTCCCGCTGCCGACAGATCGGCCCTCAGGTTCGGCGACGGGTATCTCTTATGTGTCGACCGTGGCCGTTGCATACTGCGGGCGCCCGGTGGGCCGGTAGACCTGGAGCGTCAGGCCTTTCGAGGTGGCTCGCGATTCGACCAGCTCGAGCGCTTTGTCCGAGCCGGTGTCGGGGAATAGCCGCGTGCCCTGGCCGATGACCACGGGATAGCCCCTCCAGCCACGTAGCTAGTGCTTCGGTCCTGAAATAGCTTGCAGGCCCTTCGCGCAGGTGACCTCGGTCATCCGGGCAAAAGACCCTTCTCGGCTGCCGGCATGGACGGCCGATACCTGCCCCGGGATTGCTCCTGCTTGCCTTCCGAAGCGAAGCCCGTCGGCCACCACCCACAAGCGATCTGGGATGCGTGCGCGGTCCGTGTGGCTGGCACCCCCATCTCGCGGAGGCCGTCACCCTTTCGCGGCTTCGGCTTCGGGAGCACAATCGGGGTCGGGAGGTGACGCGATTGAGCGAACGCGGGGCCGTTTGGTCCGCTCGGGCGGTCTGGGCCGTCGCGGCGGTTCTCGTTGTCGCGAACGCGGTCCTGATCGTCGTCGCCTTCCCGGACCTGCACCCGGGCGACCGCTTCTACAACTCGTTGGGAGACGTCGGGGGGCTCCTGTTCGC
>JBBQVZ010000020.1:0-35888 GCA_038211015.1 Actinomycetota bacterium | reverse complement strand
GGCCGTCACCGCCTACATGAACCACTACCTGGTGAACGGGGGCGTCATCGTTCCGGCGGACGGGGAGCCGAACGATGAGGCGGTCCTCGACCAGTTGAAGGACGCGTACCCCGATCGCGAGATCGTGACGGTCCCTGGGGCGGTCCTCCTCGAGGGCGGCGGCGGGCCTCACTGCATCACCCAGCAGGTCCCGGTCGGGGCCCCACTCGGATAGCGTCGGTCGATGTCCGCCATGGGTGCCGCTCGGTCGCAAGGGATGAGCGTCATCAGATGGGGCTCGATCCTCGTCATCGCGTACTTCCTCGTGAGCGCCGGAGCCCACGTCGACGCCGTGCGAACACCGGTCCACGTCGACGCTGCACGAACACGAGCCCATGCAGTTGTGCAGCTGCGCTTCTTCGACCGCCAGGGGGTCGAGATGTCGGCCACCGCCGCGAGGTCGCACATGTCGAACGGAAGCGCCGGCTGGGCCAACGACGCGCTCATCGATCCGACGTTCCTCTACGACCTGAAGCCCCACCCGCTCTACATCGACGGCACCGGCCATCTCGCGTTCGCCGTGCTCGACCGGCCGGTCGCGTTGGCGATCAACTGGCCGACGACCCGTGGCTATTCGCTGCTGATCGTGGACAACGGCGGCGGGGGGTTCACGCGCAGCGGCGTCGTCAACGTCACCTACCGAGCCGCGATCGACGCCAAGCGTCTGCTGGATCGGGAGCTGGCCGCTCGACCCTCGTTCTTGAAGTCGGACGAGTTCCTCGAGTCATACGCCGCGGCCGAGACGGCGATCGATGCCGCGAACGCTTCATCGGTGCGATCGGTGCGGGGTCGGTACGGCTACCTCGCGCTCGATCACCTCGCCCTCGCGAACGATCTCCTGCTCGCCGGCTACGGGACGCAGTTCGCGAAGGCATCGCCGCCGATCATGCCTTGGCTCGGCGTCACCGTGGATACGGTCGACCGCTACCGCTCCAACCTGGACCTCGCCAGCGGTCTCACGGATCCGAACGGCTGGGTACGCATCGTCATGGACCCGGGGACCCACTTCTCCGCCTACGCTCCGGCGGTGCACCGAGCCCATCTGGACGGGCTGAAGGTCCTGGGGCAGCCGATCGACTCCTACTACGCCGAGGCGTTCCCCGGATCGAACTACCTCCACAGGATCCAGCGCGCGGTGAGAGCCCTGCCGGCTATCGACGCCTGGGAGGTCGGCAACGAGGTCAATGGAGGTTGGCTCGGTCCCGCGATGGGCGATCGCATCGACGAGGCCGCTGCGTGGTTGCGTGCGACCCACCCCGAGAAGACCGTGGTCGTGACGTTGTATTGGCAGATCGGTACCGATGAACCGCAGTGGTCGACGTTCAACTGGATCCGGGACGAGCTGGAGGCGTCGACGATCCGCGACACGGACGTGTTCCTCCTCTCGACGTGGGTCGAGGACGCCCCGATGGGGTTGGCCTACGACCGGATCCTCCGAGCGTTCCACGATGCGCTCCTCGGCTCGACCGTTGGGATAGGCGAGCTCGGTTACTGGGGTCCGGCGACCGCGAGGGCGTGGTGGTACGGCGCTCCGAACGATCCCACAGCTGGTCGCCGGATCGTGCTCGACCAGCTGTACCGGGCGTCGTTGGGATACAGCTGGTCCGTGGGCGGCGTTTTCTGGTGGTACTTCGCCGAAGACATGCCCGCCGATCCGGAGCTCGCCGATGACCTCTCGGCGATCAGAGACGACATCGTCATCGAGCCGCGCTCCGCCTGACTCAGCCGCCGAACACCGCTGCGAGCACGGCGATGATCGCGTACACGGCGGCGCCTCCGACCACGAGCATCAGCCGGAGCTCCCTCGGGATCGGCGAGCGTCCCCACGCGTAGTACAGGATCGGCCCGAGCAACGGCATCAGGATCACGATCGCCATCCACCGGGCACGGAAGGGGACCGGCACCGACTCCTGACGGATCAGGTCCCACAACGCGATTGTCACCCACGCGCCGTAGAGGAACCCGGGGAGCACATATGCGTACAGGCCGAGGATGAGGCTCCACCACGACGTGGCGAGCGGGATCCCGAACACGAGCACCTCCTTGCTCACCCGCGGTCCCGGCGCCGACGTGATGTCGGCGAGGTCGCGGATCCGATAGCTCTGCGGCAGCGTCGACGGATCCGCGGGGAACGGCGGAGCCGTCAACGGGTTCTCCATCTGGGGTTGCGGTCCGGGCGCCGGCTGTGTCCTCCAGTCTCCGTGCGGGAACTCGCCGTCCGCCGCGTCGAGATAGCGGAAGAACGTGTTCATCGTCGGCGCGAGGTCGCCGCCACCGAACCAGCTCAGCGAGGGCCCGTCGCACCCGTACAGCGTCTCGATGTTAGGCGGCACGCTCGTGGATGGATGATTGTCCGCGAAGCAGTCACCTCCGGCCGACGGCGCGCCCAGCGCCAGGTCCGCGCGGCCGCTCCGGCGGACGGCGTTTCCGCGCACCTCGTTGTCGCCCGTCGGCCAGAGGTTCTCGTCGAGGATGGCCGACACCACGATGCCGTACCACGCGTGGTCCTCGACCAGGTTCTGCGTCACGGTGTCCTCGAGCCCTCCGGCGATCATGATCCCGATGCCGAACGAGGGGTAGGAGATCTGCTTCACGTCCACGGTCGTCGAGTTGTTGTCGTGCACGTAGTTCCCCGCGATCAACACATCGCGCTGCGGAGGATCCGCCTCGGTGTCCAGGGTGTTCGGGGCGATGCCGCCCATGTTGTCGCGCCACTCGCTGTTCACGATCGCCAGGTCGCCGCCGGCGTTCGTCCCCGAGTATCCGAGGGCGTTGTTCTCCGCCAGGGAGTCCGTGATCAACGCGTGGCACGGGTCGCACTGTCCGATGTAGAACCCCGAATCCGGCGATCCGCCCGCGTACGAGTGGTCGAACTGCCCGTACTGCGAATCGAACGCGTAGATGCCATAGTCGCCGTTGTTGTGTGCGGTCACGTACGACGCGCGGTAACCGAACACGCTCGACCACTGCAGACCGTTCACCGCGAAATGCCGCACCGTCAGGTTCTCGATCGTGACCCCGTCGGCCTCGACGACGAGGATCCCGCTCGGAAGCTCATCGTCGCCGTCCAAGATGCTGCGGTTCCGATCCTCGCCTCTGATCGTGATGTACGGCGTCGTGACGACGACCGCCTCGTGGTAGACACCGGGCGCGATCAAGACCATGCCGCCGGGCTGGGCGTGATCCACGCCCTCCTGCACGGTCGGGTAGTCCGCCGGCACCCGCACCGTCGCCGCGAATCCCCCGGGCACCGGTTCGCGGCCCGGGCTCACGCCTCCGCCGGTCGCACTCGGGATCTCCACGTCGCCCACCACGACGATCCCGGCCATGCCCACGCCCGGTGCCCCGTGGTACGTGCAGAAGTAGGAGTACACGCCCGGCTGGTCGAACACCTGCGTGAACGTCGCGCCCGACGCGAGGTTGCCGGAATCGAACGACCCGTCGTCCGCCGTCACCGTGTGTGGGCTGTTCCCGTCGTTGGACCATTCGATCGACTGACCCGGTTGGATCCGGACGATCCCCGCGTCGAACGCGTTGTCGATCGCGCTGATCTCGGCGTCGTAGTCGTCGGCGCGCGCCCCGATCGCCGGTCCCAGCATGAGCAGCACCAGGAACGAGGCGGCTGCTAGTCGGCGAAGCATCGGCCGGGACCGTAGCACTTCGGTACGGTGGGGCTCTCATGCCTCCTGAACGTCTCTCCAGCCTCGACGCGAGCTTCCTCTACCTGGAGCAACCCGCGATGCACATGCACGTCGCCGGTGTGTCCGTGTTCGCGCCCCGCGAGGACGGACCGCTCACATACGAGGACGTCGCCCTGGTGGCTCAAGCACGCCTGCACCTTGCCCCGCGCCTGCGGCAGCGGGTGCTCCGTCTGCCGGGGGGTCTGACCCGCCCGCTCTGGGTCGATGACGACCGGTTCGATCTGGACTTTCACCTCCGGCGAGCGGCGATCCCGCAGCCGGGGGGTCGGCTGCAGCTTGAGCGCGCGGTGGGACGTGTCCTGTCCCGCCCGCTCGACCGCAACAAGCCGCTCTGGGAGCTCTACGTGTTCGAAGGGCTCGAGCATGACCGAACCGCCGTGCTCCTCAAGATGCACCACGCGCTCGCGGACGGCATCTCGGGGATGCTGATCGCGTCGGCGCTGTTCGACCTGTCACCCGACGCGGGCCTCGGCGCCCCCCCGAAGGACCCGTGGGTGCCCGAGCCGTTGCCCAGCACGACGGAGCTGGCGACGGAGGCCGTGCAGGACCTCGTGCTTCACCCCATGGAGGCCCTCGTGCGCGTGGCGCGGGCGCCGGCGCACGCCGCAGCCGTGGTCGGTCAAACGCTCGAGGGTCTCCGTTCCATCGTGGGGATGGGGACCCCGCCTCAAGGGCCGTTCGACGTGCGGGTCGGTCCCAACCGGCGGTTCGCCACGGCCGAGGTTCCGTTCGAGCTCGTGCGAGGGGTCAAGCGCGCGCTCGGCGGCACTATCAACGACGTCGTGTTGGCCGCGGTCGGCGGCGGGCTCCACGACCTGCTTGAGGCACGCGGGGAGCGGACGCGCGGGCGTGTGCTCCGCGTGATGGTCCCGGTGTCCGTTCGATCGAAGGCCGAGCAAGGCGATATCGGGAACCGCGTCGCGCCCGCGTTCGTGGACATCCCGGTCGGCATGCTGAAGCCGGCGACCCGCTTGAAGCGCGTTCGTGCCGCGACCGAAGCGCTGAAGGATTCGGCGATGGCCGTGAGCGCGGATTCGATCATCGGTCTGGGCGCCTATGCGCCACCGGCGCTGCACGCCATGGCGGCGAGACTCGTTTCGCGGAACCGGTGGTTCAATCTCGTCGTGTCCAACATCCCGGCACCTCAGGTGCCGATGTATCTCGCCGGTGCCCGGCTGGTGGCCAGCTACCCGGCCATGCCGCTGGGCGAGAACTGCGCCCTGTCCATCGCGTGCACGAGCTTCGGCGGCACGATGGCCTTCGGCCTGACAGCCGACTGGGATGCGCTCCGCGATATCGAGGTGCTCGCGCGCGGCATCGAGCGCTCCCTCCGCGAACTGGCAGACGCTCGAGCATGAGGAAGCTCGTCGTCCCGGCAGTCCTGCTGATGGCGGCTCTCGCGGGCTTGCCGGACCTCGCCATCTCGACGCCTCCGGCTCGGGCGATGGCCGCCTCCTCCGTCGACCTGCACCCGTGCCCCAACATCCCGGGCGCGGAGTGCGGATCGATCGAGCTCCCGATGGACCCGCGCGACCCAAGCCTGGGCATGTCGGACGTCGGCTTCCTCCGCTTCCCACACCGCAAGCAGGATCTCCCGTCGCTCGGGACGATCGTCGCCGTCGAAGGGGGACCCGGCTACTCCACGATCGCGAGCCGGTGGTGGTACCGCGACCTGTACAAGCCGCTGCTCGATCGCCGGGACCTGCTCCTGATGGATCTTCGCGGCACCGGCAGGTCGGAGGCGATCGACTGCCCAGCGCTCCAGTCGTATCGGGGGTCGTGGAAACGCAACGTCGCCCTGTGCGGGAGGCAGCTCGGTCCGTTGTCGGAACGGTACGGCAGTGCGTTCTCGGCCGCGGATCTCGTTGCCGTGCTCGACGCACTGGACATCGATCGGATCGACATCTACGGCGACTCCTACGGGACGTTCTTCGCCCAGACGTTCGCCGTTCGCTATCCGGAGCGAACGCGGACGGTCACGCTCGACGGCGCGTATCCGATCGACAACGTCGACGCCTGGTGGCGGGATACGAACCGCGCGATCGCGGACGCGTTCCGCGACACGTGCGCACGTGACCGGATCTGCTCCCTCGCGGATCGTGACCCGATGGACACCATCGCCCGCCTGGCCCGCCGCGTGAGCGCCGCTCCCATCGTGGGCACGGCGTACAACGCCGACGGACGTCAGCGCTCCGTGCGAGTAACCGTCGACTCGCTGATCGGGTTGACGACGTCGGCCGCCACGACGACCACGATCTATCGGGAGCTGGTGGCCGCGGCCCGAGCGGCGATGCGCCCTCAGCAGCCGAACCTCGCTCCGCTCCTGAGGCTCGCGGCCGAGAACGAGTACGTGGGCGGCGCGGGCGACATCCATGCCTACTCGGAGGGTCAGGCGACGGCGACCGGCTGCAACGACTACCCGCAGCTTTGGGACATCCAGGCTCCGGTGAACGAGCGCGTGGCCGAGTACCGAGCCGCGCTCGACGCGCTCCGACGCGACGATCCCCACGCGTTCGCGCCGTTCGCCATCGACGACTGGGTCGTCTCCTCCTCCACGCTCTTCACCTCGTGCATCCGGTGGCCCCCGCCGGAGTCGCACGTGCCTGCGAAGCCGCCGGCCGCGACGTATCCCGACGTTCCCGTGCTGGTGTTGGACGGCGACCTCGACTCGCTGACCTCGCCCGAAGGGGCCGAAGCCGTCGCCGATCGCTTCCCGAACGCGACGTTCGTCGAGGTTCCCAACTCGACCCATGTGACCGCGCTCGGGGACCTCCGCGATTGTACGTCCGCCCTGGTGCTCGACTTCGTTCGAACGGCGGTCGTCGGCGACGCATCGTGCGTCGGGTCGTACCCGCCGATCAGGCTCGCCGATCGCTTCCCGGAGAAGGCCGCGGGTCTCGGCGGCTCATGGGTGACCAGAGCCGCCCTGGTCGCCGCCGGCACGCTCGGCGACGTGCTCGCCAGATGGTGGGGGATGGTCGGTTCTCACGGTGTGGGACTCCGTGGCGGCACGTTCGAAACCCACGGTTACCGGGATCCCGCGTTCGTCCTTCGAGGCGTGCGGTGGGTCGGGGACGTCGCGGTCGACGGCACGCTCGACTGGGATCGCCCGTCGGGGGCGCTGCGGGCCCGGCTCTCGCTCCGCGGAGGTGGCGTTCCCGCGTCACGTCTGCGCGTCAGCTGGAACACCTGGCACCCCATGGGCTCGGCGCTCGTCGTCGGCTCGGTGGGCGGGAACGTCGTCCGAGTGTGGGTTCCCGCACCTTAGCGCATGGTTTCGGCGTACCAGTCGGCGACCTCGGCCAGCCATCGACCCGGGGCCTCCATCTGCGGCGCATGACCCAGGTCGGGGAAGATGCGACCTCGCCAGGTCGGATGCCTGGCGAGCACGGCCTCTGCGAACGCCGACGGCACGAATCGATCCCGGCGGCCGTGCAACAAGAGGACGGGGCATCTGATCCCGCGCAGTGCACGGGCCGACACGTCGGGTCGTTTCCCCAGCCTGAGCATGGATCGCGCGGCGTCGAGGAACGCGTCGGGCGCGTCGGGATCGCTCTGCCGTTCCCGAACCAGGTCGACGTTCATCCGAATGATCTCTTCCGGGATTGACGATGGGTCCGACGCGATCATGCGGTATCCGAAGCGCACCACCTGCTCCGGTTGCATCCGGCGCATCCGGAGGCGCGCGAGCCGGTCGCCCACGAACGGTGTGTCGTACAGCGCGAACGCCCCCATGACCGCCGGGTGGGGGAGGCCGCCTCGCGACCACGGCAAGGCGGACGACGTCAGCACCAGCCCAGCGACCGATGCGGGCTCGACGGCTGCGTGCAGGATGGCGATGACGCCGCCCATGGAGTGTCCGGCGAGCACCGTGCGTCCGGTCGAGAGCTCCGCGATGAACCGCGACAGGGTCCGGCGTTCGTCCATCAGGCCGGACCCGCGACCGTCCCGAGGAGACCAGCCGAACCCCGGCAGATCGAGTGCCAGGACCCTGCCCAAGCCGGCCAGCCCGGGCGCGACCTGCAACCAGTTCAGGTGGGAACCGCCCAGGCCGTGGATCAAGACGAACGTCGCGTCGCCGGGACCATCCCACGCCCGGTACCGCACGGGCCCATCCAGGTCGATGGTCGCAAGCTCGGGGAGGTCGAGGCTCACGCACCGGAGCCTACGGTGGATACCCATACCGCGCTCGCGGGCCGCCGGTGCTTCCCCGCGGGAACATCTCACTGGTTAGCGGCGTTTCAGCCGAAGGAACCGCCGTAGATGGTGCCCGTGTACGGAAGCCAGGATCGCCTGTCCGCGGTGCGTTCGGAGCGTCTTCACAAGACGTTCACACCGGTTCGCCTTTACATATGCCACCAAGACGCATTACCATACGTTCGAGCGGCTGCCAAGGCGTCTCTTTACGCGTGCCTGCGTTCATGCGGCCACCCGAGCTATCGACGGTCCCGAGGACCGGTAGGGTTGCTTCCAGCGACAACCCGGCCTCGAGGAGGAGAGTGATAAGAAGTGCCCGAACCAGCGCGTCCCCTAGGGACCGATGACGCAGACGATCTCCGCCTCTATCTCGAGGCGGCGGCACGCGAGCCGCTGCTGACCAAGGAGGAAGAGGTCGAGCTCGCCATGACGATCGAAGCGGGCAAGGAGGCAGAGGATCGTCTCCGGGCCGGTCGCCTGCGTTCTGAGAAGAGCATCGCCAAGGCGCGCCGCGACGTTCGAGACGCGGAAGCGGCCCGTCAGCGATTCATCATGGCCAACCTCCGACTGGTGGTGTCCGTCGCCCGCAAGTACCAGGGCCAGGGACTCCCGCTGCTCGACCTGATCCAGGAAGGGAACATCGGGCTCATGCGCGCGGTCGAGCTGTTCGACTGGCGGCGCGGGTTCAAGTTCTCGACGTACGCGACGTGGTGGATCCGCCAAGGCATCACGCGTGCGATCGCCGATCGTTCGCGCTCGATCCGCCTCCCGGTCCACATCCACGACCGGCTGCGCAAGCTGAATCGCACGCGGTTCCAGTTCGCGCAGTCGATGGGTCGCGAGCCGAGCCGCGAAGAGCTGGCGAAGGCGCTCGACACCACGGTCGAGGAGATCGACGATCTGACCGAGATGGGGCGCCGCGAGCCGCTGTCCCTGCAATCGCCCGTGGGCGAGGACACCGAGCTCGGCGACCTGATCGAGGAGGTCGACTCCGACGCCGCGTTCAACGAGGTCGAGGACGCGCTGCTCCGCGAGGAGATCGGCGACGCCGTAGACCGCGTGTTGGACGAGCGAGAGCGCCACGTGGTCGCGCTCCGCTACGGCTTGGAGAACGGCCAGCCGCTGTCGCTCCGCGAGACCGGGAAGGTGCTCGGCCTGTCCGGCGAGCGCGTCCGGCTGATCGAGCGGGAGGCGCTGCGCAAGCTGCGCGACTCCAACCTGATCACCGCGGTGGCGCTGGGCTGACGCCCAGCGGCAACTAAGTACGTTGGGCCGCCCCACCCGGGCCGGCCCTTCTGCATGTCACATGTCGAGGGCGTAGCGCAGGAGCCCGACCTGCGTGACGGAGTCGTTGATGTCCCCCGCATCGATCATCGACAGACCCTCGGCGATCGGACCCATCGGAGCGCGATCTCCTCCGACGGCTCGGGAGCCGCGGGGCCGGGCTCCAGGCCGGTCGCCACGAAGATGCCACCGGTCTGGTCGCCGACCGAGTTGGACAGCGAGAACCGCGGGACGAGGATCCTCCATGCCGACGCTGTGAAGCCGGTCTCCTCTACCACTCGCGCTTCGCTCCGGCGAGCAGGTCGTTCACGACGAGGATCCGTCGTTCTCGTAGACGGTGCGCCGGGAGCGGCGGGTCCAGGGGTTCCGTCTCGGGTCCGTCATGAGGTCGAGACGGATCGTCGTTGGACGAGCGCCATCAAGCCGGCCGAAACGAGGATCAGGAGACCGGCCACGCCGATGGCAACGAGCCAGAGCGTCGCGGTTGCCGACTCGATCCTCGGTCCCCCAGTGGATGGAAGTGGGAGTTGAGGATCGGACTCGTCGAGGTCGGCGATCCGACCGCCGGGGCTCACCAGGGCCGTCCCGACGACGGTCACGTCGTCCACGTCGACGACGCGGAACGGCACCAGGACGATGGGAGTGTCGAACAGGGTCGAGTCGTGCTGCTCACCTCTGCCGACCTCGATCAGGTCGAGCTGACCGGGATCGAGCGTTCGCCAGTTCGGAAGGACCTGTTCGGAGATGTCGTCGGGCGCGTATCTCCCCGGCTCGCCCGCCTTCCCCTGGTTGAGCGACGTCAGCCAGCGCTCCACGACGCCTTCGGGCCGCTCGGTGTTCGCGCACGCGGGGAGCATCACCGCCAACGCGACGAGCCCGAGCGCGGCGACGCGCCTCATGCTCCGGTCTCCGCGATCGCGAGCTCATCCAGGTGGGTGAGGTCGGCGTCGCGCGTCTCCGGGACGTAGCGCCACGCGACGAAGATGGTGACGGGGAGTAGAGCGACGATCGTCAGCGACATGGCATCGCCGATCGAGCCGATGGGCCCGCTCACGTGGTCGCCCAGCAGTCCCACCACCAGCGGTCCGAGGATCCCGCCCGGGACCTCGAACGCGTTGCGGCACCATGCCGCCGCGCGGCTCCGCACGTACGTCGGGAACGGCTCGGTCGAGAACGCCGACGTGATCGCCACCGACCCCAGACCGAAGAAGATGGCGATACAGAGCACCGGCAGCATGAGACCCGGATCGTGGATCTGGAAGAGCCACGTGCCGAACACCAGCGTGCCCACCATGTAGCCGATGAAGACCGGTTTGCGGCCGAAGCGATCCATCAACCGGCCCGCCACCACGAATCCGCCCGCGCCGACGAGTCCGGCCGCCGCGAGGTACAGGCCGGAGAGCGACACGCTCATGCCGACCTCCTGCTGTGCGAAGTATGCCCACCAGAACGAGGCCGATGCCACCACGGCGAAGCGTGTGAACGTCACCAGCCCGACCGCCAGCACGCTGGAGCGGTACTCGGGGCGCCACGGCTCGCGGAGGTTCGCGTGGTTGAGGGCTTCGCTCGCGGGATCCGCTCGAACGGCCTCGTAGCGCTCCGTCTCGAGCATCGACCGGCGTCCGATCGCGATCAGCACCAGGGGGATCAGCCCCACCACGAAGAACGCACGCCAGCCGAGCGGCGTCGATTGCAGGCCGACGAACGCCAGGATCCCGACGAGGATCCCTCCCAGCGTCTGCATCGACGTCACGATGCCGAGCGCCTTCCCTCGCGCCTCGCGAGGGAACTCCTCCACGACGATCGTGATCGCGACCGCCCATTCGGCGCCGAGGAACACCTGCGCCGTGAACTGCGCCACGGTCAGCCACAGCAGCCCGGGGGAGAGCGCCGTCAGGGCGCCGGCGACGGTGTACCCCGTGATCGTGATGAGGAGCAGCCGTTTGCGCCCGATGCGATCGGCTTGCGCGGAGAGCACGAACGCCACCACGGCGCCGAGGCCCGTGACGGCGCGGATCCATCCTGCCTGTGCCTCCGTGCCACCCAGGTCGCCCAGCACCAAGGCCAACACGAACGAGAGGACGAAGCTGTCGTAGCCCTCGAAGAACGTTGCCGACGACAGGAGGACGAGCAACCTCCGTCGGTACGACTCGGTGTGGAGCTCCGACGTCAACGTCCAGGAGGGCGACGGCCCGTCCATCACGTGGCCTGTGCTGCGCTTCGCGCGCGGGCGACCTGCACCTCGATCGCCTCGCGGACGCGCTGGGTGAAGTCGGCGAGATCATCCGGGTCGGTCGGATCGCCCGCCGGAGCCACGGCATCGCCGAAGACGAACGTGAGCCGAGGGCGCCAAGGCCTGCCGTATCGTCGTCCGCTCCTGGGCCAGCGCTCCTGTGTGCCCCAGATCCCCACGGGGACGACCGGCGCCTTCGTCGAAAGTGCCAGCCGAGCGACCCCTCGATGGAACCGCAGCATCTCGGAAGCCCGGTCCTCGTTGACACGTCCCTCGGGAGCGATCGCGGCGATCGCGCCACTGGATACGGTTCGAATCGCCTCCTCGAGCGCGTCGACGTCACCTTCCCCGCGACGGATCGGGATCTGGTCGAAGGACCGCAGGATCGAGCCTGCCAAGCGTCGGCGGAACACCTCGGCCGCGACCAGGAAGCGGGATTCGCGCCGCGTCTTGCGTGCGACGACGATGCCGACCACCGGTCCGTCGAGGACGCTCACGTGGTTGAAGGCGATGATCGCCGGGCCTCGCGGAGGGACGTTCGACGTTCCTTCGACGTGGACCCGGAAGATCGCCCGCATCACGACGTTCGCGATGGCCGACACGACCGACCACCAACGGTTGAGCTCGGACGCAGGCATCGCGGGGGATGCTACCCGGGGGCGCTCGCTACTCGTCGAACCGCACGACGGAGCGGATGACCTCACCGGCGAGCATGGCCCGGAACGCTTCATCGAGATCGTCGAGGCCGAGTGTCCGGGTGACCATGCCGTCCAGGTCGAGCCGGCCCTCCAGGTACCAACGGGCCATCTGCGGGAAGTCCTCGGCCGGGATGGGGTCCCCACCGTCCGTGATCAGCAGGCTGGCCTTGTTCGGATACGCGGCACCCTCGGAGCCGCTCCACGGAAGGAAGACGTCGCTCGGTATCGGGGGGACACCGATCGCGACCGCCGCGCCCGCGTACGCGAGCATCTCGACGGCTTGGCGCACGCAGATGGGAACCCCCGTCGCTTCGAACGCGAAGTCGACGCCCGCTCCGCCGGTGAGATCGCGCACCGCCTCGATCGGGTCGACCGCCGAAGCATCGACGACGTCCGTCGCGCCGAACGTGGTGGCCCAGGCGAGCTTGCCCTGCGCGATGTCGATCGCGATCAGTCGTTCGGCGCCCGCGATCCTTGCTCCCTGCAGGGCCGCGAGGCCGATGCCCCCCAGGCCGATCACCGCGACGTTCGCGCCCGGCCAGACCTTCGCGGTCTGGATCGCAGCCCCCACCCCGGTCGAGACGCCGCAGCCGAGCAGGCACGCGCTGTCGAGCGGGATGCCGTCGGGGAGCGGGATGGCCTGCGCGGCATGCACCACGGTTCGAGTGGCGAGCGTGCCGCACGCCAAGACACCGGAGAGCGAGGCGCCGTCGCGGGCGCGCCGGATCCTGGGCGCTTGGGTCCACGCGTGCGAACAGCGCCTGGGCACGCCGCGCACGCACGAGCGGCACGTGCCGCACGGCACCGCCCACGACAGGACCACTCGGTCGCCGATCTGGAGGCCCTCGACGCCGTCGCCGACCTGCTCGACGATCCCGGCGCCTTCGTGTCCGAGCAGCATGGGGAACGGCATGCCCCAGTTCCCGTTGTCACGGGCCCAGAGGTCGCTGTGGCATACGCCGCTCGCCACGATCCGCACCTGGACCTCGCCGGCTTGCGGATCGTCGATCTCGATCGGTTCGACCACGATCGGGCCCCCCGCCTCGTCGACGACGGCCCCGATCGCCTCGCTCGCCATGTTCCTCCCGGTCGCTCCGGCGGGGCTCCCTATACTGCCCCGCGTGGACGCTGGGACCCTACGCGACTTCGCCTCCCATCGCTACGATGACTTCGTCGCGGCGCTGGAGGCGATGGTGAACGTCGACTGCGGCTCGTACACGCCGGTCGGGGTGAACGCGATCGCCGACCTCTGCGAGGCGCGGTTCCGAGCGAACGGCTGGGAGGTCGAGCGCCGTCCCCATCACGCGGGCGACGGCGATCCGTCGCAGTTGGGCGACCTCGTGATCGGTCGGCTCCGTGGAGCGGGCGGCCCCAACGTGCTGCTCGTCGGCCACATGGACACGGTGTTCGACGAGGGAACCGTCGCCGAACGGCCGTTCCGCGTCGAAGGAGACATCGCGCGAGGCCCGGGCGTCTCGGACATGAAGGGCGGGCTCCTCACAGGCTTCGTCGCGACCGAGGTGCTGCAGGAGGCCGGATCCGACCGGTTTGGCACCATCACGTATGTGTGCAATCCTGACGAGGAGATTGGCTCGCCGTACTCAGGCCCCATCATCCGTGAGTTGGCGCCGCAGCACGACGCGGCGTTCGTCCTGGAGGGCGCGCGGGCGAATGGCGACATCGTCTCGGCGCGCAAGGGGATCACCGACTATCGGATCACGATCACGGGACGGGCGGCGCACGCCGGGGTCGAGCCCGAGAAGGGCCGAAACGCGGTGCTCGAGGCCGCGCACGCGATCGTCGCCCTGCAGGGGCTCAACGGACGCTGGCCGGGCGTTACCGTGAACGTCGGTGTCGTGCACGGTGGCACGCGGACCAACGTGGTCGCGGAGCGGTGTGAGCTCCAGGTCGACCTGCGCGCTCCGGCGCTCGAGACGCTCCAAGAGGCGGAGGCCGAGATCGAGCGTATCTGTGCGGAGCACGTCGTCCCGGATGTGAGCACCGAGGTGGTCGGTCACGGCTGGCATCGGCCCATGGAGAAGAAGGAGGGCGCAGCTCGCCTGGTGCAGATCGCCATCGACGTCGCCGGTGAGCTCGGCTTCGAGCTCCGGGACGCCGCCACCGGCGGCGCGTCCGACGCGAACACCACGTCGGCGGCCGGGACGCCGACGATCGACGGCCTCGGGCCGGTAGGCGGTGACGACCACGCCCCGGCGGAGTGGCTCGACCTCACGAGCGTCGTGCCACGCATCGCACTCCTCGCAGGGCTTATGTCGCGGGTCTGACCCTCGATCGGCACCGCGCAGACGGGCGACGGGCTAGGTTCGCAGGACGGCCAACAAGCCCACGCCCACCAGGATCGCCCCGACGCCGACGATCTGGATCCGGCGCAGTCGTTCTCCGAAGAAGAAGAACGCGCCGACGGCCGATATCGCGGCGAACTGCGACCCCAGGACCGACGTGATCCCGATCGAGTCCCGGGCTCCCCAGGCGAAGGACGCCACACCGACCACCTCGGCGACGCCCGCCGCGAGGACGAAGGGAGTGGTCCGCCTCGGGATACGCAGGCCTCCGCGGACGGCGAGCGGGAGCGTGATCACCGCCATCCCCACCAGGCGAGCCGGCAGCACAAGCCAGGCGAGCTCGACGTCGCCGCTCACGTGACCGACCGCGTAGAGGCTGATCCCGAACGACAGCGCCGCCGCGAACGCCAGCATGACGGCCTTCGTGGCCCATCGCTCCGCGACCTCCGTCTTGGACTCCTCGAGCGATGCCATCACGATCCCGGTCGCGATCAGCGCGAGGACGGCCGCGACGGCCGCCGAGATCGGCTCGCCCGCGATCGCGGAGAGCACGGCGGCAACACCGCCTTCCGTGGACGCGATCGCCGCCACGACGCCGACCTTGCCCGACCGCACCGCGGTGTACTCGCACAGCAGGCCGATGATGTTGCCCACGCCGGCGACGAAGAGCCACCCCGCCACCGAGCCGGTCGGCAGGGAGCCCGCGGCGACGACGAGCGGCAGCACGATGAGGAACCCGAGACCCATCACCCACGCGAGCGTCGGCTTGGCGCCCAGCTCGCGGCTGGCTCGCGACGAGCAGAGCATCGCGACCGTCCAGCACAGGGCCGCGCCGAACCCGCCGAGGATGGCCGTCATCGCCGATGCCGACCTGTCGCGGAGCCCGAGCGGCCCGCGTCAGACCCCGGCCGTGACCGCGCGATCCACTTCGATCGACGCACCGGTCGCCGGGTCGAAGAAGTGGAACCGTCCGGCGTCGATCGACAGCGTGATGCCTTGCCCGGGTTTGCAGTCGGTGCGCGCGTCGACACGGGCGCAGAAGCGAGCCAGGGGCTTCTCGTCCGCGATCAGCGACATGTTGTCCGCATCCCCTGAGTCCGAAGCGGCCTTGATCGTGTCCTCGGTGAGCACGGGAGGTGCGTCGACGGTGAAGATCACGTTGACCTCCGAACCCAGCTCTTCCGTCACCTCGGCGGTGACCTCGATCGTCGGCAATCGCTCGTTGTGCCAGACGGCGACGTCCTCCAGGTCGGAGGGACGGATCCCGAGGATGACGGTCTTGCCCTGATACGCGGGCAGGTCGTGTCCCTGCGGAAGCGCGACATCGAATCCCGCGAACGAGACGACTCCCGCCGAAACCGTCGCCTCGACGAGGTTCATGGGCGGCGAGCCGATGAACGCCGCGACGAACAGGTTCGCGGGGTGCATGTAGAGGTTCTGCGGCGTATCGACCTGTTGCAGAACGCCGTCCTTCAGCACGGCGACCCGTTGACCCAACGTCATGGCCTCGACCTGATCGTGCGTGACGTAGACGGTCGTCGTCGCGAGTCGTTCATGCAGGATCGAGAGCTGCGACCGCATCTGCACGCGGAGCTTGGCGTCCAGGTTCGACAGCGGCTCGTCCATCAGGAACGCCCGCGGCTCGCGAACCATGGCGCGACCCATCGCGACCCGCTGACGCTGCCCACCGGAGAGCTCTCCGGGCTTGCGGTGCATCAGCGGATCGAGCCCGAGGATGTTCGCGACGTCTTGCACCCGTCCCTTCAGCTCGTCTTTGGGCATCTTGCGGAGCCGCAGACCGAACCCCAGGTTCTCCTCGACGGTCATGTGCGGGTAGAGCGCGTAGTTCTGGAAGACCATCGCGACGTCTCGTTCCTTCGGAGGGAGGTCGGTCACCTGCGTGTCTCCGATGTAGACCTCGCCCGCCGTCACCTCCTCCAGACCCGCCAGGATGCGGAGGATCGTGGACTTGCCGCAGCCGGACGGTCCCACCAGCACCATGAACTCGCCGTCGCCGATCTCCAGCGAGACGTTGTTGACGGCCACCACGTCGCTGCCGAACACCTTGCTCACGCGGTCGAGGACGATCTTCGCCATGGCTTACCGCTCCTTCCGTCGGGCGAGAGTCTGCGTTCCGAGACGCTCGTGGGTCAAGGAACGCCGGACACGAGCCTGCGCTCCCTTCGGTGCATCCAGCCGATCCAGTCCCATCATCGCGGCACCCGCCACGGGTGGGGCGGCGAGCACGCGGACCTCCGCCGCGGGCGCCACCTCTCGGAGCCCCGCGCGGATCCGATCGAAGAACGCGTGGTCGCCGTTGCGGAAGATCCCGCCGCCGAGCACCACGTGGACGTCGAGTTTCTGCATGCGCAGCCGTCGGATGGCGGTTCCCGCCAGCGTCACCACCTCGTCGGCCTGGCGATCGACGACCTCGCGGGCAACGGCGTCGCCCTCGATCGCCACTTCGAATAGCACCGGCGCCACCTCGGCCAGACGGCGCTCGTCGATCCGCCCGAAGTAGATGGCTTCCATGAGCTGCCTCGGCCTCTTCAAGCCGAAGTGCGCCGGCACGGCACGCTCCAAGGCCGTCTTCCTCCCGCGACCGTCCTCCGAACGCACGGCATGCCACGTGGCGAGCCCACCGAGCTCACCGCCTCCGCCCCAGTCTCCGGAGATCGGTCCGATCGCCGGGAACCGGGTGATCCGTCCGTCCGGTGCCACCGCCGAGCAGTTCGTTCCGTAACCGCACACCACACCGACGCCCCACGGGCGATCGGTTCCGGCGCGGAGCACCGCGAACGTGTCGTTGCGCAGGATCTCGCTCTCGGTCCATCCGTTGGACCGGAGCCATCGCAGCAGCCTGCGGTCGTCGGCGGGGAGGTCCGCACCGGCCAGACAGAAGACGCCGAGGTCAGCGATCGGGAGGCGCTCCGGGTCGATGCCCGCCTGACGCGCCGCCTCCTTGATCGCCACGCCGACCGGGACCAGATGGCGTTCCTCCACGTGTTGCTGCATGAGCCACGTCCGGCTGTCGATCTCGTCGCTGTGCACCCGAGCCGCTCCCAGGATCGTCCCGTCGCGCCGGACCAACGCGACGTCGCTCTTCGAACCACCTGCGTCCACGGCCAGGATGGCGGGGCGCCTGCTCACGGCAGCTCGTCCAGCTCGTCGACCGGCACGAAGGACGCACCGATGTCTCGGAGTCCGACGATCATGGGTCCGAGGCCCTCGCCGGTGCCTCCCGGCCACGTGTGGAGGAGGACCACCGCACCGTCCCCGTGCGCGCGGACCCCTTCGATCGCATCGTGGGCGATCATCGAGCCGGTACGCGACGCCTCCCAATCCTCGAGCTCGACGTGCCATCCGACGTTTCGGTAGCCGAGCGCCTGCAGGACGCCCAGGACGCGCTCGTCGTCCGCTCCGGCCCCGAACGGACAGCGGAACCACGGACGAGGGTCTTTCCCCGTGACGGCTGCGATGACCGCTTGCGCATCGAGCAGGTCGTTGCGCAACCCGTCGTCGTGCAGGAGCGGCATCCGCGCGTGGTAGTGCGAGTGATGTCCGATCAGGTGGCCGTCATCGGCGATCCGTTCGGCCGTGCCGGGTTGTGACTCCGCCCAGCGTCCCTGCACGAAGAACGTCGCGCGAACGTCCGCCTGACCGAGTGTGTCGAGGATGTGCTCCGCGTTGCCGGGCGGGCACCATGGCCGGTCCGGGTGTTCGGCATCGAACGTCAACGCGACCCGCAGAGGCGTGCCGTCATTCACGTGTGGTCACCTTCGACGCACGGACGTAGGAGCCGGGGGGGCGGCCAAGCTGGACGGCGAGCTTCCATGCGAGCAGCTGCGCGGGAAGGACGGATACCGCGGGCGCGAGCATGCGATCTTGCGCACCGATGTCGATCCGCATCACGCCCTCGGGCACGTCTCCTTCCTCCACGACGACGACGGCGCTCGCGCCCAGTGCTACGAGCTCGCCCGTGAGGCCGACATCCAGATCGCGCGTCTCCGGTTCGGTGGCGATCACCATGGCGGCAAGATCCGGTCCGCCGAGCTCGAGGGGTCCGTGGCGGAACTGGGCGGTCTGGAGCGACTCGATCGGCATCCCGACAGCTTCCTTCAACGTCAGCGCTCCCATCTCGGCCGCCGCGCGCGCCGGTCCGCGACCGAGGATGACAGAGTTCGAGCGATCGCCGAGCCACGTCGCGAGCTCGTCGGGGAGCGCCGTCTGGGACAGCAAGTGCTCGAGGGAGGTTGCGGCGGACTCCGCGCCGCGCCGGACCTCGTCGATCGCGTCCGACGCCGGATCGCCTCGCAACACCCGCCCCGCCGCCGCCAGGACGACGAGCGCGGCGACGAACGTCATGGTCGACGGGCCGACCTCTCCCCCCGCTCGCGTGTCGAGCACCACGTCGGCCAGGCGGGCGAGCGTGTTGTCCGTGCCGTTCGTGACGGCGAGGACGAGCGGCCCGCGATCGCTCTCCGCCAGGCCCTCGATCAGGCGCACGACCTCCGCGCTCTCGCCCGATTGGCTCACCGTGACGAGCAGCCCCGCGCCGGGCAGGAGGTTCGTGCGGAAATGCAGGAGCTCCGACGCATCGACGTGGATGGCGGGCACGGCCGCGGCCGCGAGCGCGTTCACCGCCGGATAGCACGCGTCGTACGAGCTGCCCATCCCGGTGAAGACGAGCGTCCGATCCCGTCCGATCGCGGCCGGTCGCTCGAGCGCGTGGTGCTGACCGGCCAGTCCGTCCGCCGCTCGCCGGATCGCGTCGGGCTGGCCCGAGATCTCCGCGATGAATGGGTCAGGAAAGTTTCCTAACGATTTCATCGACGGGAGTGTACGATGCCCGCGGCATGAGTGTGAAGGTGGCGGTCGTCGGCGGCGGGAGCACGTATACGCCGGAGCTCGTGGAAGGGTTCGTCACGCGCGGCGACCGTCTTCCGGTCGACGATCTCGCGCTGTTGGACATCGATCCCGAGCGACTGTCGGTCGTCGGCGGCCTCGCCGATCGGATGCTACGACGGGCCGGATGGTCCGGGAACTTGACGCTGACGGGCGACCGAGACGAAGCGCTCGAGGGCGCCGACTTCGTGATCGTCCAGCTTCGCGTGGGAGGTCAGGCCGCGCGCTTCCAGGACGAGACGATCCCGCTTCGGTTCGGATGCATCGGCCAGGAGACCACCGGCGCGGGCGGGTTCGCGAAGGCGCTGCGCACCGTCCCGTTGGTGTTGGAGCTCGCGGAAGAGACGGCCCGTCGGGGCAACCCCGGCGCGTGGTTCGTGGACTTCACCAACCCCACCGGGTTGGTGACGCAGGCGCTGTTGGACGAGGGTCACCGGGCGCTCGGGCTGTGCAACGTGGCGATCGGGTTCCTGCGACGGTTCGCGAAGCATTTCGACGTGGCGGCGGAGCGCGTGCAGCTGGAGCACGTCGGGCTCAATCACCTGACGTGGGAACGCAAGGTGCTGGTGGACGGTGTCGACCGGCTGCCGGAGATCCTGGATACCGCGATCGACCTGGTGGCCGACGAGACCGACATGCCCGCGGAGCTCATCCGGGAGATCGGCGCGCTGCCGTCGTACTACCTGCACTACTACTACCTGACCCGACGTGTCCTCGAGCACCAACGGACCTCGAAGACGCGCGCCGAAGAGGTCATGGAGATCGAGGCCGGGCTGATCGAGCTGTACAAGGATCCGACGCTCGACACGAAGCCGAAGCTGCTCGAGGAGCGCGGCGGCGCGTACTACAGCGACGCGGCCGCGGCCCTCGTCGCGTCGCTCCATGCGGGAACGAACGACGTCCAGGTCGTGAACATGCGCAACGACGGAGCCATCCCCAACCTGCCGAACGACGCCGTGGTCGAGGTCTCGGCTCGCGTCGATCGCGAGGGAGCGCACCCGTTGCCGGTGGATCCGCTCCCACCGGAGATGCTCGGGTTGGTCGAGCACGCCAAGGCGTACGAGCTCCTGACGGCGCGGGCGGCGATGTCCGGCGACCGGGGCGACGCGTTGAAAGCGCTGATGACGAACCCGCTGGTCGGCGACTACGACACCGCCAAGCCGCTGCTCGAGGCGCTGCTCGACGCGAACCGGGATCACCTACCGCGGTTCTTCGCCGGCGCCTGACGCCGCGGTACCGCCCTACCCCGTCGGAAGCTCGTTCGCGTGCCGCTGGACCTTCGCCACGGCCTCGACGGCGTCTTCGATGCCCTTCGTGCCATCGCGGAAGACGTTCTCCATGAAGTAGACCGACTCGCGCTGGCCCGCGGCCTCCGCGACCGGGAACGACATGTGCTGGGGGTCCAACCGGTCGGCGAACTCCACGCAGACCGGCAGGCGCGAGAGCGACGGCTGGAACAGCTCGTACCGGTTCATCGACGGGTACTGGACCTCTGCCGGGATGCCCTCGGCCTCCAACGCGGCGCAGACCGCCTCGTTCGTCCGTCCGGCGAACGCGTCGGGGTCGATGGCCAGGATGTAGTTGTAGAACGACCACCGCGTGACCCTCGGGTCGACCGGCATGACGCGCACGCCCGGCACTTGCGCCACCAGCTCTTCGAACAGCTTCCCGGTATCGGCACGTTGCGCCTGCTGTGCCGGGAAGCGCTCCATCGCCACGACCAGGAGCGCGGCTTGGAGCTCGCCGAGACGGTAATTGGCCCCGAACGTGTACTCCTTCTCGTCCGTGTCCTTCGCGCGACCGCAGTCGATCAGCGAGTGGGCGCGGCGGGCGAGGTCGTCGTCGCTCGTGAGGAGCGTTCCCCCTTCGCCGGACGTCAGGATCTTCGAGGACTGATGGCTGAACGAGCCGAAGTCGCCGATGCAACCCGCGCCCTTGGCCCGCCACTGCTGCCCGTGCGCGTGCGCGCAGTCCTCGACGACCGCCAAGCCGTGCTTCTCCGCGATCTGCATGATCCGGTCCATGTCGGCCATGTGATGGCCCAGGTGGACGGGCATGATCGCCTTGGTCTTCGGCGTGATGGCCGCCTCGACCAGATCGGGATCGATGCACCACGTGTTCGGCGTGACGTCGACGATGACGGGGAGGGCACCCGCGGCGATCGGGGCATACGCGGTGGCCGCGAACGTCAGCGCCGGGATGATGACCTCATCGCCCCACCCGATGCCGAGGGCCTTCAGCGCCACCTCCATGGTGATGGTGCCGTTCGCCATGAGGACGCCGTGTGTGGCGCCCTGATACGCGGCGAACGCCTCCTCGAAGCGCCCGCCGTAGCGGCCCGGCTCGGGGAACCCGCCCCAGTCGCCGCTGCGGATCACGTCGGTGACCGCCTCGATCTCCCTCTCGTCGCCGCTCGGCCAGGCCGGATACGCGTTCGAGCGGACCGGCGTGGCGCCGTTGATCGCCAGCTCCTTCATCGGTTCGCGCTCATCCTCGCTTTCCTGTCTTGACTCCGGCGAATAGGGCAGCGTAGCATCCCCCGGAATAGTTAGGAAAGTTTCCTTTGCTCTGGGGGGAGGGGCCCGAAACGAGCGTCGATCGCACGTCCGTCGGTGGAACGCCCAGCCTGCTCCGAGCGATCAACGAGCGGACCGTTCTGGAGAGCGTCCGACGGGTCGGCCCCGTATCACGAGCGCAGATCGCCCGCGAGACGGCGCTATCGAAGCCAACCGTGTCGCAGGCGCTCGTCTCGTTGCTCGATGCCGGCCTGGTCCGTGATGCCGGGCGAACCAGTGGCGGGAAGGGGCCGACGGCCGTGCTCTACGAGCTCAACCCGCAGGCCGGATGGGTCGTCGGCATCGATGTCGGCCGGGACTGGGTGCGCGCGGCGATCGCCGACGTCACGGGCCAGTTCGTCGCCCGTCGCGACGAGCGCGCGCGGGTGAAGAGCGCGAAGACCCTCATCACGCAGATCGGAGCCATCGCACACGCGCTGGCCGCGGACGCGGGCATCAAGTGGCGCCAGGTGACGTTCGCGACCGTCGGGAGCCCGGGAGTGTTCGAGCAGGAGCGGGGTCAGGTCGCGCTGGCGTACGCGCTGCCCGGATGGGGGCGGCAGGGGCTCGTCGAGCTCGTCCAGAAAGAGCTGGGGACGAAGATCGCGTTCGAGAACGACGTGAACCTCGCCGCGATCGGAGAGCAGTGGCAGGGGCTGGGCAAGGGCGTCGACAATTTCGTGTATCTGCATCTGGGGACCGGCGTCGGCATGGGGATGGTGCTGAACGGCGAGCTCTACCGGGGGAGCTCTGGCGCTGCGGGAGAGGTGGGTTACCTCCCTCTCGCGGAGACCGATCTCCGGGATCCCTCGAACCGTCGCCGCGGAGCGCTCGACGTCGCCGCGAGCGCGACGGGGGTGGTCGCCGACGCCCGCCGGCTGGGCATGCCGCCGCCACTGACCGCCAAGAAGGTGTTCGAAGAGGCTCGGGGTGGCGACCGCAAAGCGCGCCGAGTGGTCGCCGCCGAGGTGCATCGGATCGCGCTCGCGATCGTTGCCGTAGCGGCCGTGGTCGATCCCGAGCTGGTGATCCTGGGTGGCGGCATCGGGTCCAACGGCGACCTGCTGTTGGAGCCCGTCGGTCGGGAGCTGCGCGAGCTGTCGCCGTTCCGGCCTCGGGTCGAGGTTTCCACGCTGCATCAGGAGGCGACGCTCTACGGCTCGGTGTCGATGGCGTTGCAGGCGGCGCAGGACCAGCTGTTCGCACGAGGAGAGGCGTCCGCGTGATCTTGGATGACGCGCGGGATCGTAGACAAGAGAAAGAACGAGGGGATCAGGGGCCGTGGCTCCGATCCCGGAGGGGGGAGACGCATATGAAGCGATGGCTGATCGCCATGGCGACGTTCGCGCTGGTGGCCGCCGCGTGCACGGCGGGCGGCGGTACCGAAGACACACCGTCAGCGATCGACACCGCCAGCGGCGTGTCGCACGCCCCGGTGGAGCTGAACATGTGGGGTGCTTGGACCGGTCGTGAGCTCAAGCAGTTCAACCAGATCTTCGACGGCTTCACGGAGCAGTTCCCGTGGATCACCGTGAACAGCACGGGCGGCGTGAACGACCAGAAGATCATCGCCGCGATCAACGCCGGCAACCCGCCGGACACGGTGCTCTCGTTCACGCTTGACAGCGTGGGGCAGTTCTGCGCGTCGGGTGCATGGCAAGACCTGAACCCGTACATCGAGCAGAGCGGTTTCGACGTCGGCCAGTTCCCGCCGTCGGTCGAGGCGTACACGAGCTACGCCGGGAGCCGGTGTGCGTTCCCGTTCCTGACTGACGCCCAGGGCCTGTACTACAACACGGACATGTTCGAGAAGGCGGGCATCGCGGAGGCGCCCACGACCCTCTCCGAGCTTCAGGACGCGGCGAAGAAGCTCACCGTGTTCAACTCCGACGGGTCGATCAAGCTCGCCGGCTTCGTTCCGTGGTTCGGCTACTACGAGTTCAGCACTCCGAACCTCGGGAACCTCTTCGGAGCGACGTGGTACAACGACGACGGCAGCGCGACGGTGGTGGACTCCGATCCGGGCTGGAAGGCCATGTTCCAGTGGCAGCACGATTTCATCGCCGACGTGTACGGTGACGGCGACTTCCAGACCGGGGCCGACAGGCTGGAACGTTTCGTGGCCGGGGCGGGGGATGAGTTCTCGAGCGCGAACGACTTCGAGGCCGGCAGGACCGCCATGAACTTCGACGGCGAGTGGCGGACGGCGTTCATCGCCGACGAGGTCCCGGACCTGCCGTACGCGACGGCGCCGTACCCCGTGCCCGACGATCAGGCGGACACGTACGGGCGCGGCCCGGTCGGCGGTACGATCATCGGGATCCCGAAGGGGTCACCGCACCCCGACGAGGCGTGGCTGCTCATCAACTACATGGCGACGGACACCGCGACCCTCACGTACATGGCGAACAACGTGCGGAACGTGCCGACGACCATCGAGGCGCTGAGCTCGCCGGACCTGGACGTGACGCCGCAGTTCCAGACGTTCCTGGACATCTTCCAGAACCCCGATTCGCACTACAAGGAGCCGTCGGCCATCGGCGCGGCCGACCAGAACACCCTGGCCGCGTTCGCCGCTCGCTGGCAGGCGGGGAAGCAGACCGATCTGGACGGTGGGCTCGCTGACGTCGCCCAACAGATCAACGACCAACTCGCGCAAGCAGCGATCTAGCGAAAGGCCGACCGACGAGCACGACGGATGTAAGGGCAACCGGGATCGCTTCCGGGGCTGGCGCGATCGAGCGCCGGCCCCGGAAGCGCAACGTCAAGCGCAGCCTGGTCGTGCTGGCGTTCATGTCGCCGTGGATCCTGGGGTTCCTGCTCCTGATCCTGTATCCGATGGTGTCGAGCCTGTATTTCTCGTTCACGAAGTACAGCCTGCTCGAACAACCCACCTGGCTCGGCTTCCAGAACTACACGTTCATGTTCGCGAAGGATCCGTTCTTCTGGCTGGCCTTCCGCAACACCATCTGGATCATCGCCGTCGGCGTGCCGCTCCGGATCGCGTTCGGCATCTTCACGGCGTGGCTGCTCACGCTGCCTCGGTCCGGCTCCCGGGTGTATCGCACCCTCTACTTCCTGCCGTCGATGGCCCCTCCCGCGGCGGCGGCGTTGGCGTTCGTGCTGGTCTTCAACCCGGGGTTCGGGCCCGTCAACCAGATCCTGAGGAGCTTCG
Source organism: Actinomycetota bacterium (assembly GCA_038211015.1). Taxonomy (GTDB): domain Bacteria; phylum Actinomycetota; class UBA4738; order UBA4738; family HRBIN12; genus JBBQVZ01. Next base: position 10,798 of record JBBQVZ010000020.1, on the reverse strand, counting down.
GTGTCCACGATCCGCCGCTGTGGTTCTACGGTCCCGGCTCGTCCAAGTGGGGGCTCGTCCTGCTCGGGCTGTGGGGCGTCGGCGACGCCATGATCATCTTTCTGGCGGGCCTGTTGGACGTTCCCCGGCAGCTCTACGAGGCCGCCGAGATCGAGGGCGCGAACGGCCGGCAGAAGTTCCGGTTCGTCACCCTGCCCATGATCTCGCCGGTCATCTTCTTCTCGCTCGTGATCGGGATCATCTACGGGTTCCAGCTCTTCACGCAGGCGTACGTGGCGAGCCTGGCGGCGTCGGGGAGCACGGTCACGGACGCCGCCGCGAACCTGGGTGATCCGCAAGGGTCGCTGCTCTTCTACTCCATCTACCTGTTCCAACAGGGGTTCCAGGACTTCCGGATGGGCTACGCGTCGGCCATGGCCTGGGTGCTGTTCATCATCACGATGCTCTGCACCGTCACGATCGTGAAGGGGTCTCGTCGCTGGGTGCACTACCAGGGAGGCGGGTTCCGATGAGCACCTTGGGGCAGCTCGACGAGCTGGAGACGGCCATCTCGATCTCGAAGATCGGGGAGATCGACCGCCGCCCCGTTCCGCCGGCCGTAAGGCGGCACCGGTTCCTGGTCTCGGTGGGACAGCACGCCGGTCTGATCGCCGTCGCCACCATGTTCCTCGCGCCGTTCTTCTTCATCGTGATGACGGCGCTGATGACCGAGAAGCAAGCCGTCACCCCCTCCTTCATCCCACGACCGTTCCAGTGGGGCAACTTCACGGAGGTCTTCGACCGGATCCCGTTCTTCACCTACACCTGGAACACCATGCAGATCGCCCTGCTGTCGACGCTCGGGATCATCCTGTCGTGCGTGCCGGTCGCGTACGCGCTCGCGCGGATGCGCTGGAAGGGCCGCCAGGTGGCGTTCCTGCTCGTGCTCTCGACGCTGATGTTGCCCATCCAGGTGACGATCGTTCCGCTCTACGTCCTTTGGGTCCGGGTCGGGCAGATCGGCCATCTGACGCCGTTGATCCTGCCGAGCTTCCTGGGCGACGCCTTCTCGATCTTCTTGCTCCGACAGTTCTTCCTGACGATCCCCGAGGAACTTTCCGACGCCGCGCGCGTCGACGGGGCGAGCGAGTTCCAGATCATGACGCGCGTGATCGTTCCGCTGGCGAAACCCGCGATCGCCGCCGTCGCGCTGTTCAACTTCCTCTACAACTGGAACGACCTGTTCGCGCCCTTGCTCTTCCTGGGGGAGAACCAGAAGCTCTGGACACTGACGCTCGGACTCACGGAGTTCCAGCAACGCCACGGCACCGAATGGAACCTCACCATGGCCGCGTCGATCATGTTCATGCTCCCCGTCATCATCCTGTTCTTCCTGGCGCAGAGGGCCTTCGTCGAGGGTGTGACGCTCACCGGCGTCAAGGGTTAGGCCTCCGTGACCCGCGTCGCACTGTTCGGCTGCGGCTGGATCCAAGACTTCCATGCGCGCGGGGTCCTCGGGCACGGCGATGAGATCGTCGCTGTCGCCAATCATCGGGAGGAGACGGCTCGGACGTTCGCCGAGCGCTATCAGGTCCCGCGCGTGACCACCGACTGGGAGGCGCTGGCCGCCGATCCCGAGGTCGAGGCGGCCATCGTGTCGACGCCGAACGCCCTGCACGCCCCGCAGTCCATCGCGTTGTTGCGCAGCGGCAAGCACGTGTTGGTCGAGAAGCCGATGGCGATGTCGGTCGCCCAGTGCGACGAGATGATCGCCGCGTCGCGCGAGAGCGGCGCGTTCCTGATGGTCGCGCACTGCTGGCGGTTCCGCGACGAGGTCCGGGCGATGCGCGACCGGATCGCGAACGGCGAGCTCGGGGAGGTCGTGAAGACGCGCGGCTACGGCGTCCACGCCGGCTGGGGCCCGAGCGGCTGGTTCACCGATCCCTCGCTCGCGGGTGGAGGAGCGCTCGTCGACATGGGCGTGCACGCCATCGACACCGCGAGGTTCCTGCTGGGCGATCCGGCACCCGGTCGCGTCTCCGCGACGATCGGCACGCGGTACGCCGAGGGGCGGTACACCGTCGACGACGACGGCATCGTGTTGATCGCGTGGAACAACGGGACCAACAGCATCGTGGAGTCCGGATGGTGGCAGCCGCACGTCGGCGGGTTGGAGGCCGACACCGAGGTCTACGGGACGTTGGGGTACGCGAGGATCTGGCCTGCGGAGCCTCCGGCCGCCGACTACGAGCACTGCACGCAGCCCATGTACAGCGCGCAGGTCGCCGAGTTCCTGGATGCGATCCGCGAGGGCCGCCAGCCGCAACCCTCCGGCGAGGACGGTCGCGTCGTCATGCAGGTCGTCGAGGATGCCTATCGGTTCGCGGGGCTTCGCCCGTGAAGGCCGCCCGACGCGATCGACGCGGGAACTAGCGGCTGACGATGGCTCCGATCATGGCGCGCGCGACCATCTCGTGGCGCATCCGGAGATCGCCGTAGGCGACGACGTCGGAATCGAACGCGTGCTCCCGCTTGGAGACCGGGTCGAGGCGATCGGGGTCGAGCTTCGAACCGAGGGCCCTGCCGGCCACGATCGCGGCGCCCGCGGATGCCGCCTCACCGTGCGTGCGTGCGACGACCGGGCGGTTCGCGACGCCGGACAGGACCCGGCGCCAGAGCGGCATCGACGCCCCCGCTCCGGCGAGTGCGAGCTCGACCGCGTCGGGTGCGGCACGATCGAGGCAGCGGGCGGCATCGAATGCCACGCCCTCCACGAGCGCACGTGCCAGATGCGCGGCCGTGTGTATGGGCGTCAGGCCAACGAACGTGAGGCCGGTGCGTGCTTCCCACCACGGTGCCCGGGCACCCCCCAGCCACGCGAGTGCGAGCAGCCCTCCGGCACCTGCGTCGAGGTCGTCCGCTTGTCTCGCGAGCTCGTCGGGGGTCTGACCCGTGAGTCGACCGAGCCACTCGAGAGCTGCGCCCGCGGAGGGGAGATCCGCCTCCATCACGTATCCGCCCAACGCGCCGCGGGAGACGACGATGCCGGGATCCGGAGCGGGGACATGGCCGACAGGCACCGAGACGCTGGCGACCGTGCCCCAGTGCACGAGAGGACGCGACGTGGTGGCCGCCACACCGAGCATCTCGCAGGCGCGGTCACCCGCACCGGCGACGACGGGTGTACCGGCCCTCACACCGAGGGCGCCGGTCATCTCCGGCAGGACATCGCCGATGATCGTGGTCGAACCGACGATCTCCGGGAGGACCTCAGCTCCTTCGAGCCCGGCTCCGTCGAGGGCGATCAAGCCGCTCCGTGATGCCACCGACGTGTCGGTGACTGCACGACCGGTCAACCGGAAGGCAACGAGGTCTCTCGGTCCCAGGATCCAGCGCTGACCCTCACTGAGCCGTTCCGGTTCGTGTCGTCGCATCCACGCGACCTTCGCGGCGACCGAGCCGGCATCGGCCACCACCCCGGTGAGTACGTGGTAGTCCGCGCCGAGTGCTGCAGCCTCCTCCGTTGCTCTTCGATCGGCTGCCGCGATAGCCCGGCCCATAGGCTCTCCCGCCGTTGACACGGGAACAAACGTGTCGCGTTGGCTCGAGAAACCGACGGCGTCGACCTGCGCCCGCTCTTCCGCAGGAAGTTGCGCGCAGGCGGCGATGGCCGACGACCACCATTCCTCCGGATCTTGTTCCACCCAGCCAGGACGCGGGTGTTCGAAGCGCACGGGAACCCGTGCGATCGCGATCGGTCCGTCCTCCGACCACAGGACCGCCTTCGTGGCACTCGTGCCCAGGTCGATCGTGAGGATCTTCACCCGCTTCTCCTCGTTGCCCAGAGGAGCATCATCCTAGGCGGAGCGGCTGGACAGAACGTGGAGCGGCCGCCCGAACACCTGCCGGAAGCGTTCCGCGACGCCGCGGGGCCGCCATCCGGACGGGAACGCGCCCTCGACGACGAACGCGGAGGGATGCCAGGTGCAGGAGATCACGGCGGGTAGCGAGGGCGGGATCCGCCGCTTCAGCTCGTCGGCGAGCGCCAGCACCGTGGCGGCCCGAAGCACGGCGGAACGGTCCTCGCCTTCGATCAGCCGCCGGTACGGACCGAGCCGGATGTCGTCGTCGGCCTGTCGCAGGATCGCCGACAGGATGCCGAGCGTCTCGTGCGTGAACCCTCCGAGGTCCGCCGACGTCACGATCATCGCCGCGTGCTCGAAGCGGTCGTAATAGTCGATCGCTCTCCCGATGTCGAGGACGGTCGAGGCGTGGACCAGCATCTCGCGGATCGCATCGCGCGCCTCTGGATCGAGCGAGTCGTGCAACCGCGTCGCGATCGTCGTTCGGCGGTCGGCCGCGTTCCCGTCCCAGGTACCGAACCGAGCGGAGAGCGTCGCGATCGAGATCGTACGCACCCAGCGTGGCGGCGGGACGGACGCGTCGGGCCCGCCGAGGGCGAGTCCCTCGCGGACGCCGCGGCTGGAGACGACGATCCGGTCCCCTTGGAGCGCGGACATGACCTCCAGCAACACGACCGCGCCGCCGATCACGGAGTCGGCGCGGTCGGGGTTCAGCCCCGAGATCTGGGCCCGGCGCTTCATCGTCTTGCCCGCCAGGTCGCCGAGGATGACCTCCAGGCGATCGGCCGGGAGCTCGTAGCCGTGCAGCAGGCGGAGGGGGTGCTCGGTGCGATGCATGTCGATCTTCGCCAGGTTGCGAACCGTCCCCCCGATGCCGACCAGGACCTCGCCGCCCGACAGGCCATCGATCTCGGCGTCCTCGAGCGTTTCGGCGACGTGCTTGCGCAACCGTTTGAGCTGCGAACCGGTCGGCGGGTCGTCGTCGAGGAACCGGTCGCTCATCCGGAGCGAGCCGAGCTCGAACATCCACGTGCGGTGCAGGCGACGGTCGTGGAACCGCGAGATCTCCGCGCTCCCACCGCCGACGTCGACGGTCGCGCCGCTCGTGACGGCCAGGTCGTGGACGGCGCCGACGAAGCCGAGCCGGGCTTCGGTGTCGCCGTCGATGACCTGAAGCGGCACGCCGAGCTCTCGCGCGCGTTCGAGCAGGAGGTGTCCGTCGAGCGCGTCGCGCACTGCCGAGGTGGCGACCGCCAGGATCCGGTCGGCGCCCGCCCCCTCCGCGACGGCGCGGAAGTCCCGGAGGGCTTCGAGGGTCCGTGCGATCGCCTCGGGACCGAGCTCGGCCCCAGAATGCAGCTCCCGCGCTAGCCGAAGCGGCGCGCGCGCATCCTCGATCACGTCGAGGTGTTCCTCGGCGCGCAGACGGAAGACGATCATCCGCGCGGAGTTCGACCCGACATCGAGCACCGCGAAAGGTCTCTCGTCGTACCCGGTCGATGGACGCTCGTCGGCCACGTGCCGATGCTCGCACAGATCGGAAGGGTCGCGGTTGCGGGCGGCGGCTACGAACGCCTACCCTCGTCGGGTGGGAACGCTCGACGCCCGTCCACGGAGCGCCGCCATCGCGCTCATCGGCGTCGTCCTGGTGTGGTCGGTCGCATCGTTGACGTTGCCACGGACCGACGTGGGGTCGACCGCGCGCGATCCGGTCGGCGCCAGGATCGGTCCGATGACCGTGCTGGCAGCGATCGCCTCCGACCGGCCGACCACGTCACTCGACGCAGGGCGCAGCGACCACCCCGACGTGATCCCGGCGCTGGTCTCGGCCGAAGCCGGCACCCGCTCGGCGCTCCTGTGGCTGATCGGGGACGTCCGCATCCCCGTCGCGTCGATCGCAACGTCCAGGCTCGCCTCCGGGCTCGTCCGGCGCGGTCCCCCGTTCTCCTTCGATACGTAGATCGCTCGCTCCGGTCGTCGACCGAGCGAGATCCATCCATGTGGAAGGGAGATCGTCATGACGACCTCAGAGGTGTTGACGGAGCAGGCCCTCTCGCTCGCGAGCGCGGGAGCCGTGGGCGAGGAAGCGGTTCTCGAGCTGTTGACGGTCAGCGGGGAACATCGGGTCGCCGTCGTGCGGGCCCGCCAATCGTTGCTCGCCCGTTCCGCCGAACAGGGAGAAGACGAGGCGACGGCGCAGGCGGTGGAGTTGTTGGACGCCGTCCTCATCCGCCTTCCCGTGTAGGCGGGCTATCCGTGGATACGCTCCGTCGCCCCGATATCCGCATGCCTTCGATCCGGCCCCGCGAGCTCGTCGCGGACGCGCTCCTCGTCGTGGGGTTCGTCCTGATGGTGCTCGGGATCTACGAGATCGGCGGCCTGTTCAACCTCGGCGTGGGGTTCGCGGTCCTGTGGGTGGGTGCGTTCGCCGCGCTCGCGGACATGAACCGGAGACTCCGCGAAGAGGAGGAGGCGTTCTTCCGGATAGCCGACCATCTCTAGCCGACGCCCTGCTGCAGCGTCCCTCGCTCCTGCGGTACGGTCGCGCCTGTCGCGAACGACCGATTGAAGGGAGCACGCGTTGGGACGAAGGACGCCGCTGATGCGGGCGATGCGCGAGCTGGCCGACGTGCATGCGGCGCTCCCGTCCGATCGTGCCCTGTCGACGGATGAGGCGATCGAGCTGCATGGCCGGCTGGTGAGCCGCCGGCAGCTGCTGCAAGGCGCCGGGGTGTTGGGGGCCGCGGCGATCGCCGTTCCGCCGCTCTCGGCGCTGGCGCGCCCGCTCCGCCGGGGACCACACGACGCTCGTGTCGTCGTGGTGGGCGCGGGGCTCGCGGGCGTCTCCTGCGCGTACAAGTTGCAACAGCACGGCATCCGTGCGGACCTGTACGAGTCGCGCGACCGCGTGGGCGGTCGTTGCTGGACCGCCCGGACGTTCGACAACGGACAGGTGGCCGAACACGGCGGGGAGTTCGTCGACACGCGGCACGTGCAGCTCCGGCGGCTCGTGGCCTCGCTCGGCCTGCACCTCGACGACCTGTGGCCTGCGTACGAGGAACAGGGCGACGTCGACGGCCTCCTGATCCTGGACGGCGAGCTGCGGGATCGACACGACGTGCGCGAGCACTTCGACGTCGTGATCCGCCGGCTCGTGCGCGACGCCAAGGAGGTCGGGCCGTATCGGTGGCGGCAGGCGGGACCGGGGGCGAAGGCGTTCGACCGGATGACGATGCGCGAGTGGATGGATGCGAACGTGCCGGGCGGGAGCACGTCGCTCCTCGGCCTCTCGATGGACGTCGGGCTCACCGGCTTCTGGGGCATCGACCCCGAGGACACGTCGGCCATCACGCTGCTCGACACGTACATAACGCCGTATCCGGGCGGACCCGCCGACGAGCGTTACCACATCCGCGGCGGGAACGATCAGGTGCCGAACATGCTCGCCGAGCTGCTCCCCGCGGACGCGCTGCACCTCGAGGCCCCGCTCGAGGCGATGCGGGAGCGTTCCTACGGTGCGTACGAGCTCGTCTTCGGAGGTGTCACGTCGCCGGTCGTCGCCGACCACGTGGTGCTCTGTCTGCCGTTCACCACGCTCCGCGACGTCGACCTCGACGACGCGGGCCTGGACGCGAAACGCCTCAAGGCGATCCGCGAGCTGGGGATGGGGACGAACGCGAAGGTGCTGCTGCAGTTCGAGGATCGGTTCCCGACGTTCGGATGGAACGGCCTGTTCGACCTGGACGTTCCCAAGTCCGACAGCTGGGACAGCGCTCTGGCGGAGCCCGGCCCCGGCAGCTTGCTGACCATCTACACGGGCGGGAAGACCGCGGCGGGCTACCCGACGGACGTGCCTCATGCGCCGGCACCCGCGGGCGTGGTCGACGACGCGTTGACGTTCCTGGACACGTATCTCCCCGGCATGCGGGCTTCGTTCAACCGACGTTCCTGGCTGGACTCGTGGGTGGACGATCCATGGGTGAAGGGCTCGTACGCCGCGTTCCTCCCCGGACAGTGGACGAGCTTTTTCGGCTACATGGGGCGTCCGCAGGGCAACGTGCACTTCGCCGGCGAGCACACGTCGACGTACAGCCAGGGTTACCTGAACGGCGGCGTCGAGACGGGACTCCGTGCGGCCCGCGAGGTGATCCAGGCGACGGGACGTCGCGCGGGATCGCTGGTCTGAGTCAGACTAGGCCGGACTCGCCGGCGGAACGTCGATCACGCGGGGTTCGGGGACGTCTGGGTGGTCACGCTCCCAGTCGCGGATCAGCTCGGCGAGCTTCACCAGAAGGGCGGCCCCGCCGCCCAGCTCGATCAGCTTGCCGATCGGCGTTCGCTTGAGCCAGGGGAGCCGCATCACCAGGGGAACCGAGACGATCAGCCCCGTTGCCAGGTGCTTTCGCAACCTGCGGCCGGCGGGGGAGTCCAGGAACGCCAGGAGCTCGTCGACGGTGGTGTCGATCCGGTCGGCGATCTCCTGGAGCTGCGCGTTCACACCTCCACCCTACCCACTTGCCCGGATCTAACCGCGGAGTGCGTCGATCGACCCCATGGCCTGCACGGTCAGCACGACCCCCACGACGAAGATCGTGGCGGCGGCCACCAGCGGGAGCCACTCGCCGATCCGGCTCTCGGTCCGCCCCAGTCGGGTCTTGGCGTAGTGGCTGACCACGCCGACCAGGACCAGCGAGGCGGCCAGGCCGATGCTGAACGCGACCACGAGCGCGACCCCCAGCGGGATCCGGTCGACCGCGATCGCGCCCAGCAGGACGACGACGGCGCTCGGTGAGGGGATCAGGCCGCCCGACGCCGCGACCGCCGCGATCCCCGCTCGGTCGAGACCCGTGCTTCCCGGCGACGGCGACGTTGTGGGATGACGATGACCGCCGTGCTCGTGATGCTCGTGACCGTGGTCGTCACCCGCGTGCCGCTGGCGCCACCGCACGACGAGCATCACCGCGCCGACGATCAGCACGACGAGGGCCGTGATCAGCCGCAATCCCGAGTACACGCGCTCGGACGAGATCGTCCGCGACGCTGCGTACGCGATCGCGCCCAGGCCGACGACGGTCGCGCAGTGCATCAGCGCGACGACGCCCCCGAGCGTCAGCGCCTGTCGCAGTCGCACCGAGCCGCTGAGCGTGGAGGCGGCCATGATCGTCTTGCCGTGGCCCGGCCCGAGCGCGTGGAGGAACCCGAAACCGAACGCCAGGACCAGGAGCAACCCGATGGCGCGCTCCGAGGACGATGTCGCGAGCAGGTCGGCGAACCCACCGGAGCCGGCGGGCGAAGAGTTTCCGGAAGTTGCCTCGCCGGCCGGGACCGTCGGCTCGACGGGTGCGTCCGAGGGCTGGAAGCTGAACGTGGCCTCCCGCACGTTGAGCGGTTGCGTGGTGAGGTTGGCGGGGTACGACTTCAGCTCGTCCGATTGGGTGTGGTCGGGGGCGGTCGAGGCGGTGATCGCCACGCCAGGCCCGGCCGCGACGGCGATCTCCCGCCACCCGGGCCGCGTGTCGAAGTTCACATCCGTGTATCGGATCTCGCCCGATGGGGGCAGCTCGCCCTCGAACGTCGCCTGCATGTACAGCAGATCCAACCCGCCCTGCCCGGTCCGGAACCGTATGGTGCTGTCCACCAGCACGATCGCGACCGGCTGTCCGTTCGCGAGCATCGTGAGGTTCGTCAGGATCTGCGTGGAGGCGCGATCGGCGAATCCCTCGCGCTCGGCCTCGGTGATCTCGCCGTCCTCGTCCAGATCCATCCCCGCCTTCTGCTCTTGCGTCGAGATCTCCGCCATCTCCAGGACGTAGTCGATGTGCACGCGGCCCGGCAGGACCTGGATCCCGCTGTAGAGGTTGAGCGTGAAGTTGCCGATCGGATGCGCGTGCGCGGCGGGCGATCCCGCGAAGAACGTCACGGCCATGACGGCAGGAACGACGAGCGCCCGTGCGAGGGGCCGTCCGCGCCACTTCCGCCGGTCCGTCGCCCTTCGCATCCCTCGACTATCGACGAGCCGACGGGGTCGCTCAAGCGACCCCGTCGCTCGCGTCAACCCCCGACGACCAGGTCCAACCGCACGTTGTCGAAGTTGGCCGTGAACGTCTTGGCCGCCGTGTCACCGATCTGGACCCGGCCGACCGGCGTCGTGCCGGTGTCGGCCTGCCAGTTCGTCACGATCTGGACCCCGTCGCGGTAGAGGTTCCATGTGGTGGCGCTGCCCACGGTCCCGCAGAGCTCGATCGAGTGCCAGCCGGTCCCCAGGGCCACGCCGGAGTTGAACGTGGTGCCCCCGAAGTCCGAGCGGAGCTGCAGCGTTCCCGCCGCCGTGGCGACCACCTTGATGATCGGACCACCGGCGGGTGTGCGCAGCCGGAGCAGATCCACCCCGTTGCCGGCCGACAGGTTCACGTTGAGACTGATGCACGGCGTCATCGTGGTGCTCGGGAGATCGCGGTACGCGAACGCCGACTGGCTCGTGACGCTCGCACGTGCCGACGGCGCGGCCGGTGATCCGTTCGCGTTGTCGATCGTGATGCGCGTGAACGACGTCCAGGCCAGCAGGTTCCCCGCGGAGAAGTCGTCGGCGAAGATGGGAGGGGTCGCCCCACCGCTCACCAGGATCGACGCCGATGCCCCGCTCATCAGGCTCGGGTTGTTCAGCGAGTCCACGGCATCCACGGTGTACGTGTGGCTGGTCCCGGGCGTCAGGCCCGGATCCATGAACGTGAGCGAGGTGGTCTGACCGACAGAGGTCGGGTTCCCGTCGCGATAGATCCGGTAGGTGATCGGCGGGGAGGCGTCGGTTGACGCGCTCCAGCTGATCTGGATCATGCCCGCGGACGGGCTCGCGCCGGTGGGTGTCCCCGGCGTCGTCGGACCCTGCGTGTCGGGGGGCCCGCTCACCAGGATCGAGGCCGATGCCCCGCTCATGAGGCTCGGGTTATCGAGCGAGT